>NZ_JBEZGX010000009.1:0-165388 GCF_040650235.1 Kitasatospora sp. NPDC048722
CATCGACGTCCACATGGTCACCCACGAGTTCACCGGCCGCGGCAAGCTGCCCTCGCTCGGCCGGCGCCACTCCAAGCGCCGCACCATCGCCGGCTACGCGGCCGGCTTCGTGGTGCCGTGGATCCTGACCGGGATCCTCTCCCAGGCGCACCACAGCGTGAACCTCACCACCGACGCGCTGATCTTCCAGCTCGGCGTCGTCGTCGTCGCCCTGCTCGGCGGCGCCACCTCAGCGCTGCTGGCCGCCGTCATCGCCTCGGTGCTGCTCAACTACTTCTTCATCCCGCCCGTCCACACCCTGACCATCACCGAGACGAACAACATCGTCGCCCTGGTGGTCTTCGCCGCCGTCGCGCTGGCCGTCTCCACCGTCGTCGACCACGCCGGCCGGCTCACCAGCCGGGCCGCCCGCGCCACCGCCGAGGCCGAGACCCTCTCCACCCTGGCGGGCAGCGTGCTGCGCGGCGCCGACGCGCTGCCCGCGCTGCTGGAGAAGTCCCGGACGGCCTTCGGCATGGACGCCGTCGCCCTGCTCTCCCGCACCGGCGGCGAGGTGCTGGCCCACTCCGAGGCCGAACACCCGGGCGAGCCGGGCGGGGAGACCACCGAGGTGCCGGTCGGCACCGACGCCGTCCTGGTGCTCACCGGCCGCCGACTGCCCGCCGCCGACCAACGCGTCCTGACCGCCTTCGCCGCCCACGTCGGCGCCGCGCTGGAGCGCGACCGGCTGGCCGTCGTCGCCGCGGAGGTCGAGCCGATCAAGGCCGCCGACCGGATGCGCACCGCCCTGCTCGCCGCCGTCAGCCACGACCTGCGCACCCCGCTGGCCGCCGCGCTCGCCTCGGTCGGCTCGCTGCGCAGCCCCGACGTCGAGTTCTCGCCCGAGGACCAGGCCGAACTCCTCGCCACCGCCGACGAGTCGCTGGTCAAGCTCACCCGCCTGGTCGACAACCTGCTCGACATGAGCCGCCTCCAGGCCGGCGCCCTCACCCTGCACCTCTCCGATATCCACCTCGACGAGATCCTGCCGCGGGCGCTGGACAGCCTCCCCGACCCGTACGCGCCGGTCCAGCCGCTCGACCTCGACACCGCCCCGCCGGTGCTCGCCGACCCCCCGCTGCTGGAGCGCGTCCTCGCCAACGTGATCACCAACGCGCTGCGCCACAACGCGCCCGGTGCGCCCGTCCTGGTCACCGCCAGCCACCACGCGGACCAGGTCGAGATCAGGGTGATCGACCGCGGCCCCGGCATCGCCCCCGAGGACCGGGACCGGGTCTTCCTGCCGTTCCAGCGCCTCGGCGACACCGACAACACGACCGGCGTCGGCCTCGGCCTCGCCCTCTCGCGCGGCCTCGCCGAAGCCATGGGCGGCAGCCTGGAGGTCGAGGACACCCCCGGGGGCGGCACCACGATGCTGCTCACCCTGCCCTCAGCAGCCACTCGGGAGGAGCCCGGAAATGAATGAGCGCAGCACGGGGGTCCCCCGGCCGGAGACCGGGGGAGAAGCATCGAGAGGTGCGTGTTCCGCGAAGCGACCGCCGAGCGGGTCGAGGTGGCCGCATGAGTGAGATCCTGATCGTCGACGACGAACCGGCTCTGCTGCGCACGCTGAGGATCAACCTCAGCGCCCGGCACTACGCCGTCCGGACGGCCGCCAGCGGCGGTGAGGCGCTCGACCGCGCCGCCCGCACCAGCCCGGACGCCGTCCTGCTCGACCTCGGCCTGCCGGACGTCGACGGCATGGACGTCCTGCGCGGCCTGCGCAGCCACAGCGCGATGCCGATCATCGTGCTGTCCGGCCGCTCCGGCGCCGCCGACAAGGTGGGCGCCCTCGACGCCGGCGCCGACGACTACCTCACCAAGCCCTTCCAGATGGAGGAGTTGCTCGCCCGGCTCCGCGCGGTGCTGCGCCGGCCCTTAGGCGGCCTCCCGCTGCTCCGGCCGGTCATCGGCGACCACACCGTGGACCTCGCCGCCACCACGGTCACCGGCCCGTCCGGCCCGGTGCGGCTCACCCCGACGGAGTGGCGCATCCTCGCCCTGCTGCTCGCCAACCCGGGCCGGCTCGTGCCCGGACGGCAGATCCTGCGCGAGGTGTGGGGGCCGGCCCAGGAGGAGCGCGGCAATTACCTGCGGGTCTACCTGGCCGGGCTGCGCCGCAAACTGGAGCGGGACCCGGCCCGGCCGCGGCACCTGATCACCGAACCGGGCATCGGGTACCGGTACGAGCCCTGACGGGACGGCTCCGCCGTCAAAGGCCCGTCAAGAGGCGCCGGTTCACCGACAGGAGGGCGTCAAGGCCGGTCGGGAGCGGTCGTGCGCGGGCGTAGCGTCAGTGCTGTCCGAGCGGGCGCCGGCTCCAATGTGGGGGAGGCAGGGGCCCGCTCCCGCCGCCGCAAGGCGGCCAGCAGGTGGGGGAGGGGCGCGCAACTGTCCATTGCGCGCCCCTACGCCTGTTCCCGACGGGCTCAGCCCCCGCCGCTGCTCCCCGACTGCCGCGGCAGCGCCAGCGCCACGGTGTCCGCGAACTCCCGTACGGCGCTGGTCCGGCTGACCACCCGCCCGCTGTGCACCACCAGCCGGCTGTGCCCGCCGGCGAGCGCCCCGGCCAGGCTGTCGCCGCGCACCGCCAGGAGCTCCGCCGGGAACCCGGCGTCCACCCGGACCGGCGGCAGCCCGAGCGCCGTCCGGGCCCGGTTCGCCACCGCGTCGTACGCCTCCTCCGGGCCCAGCGCCCCGCTCGCCGCCAGCAGGTACGCGGCCTCCAGCGGATCCGCCCGGCCGACCGGGTTCGACTGGTCCCGCAGCGTGCCGCTGCCCGCCGACAGCTCGACCCGGGCCTCCGTCAACTCCCTGAGCAGGCCCGGCCGCAGGCCCGTCGGAGGGCCTTCGAGGCCGGAGCAGCCGCCGTTCTGCGGCAGGCACACCACCCGTACCCCGGCGGTGGCCAGCACCGTCGCCGCGCCGCGGGCCAGCGACCCGCACGGGCCGAGCGTCACGCGCGGCTGCAACGGAGCCAACGCGCTGACCAGGCGGGCGAGTTGGGCCGGATCGGCGGCGGTGGTGTGGAGGTCCACCGGGCAGTCCGCCTCGCGGGCGGCCTCCAGCAGCACCTGTACGTACCCGGCCGGGTCCGGGTCCAGCTCCGGACAACCGCCGGCCGCGGTGGCACCCAGCTTGAGCGCGTCGCGCAGCTGCGCCCGGCCGTCCGCCCCGGCCCGGCCGGTCAGCAGCCGGGGCATCGCCACCGCCTGGAGCTCGGCCAGCCCGCGCAGCGCCTGCCGGGCGGTGAGCACCGCCTCCAGCCGGCCCAGCCCGTGCACGTCGCCGATCCGGACGTGGGTGCGCTGGGCGGTGGCGCCGTAGCCGAGCGAGGTGAGTGCGGCCTCGGTGACCCGCCGGGTGAGGTCGGCGGGCGTCTCGGGCGGCGGGGTGGGCAGCGCGGCCGAGAAGGCGACGTCGTAGTGGGCGTGCGCCTCGACGGGCGCGGGAAGCAGCAGGTAGCCCGTGAGGTCGATCTTGGCGCCGGTGGTGACGGTGGGCGTGCCGGGCATGGCGGGCAGCGGGCCGAGGCTGCCCACGGTGCCGACGGCCTGGATCCGGTCGCCGCTGATCCGGACGTCCACCACCCGCCCGTCGGCCAGCCGGGCGCCGGTGAGCAGGAGGACCGGGCCGTGCCCGAGCGGGTTGGCCGCCGGGCCGGGCCCCTGGTGCGGCCCGTCGGCGGCTGCGCTGTCCATCGCCGGCTCCTTCTCGCGCTGGCCCGTCGGGTGGCAGGCCGTCCCGATCAATGAGGGTCGAGCCTATGGGGCCGGGGGGCGGGCTGCTGGGAGGCGGGCAATAGTCGTATCGGCTCGGGCCGCGCGGCTCGCAGGCCGCTCGAACGCGGTGCCTTGGATCGCTCGTCCGTGCACCTCGCCCACCTGCGGTCTTCACGGCCGGATACGGATTTCACCTCTGGGCGCGGAACGTGTAATCTCTTCCTCGTTCGCCCCTATAGCTCAGTCGGTAGAGCGTCTCCATGGTAAGGAGAAGGTCTGCGGTTCGATTCCGCATGGGGGCTCTGGTGAAAAGCAGTCAGCTTCGGCTGTGCTGCGGATCACCGTGGCGGTGTAGCTCAGTTGGTAGAGCAAGCGGCTCATAATCGCTGTGTCACCGGTTCAAGTCCGGTCACCGCTACCCCGCGTAGTCGGTCGGGAGATCGCACTCCCGGTCGGCTACTCTTGTTGTGTTCTTATTCGTTGTCCAAGGAAGGCACTCCCGTGGCTGCCACCGACGTCCGCCCGAAGATCACGCTGGCCTGCGTGGAGTGCAAGGAGCGGAACTACATCACCAAGAAGAACCGGCGTAACGACCCGGACCGTCTTGAGATGAAGAAGCACTGCCCCCGCTGCAACTCGCACACCGCGCACCGCGAGACCCGCTGACCCTCTCGCAGGGCATCGGGCCTGTGTGAATCCAGGTCTCATACTCCGGGCCGCATCCCTCACTGGGTTGCGGCCCGGAGTTTTTTCGTACCCACCGCTTCGTATCCACCGCGTCCTCGAGGAGTTGCCGCCATGGCGCTCGATCCCTCCTTCATCGGGCGGACCTATCCGCCGACCGAGCCCTACGAGGTCGGTCGCGAGAAGATCCGTGAGTTCGCCGTCGCCGTCGGTGACCACAACCCGGCCTACACCGACCCCGAGGCTGCCAAGGCGCTCGGCCACCCCGACGTGATCGCCCCGCCGACGTTCCCGTTCCTGATCACCTACCGGGCCGCGGCCCAGGTGGTCGAGGACCCGGAGCTCGGCCTGGACTTCACCCGGGTGGTGCACGGCGACCAGAAGTTCGCCTACACCCGCCCGGTGCGGGCCGGCGACCGGCTGTCGGTCGACGTGACCATCGACAACATCAAGTCGCTGGCGGGCAACGACGTGCTCACCGTCCGCGGCGAGGTGACGGACGCGACCGGCGAGCACGTGGTGACGTCGGTCATGACCCTGGTGGCCCGGGCCGCCGACGAGGCGGGGGAGTGAGCCCGATGGCGATCAGCTACGACGAGGTCGAGGTCGGCACCGAGCTGCCGGCGCAGTCCTTCCCCGTGACGCGCGACACCCTGGTGCGCTACGCGGGTGCCTCCGGCGACTTCAACCCGATCCACTGGAACGAGAAGTTCGCCCTGGAGGTCGGCCTGCCCGACGTCATCGCCCACGGCATGTTCACCATGGCCGAGGCGATCCGGGTGGTCACCGACTGGGTGGGCGACCCGGCGGCCGTGGTCGAGTACGGCGTCCGCTTCACCCGCCCGGTGCCCGTCCCGAACGACGGCGTCGGCTCCGTGATCGAGGTCTCCGGCAAGGTCGCCAAGCTCCTCGACGACCGCAAGGTCCAGGTCGACCTCGTCGCCACCTTCGGCGGCCAGAAGGTCCTCGGCATGTCCCGGGCCGTCGTCCGCCTCGGCTAGAACCCGTACCGGGTGGAAGGGGTGCCGGGTGGCGTTCCTTCCACCCGTACGCTGGGGGGCGTGCTGGTAGAAAACGACGCCCCCCTTGCCCCGCTGACCACGCTCCGGCTCGGCGGGCCGGCCCGCAGGCTGGTCACCGCGCACACCGACGACGAGGTCGTCGCCGCCGTCCGCGAGGCCGACGCGGCGGGCGAGCCGCTGCTGGTGATCGGCGGCGGCTCGAACCTGGTGATCGGCGACGCCGGCTTCCCCGGCACGGTGCTGCGGATCGCCACCACCGGCTTCGCGCTGGACGGGACGGTCCTGGAGCTGGCGGCCGGCGAGGTCTGGTCGGCGGCGGTCGAACGGACCGTCCTCGACCACGGCCTGGCGGGCATCGAGTTCCTGGCCGGCATCCCCGGCTCGGCCGGTGCCACACCGGTGCAGAACGTCGGCGCGTACGGCCAGGAGGTCGCGCAGACGATCACCGAGGTCGTCGCGTACGACCGCACCGCCGACGAGGTCGTCACGCTGGCGAACGAGGCGTGCGGGTTCTCCTACCGGCACAGTCGCTTCAAGGCGGAGCCGCACCGCTACGTCGTGCTGCGGGTGCGTTTCGCCCTCGCGGACCACGACGGTCTCTCCAGCCCGGTCAAGTACGCCGAGGTGGCGAAGCACTTCGGCGTCGAGCAGGGCGAGCGGGTGCCGCTGGTGAAGGCCCACGACGCGGTGCTCGGGCTGCGCGCGGGCAAGGGCATGGTGCTGGACCCGGCGGACCACGACACCTGGTCGGCCGGCTCCTTCTTCACCAATCCGGTGCTCACGGCTGCGCAGTACGAGTCCTTCCGCACCCGCCCGGGCACCGAGAACGCCCCCGCCTACCCGGCGCCGGAGGGCTGCACCAAGACCTCGGCCGCGTGGCTGATCGACAAGGCGGGCTTCGGCAAGGGCTACGGCAGCGGTCCGGCCACGCTCTCCACCAAGCACACGCTGGCCCTGACCAACCGCGGCTCCGCCACCGCCGAGGACCTGCTCGCACTCGCCCGGGAGATCCGGGACGGCGTGCGGGCGGCCTTCGGGGTGGAGCTCGTCAACGAGCCGGTGATGGTGGGCGTGCAGCTCTAGAGCCGTGGCCCCGGCGCCTCAGGGCGTCGCGCCCGCGGGGCCGTGCCCGTCGGCCAGCCAGGCGTCGATGTCCGCCAGGAGCTCCTTGCGGACGGCCTCCGGCGCGCACGAGCCGCGGACGGACTGGCGGGCCAGCTCGGCGAGTTCGGCGTCGGTGAAGCCCAGCGCGTCACGGGCCAGGTCGTACTGGGCGGCCAGCCGGGTGCCGAACAGCAGCGGGTCGTCCGCGCCGAGCGCGAGCGGCACCCCGGCGTCGAACAGCTTCCGCAGCGGCACCTCGTCCGGGTGCTCGTAGACGCCCAGCGAGACGTTGGACGACGGGCAGACCTCGCAGGTGACCTGCCGGGCGGCCAGCCGCTCCATCAGCCGGGGGTCCTCGGCCGCCCGCACGCCGTGGCCGATCCGGCCCGCGCCCAGGTCGTCCAGGCAGTCCCGGACGGACTCCGGGCCGGACAGCTCGCCGCCGTGCGGGGCGGCCAGCAGCCCGCCCCGGCGGGCGATCGCGAAGGCCCGGTCGAAGTCCCGGGCGAGGCCGCGGCGCTCGTCGTTGGAGAGGCCGAAGCCGACCACGCCGTGGTCGGCGTAGCGGACGGCGAGCCGGGCCAGCGTCCGGGCGTCCATGGGCGACTTCATCCGGTTCGCCGCGACCAGGACCCGGATGCCCACGCCGGTGGCCGCGGCGGCCTGTTCGACGGCGTCGAGGATGAGTTCCAGCGCGGGGATCAGTCCGCCCAGCCGGGGGGCGTACGAGGTCGGGTCGACCTGGATCTCCAGCCAGCGGGAGCCGTCCCGCAGTTCGTCCTGCGCGGTCTCCAGGACCAGCCGGCGGATGTCGGCCTCGTCCCGGAGCACCGAGCGCGCGGTGTCGTAGAGGCGCTGGAAGCGGAACCAGCCGCGTTCGTCGGTCGCCCGCAGCTTGGGCGGCTCGCCGGAACTGAGCGCCTCCGGCAGCCGGACGCCGTGCTTGTCGGCCAGTTCCAGCAGGGTGGCCGGACGCATCGAGCCGGTGAAGTGCAGGTGCAGGTGGGCCTTCGGGAGGCCCCTGACGTCTCGCGGATTCAACAGGCGTTCCATTTGCCGATACTGCCCTATCGGGCCCCCGAACGGGAACCGCCCTCCCCGCATCCCCCGATGGGGTGAAAGGAGGGCGGTCCGCCGGTGAATCCGGCGCGTCGGGTCGACGACGGCCGTCGACCGGGCGTCAGTCGCGGGCCTCGCCGAGCAGCTGCTGGATCCGGCTGATGCCCTCGACCAGGTCGGCGTCGCCGAGCGCGTAGGAGAAGCGCAGGTAGCCGGGGGTGCCGAAGGCCTCGCCCGGGACGGCGGCGACCTCGACCTCGTCCAGGATCAGGCTCGCCAGCTCGCCGGAGGTCTGCGGGCGCTTGCCGCGGATCTCCTTGCCCAGCAGGCCCTTGACGGACGGGTAGGCGTAGAACGCGCCCTCGGGCTCGGGGCAGACGACGCCCTCGATCTCGTTGAGCATCTTCACGATGGTCTTGCGGCGGCGGTCGAACGCGGTGCGCATCTCGTGCACGGCCGAGAGGTCGCCGCTGACGGCGGCGATCGCGGCCCGCTGGGCGACGTTGGAGACGTTCGAGGTGGCGTGCGACTGCAGGTTGGTCGCGGCCTTGATGACGTCCTTCGGGCCGATCACCCAGCCCACCCGCCAGCCGGTCATCGCGTAGGTCTTGGCGACGCCGTTGACGACGATGCACTTGTCGGCCAGGCCGGGCAGCAGGGCCGGCAGCGAGGTGAAGGTCGCGTCGCCGTAGACGAGGTGCTCGTAGATCTCGTCGGTGAGCACCCACAGGCCGTGCTCCAGCGCCCAGCGGCCGATCTCCTCGGCCTCGGCCCGGGTGTACACCGCGCCGGTCGGGTTGGACGGCGAGACGAAGAGCACCACCTTGGTGTTCTCGGTGCGGGCGGCCTCCAGCTGCTCGACCGAGACCTTGTAGCCCGTGGTCTCGTCGGAGACGACCTCCACCGGGACGCCGCCGGCGAGCTGGACCGACTCCGGGTAGGTGGTCCAGTACGGGGCCGGGATGATGACCTCGTCGCCCGGGTCGAGGATCGCCGCGAACGCCTCGTAGATCGCCTGCTTGCCGCCGTTGGTCACGAGCACCTGCGAGGCGTCCACCGCGTAGCCCGAGTCGCGCAGGGTCTTGGCGACGATCGCGTCCTTCAGCTCGGGCAGGCCGCCGGCCGGGGTGTAGCGGTGGTTCTTCGGGTCGCGGCAGGCCTCGACGGCCGCCTCGACGATGTAGTCCGGGGTGGGGAAGTCGGGCTCGCCGGCGCCGAAGCCGATCACCGGACGGCCGGCCGCCTTGAGGGCCTTGGCCTTGGCGTCCACGGCGAGGGTCGCGGACTCGGCGATCGCGCCGATCCGGGCGGAGACCCGGCGGTCGGCGGGGCGGATGGAGGGGTCGGGCTGCGGGGTGGAAGCGCTCATGCCTGCATCGTCGCAGAACCGGGACGGACCGGGCAGCGTGGTTTCACCATCCGTACGGGCCCGTCCGAATCGCGGCCGCCGATGATCGGACGGTGATCATGCGGGCATGCCGGACATAAGCCGGGCAACCGGTGCTCCGGCGAGAAGAGGTTCGACCAAACAGCCCCGGACCACGTACACTCACTGCTCGACGGCCACCGAAAACGACCGGAGCTTTCACCGCATGTGCAGACAGCGGCGGGAGATGCGGTAGGTTGGTCGCTACCGGAGCCGCGAGGCACCGTAGGGCAATAGCTCAATTGGTAGAGCACCGGTCTCCAAAACCGGCGGTTGGGGGTTCAAGTCCCTCTTGCCCTGCTGCTTGACCCGCATTCAGCCCGTTCGCTCCGCAGAGCGAGCGGGCTTGATGCGGAGAGGGCACCGATCAGCACCGCTTTAGCCGGCTAGCACGTGCCCGACCGGGTACGCAGGTGATGCTCGGCAGGACCCGGATTCAGGTGAGGACGAGTGACGGAGACCACGGGCTCCACCGCAACGCCTGAGAGCGGCAACCCCGAGGGTGCCGACGGCGCTGCCGAGAACGCGCCCGCCGAGGGCGAGGAGAAGGCGCTCTCGCGCCGCGACCGCAAGCGCGCCAAGCGTTCGGGCGACAAGTCCGGCAAGCGGGCCAAGAAGGGCCTGTTCGCCAGGATCGGCCTGTTCTACCGCCAGATCATCGCCGAGCTGCGCAAGGTCGTCTGGCCCACCCGCGGCGAGCTCACCAGCTACACCACCGTCGTGGTCACCTTCGTCGTGGTCATGATGGCCCTGGTGGCCGGTCTGGACTACGGCTTCTCCAAGCTCAGCCTGCTGGTCTTCGGCTGACCGAGCCGACCGCCTTCGAAAAGCTTCCCGACCCGGGCCGATCCTTCGGCCCGGGTCGAGCTGTCTGCGCCGCACGTACACGGCCGCTACCGTTGACTCGGTACTGTTGAAGTCTCCGGACATCCACCTGGCGCCCGCGCGAGCGGGGCGCGCGGGCGGGCGTAGCGGAGCGCGCCACCTTCACCATCTCCAGGAAAGAAGCAGCCACCGTGTCTGAGTCCCCCCTGTACGACGCCGACGAGACCGTCCGCGAGGCGGATGTCGCCGCCGAGCTGGACGCGGCCGAGCTGGCTGACGACGCAGAGTCCGCCGAGCAGATCGTGGACGCCGTGGACGGCGACGAGGACGAGGTCGAGGCGTTCGACGAGGCCGAGGCCGGCGAGCCCGCCGAGGAGGCCGCGCTGCACGTGGAGACCGTCGAGGAGCCCGCCGCCGAGGCCGAGGAGGCCGAGGAGGAGGCCGCCGAGGTCGAGGAGGCCGTCGAGGTCGACCCGGTCGCCAAGTTCCGCGAGGACCTGCGCTTCATGCCCGGCGAGTGGTACGTGATCCACACCTACGCCGGCTACGAGAACCGGGTGAAGCAGAACCTGGAGCAGCGCGCCGTCTCGCTGAACGTCGAGGAGTACATCTTCCAGGCCGAGGTGCCGCAGGAGGAGGTCGTCCAGATCAAGAACGGCGACCGCAAGACCATCCGCCAGAACAAGCTCCCCGGCTACGTCCTGGTGCGCATGGACCTCACCCCCGAGTCCTGGGGCGTCGTGCGCAACACCCCCGGTGTCACCGGCTTCGTGGGCAACGCCTACGACCCGTACCCGCTGACCCTGGACGAGGTCGTCAAGATGCTCGCCCCGGACGTCGAGCGCCAGGCGGCCAAGGAGGCCGGCAAGCCCTCGCCGGTCAAGCCGAGCGAGATCCAGGTCCTGGACTTCGAGGTCGGCGACTCGGTCACCGTCACCGACGGCCCGTTCGCGACCCTCCAGGCGACCATCAACGAGATCAACCCCGACTCGAAGAAGGTCAAGGGCCTGGTCGAGATCTTCGGCCGGGAGACCCCGGTCGAGCTGTCCTTCGACCAGATCCAGAAGAACTAGTCGTACGGTCTTCGGATCCGGGGCGGGGCCGTCGGGCCCCGCCCCGGATCCGTTTTGGTCCAGCGGCGCGGACGCGTTAGCCTGGTCCGATGTGTGTGCTGGCGACCGGGTGTCGCCCCGGTTCCGCACGCACCAGCAATCACCTCTCGGAAGGACCCGGAGAGACATGCCTCCCAAGAAGAAGAAGGTCACGGGGCTTATCAAGCTCCAGATCAACGCCGGCGCGGCCAACCCGGCTCCGCCGGTCGGCCCCGCGCTGGGCCAGCACGGCGTCAACATCATGGAGTTCTGCAAGGCCTACAACGCTGCGACCGAGTCGCAGCGCGGCATGATCGTGCCGGTGGAGATCACGGTCTACGAGGACCGCACCTTCACCTTCATCACGAAGACGCCGCCGGCCGCGCGCCTCATCCTGAAGGCCGCCGGTATCGAGAAGGGCTCCAGCGAGCCGCACAAGACCAAGGTCGCCAAGCTCACCAGCGCCCAGGTCCGCGAGATCGCCACGACGAAGATGCCCGACCTCAACGCCAACGACCTGGACGCGGCGGAGAAGATCATCGCCGGCACCGCCCGGTCGATGGGCATCACCGTCGAGGGCTGATCTCCCTTCTCGTCCCCTGTGGTAGGGCCTGCGCAGGTCCGTTGAATACCACAACTCCAATCACCATTCAGGAGCAGCAGTGAAGCGCAGCAAGGCTCTGAAGGCCGCGGACGCCAAGGTCGACCGCGAGCGCCTTTACGCCCCCCTCGAGGCCGTCCGCCTCGCCAAGGCGACCAGCACCACCAAGTTCGACGGCACCGTCGAGGTCGCCATGCGTCTGGGCGTCGACCCGCGCAAGGCCGACCAGATGGTCCGCAGCACCGTGATCCTCCCGCACGGCACCGGTAAGACCGCTCGGGTCCTGGTCTTCGCGACCGGCGAGCGTGCCGAGGCCGCGCGTGCTGCGGGTGCCGACATCGTCGGTGCCGACGAGCTCATCGACGAGGTCGCGAAGGGCAAGCTGGACTTCGACGCCGTCGTCGCCACCCCGGACCTCATGGGCAAGGTCGGCCGCCTGGGCCGCGTGCTCGGCCCCCGTGGCCTGATGCCGAACCCGAAGACCGGCACCGTGACCCCGGACGTCGCCAAGGCTGTCAACGACATCAAGGGCGGCAAGATCGAGTTCCGCGTCGACAAGCACTCGAACCTGCACTTCATCATCGGTAAGGCCTCCTTCACCGACGAGCAGCTGGTCGAGAACTACGCCGCCGCGCTGGACGAGGTGCTCCGCGCCAAGCCGTCCGCCGCCAAGGGCCGCTACATCAAGAAGACCGCGTTCTCGACCACCATGGGCCCCGGCATCCAGGTGGACCCGAACCGCACCCGCAACCTCCTCGTCGAAGAGGACCCGGCCGCGGTCTGACGCCGAGCGAGCGCGAGCGAGCGAAGCGGCGGATCCCGGCCCATGGCCGGTGCCGCGGTCTGAGCCACAGCGCTCCAGAGCAGTCCGTTACGGCGGGCCCGTACTCCCCACGCCGGGAGTACGGGCCCGCCGTCGTTGCGTTGCTGGGCGCGTCGTACGCTCGGCCGGTCGGATCATGTGACCGACTCGTGTCGACCGTCGGAGCGTGCCGTGCTGCCGTCCGCCCAACGCCTCGCCGCCCTCGGGGCCGTCCTGCTCCTGCTCGGGGGCACCACCGGGTGCAGCCTGCTGGCCGTCCCGGAAGCCCGCACCCCCGGCAACGTCGCGGCGGCGGTGCCGCCCAGGCAGGTGGTGCTCGCGGCGGCCCAGGCGCTCGACGACGCCGGCGGGGCCCGGATCGACGTCGTGACGGAGGGCCCGGCCGGCCGTCGCACCGCGAGCGGCACGCTGGTCTGGGGCGACCGGGACGAGACCGACCTGAGCGTCACCGACGAGCTGGGCACGGGGCGGCTGACCGGCCGCGACGGCGAGTTCGACCTCGTCTACCAGGGCGGCGCGGCCAAGCACGCGGACCGTGCGGGCGCCGAGTCGCTGGACCCCCGCGCGGGCGCCTCGCCCGGCGGGTACGCGGGCGGCTGGACGAGCTGGCTGATCAGCACCCCGGGCAGCACGGCGTACACGATGGTCCAGGCCGGGGCGCTCGGTTCGCTCGGTGCCGAGCAGCTGGCCGGGACGACGGTCGCGCACTACCAGGGCGCGGCGCCGGTGGCCGACTACTTCGGTGCGGACAAGGACTTCTCGGCCGAGCGGCTCGCCGGGGTGCTCGCCTACTACCGCGGACTCGGGGTCACCACGATCGGGTTCGACGTGTGGGTCGGGCCGGGCGGTCGGCTGCTGCGGTTGCGCGAGACGGCCAGGGGGAGCGGCGGAACCGTGGTGACCACGACGGACGTCTCCGCCCCCGGGGAGGGAGAGGGAACGCCCGCCCCGACAGGGTGACGGGCGCGCGGGCATCCCCGCGTGCCGGTTCTGGCGATCCGTTAGAGTCCGCCTGAGCGGGAGCCGAAAATCGGCTCTTCAGCGGATCATTCGGATCTTACGGGGGGACTCCCATGCGTGCTGTGCGTCTCGCTTCGGTCGTTGTCACGGCCGCCGTGCTGGTGGGGGGCGTGACCGCCTGCGGCAGCAGCGCCAAGAGCGCGGCCGACACCAAGGGCGGTGACACCAAGGCCGCGGGCGACGCCGTCGCCGGGGCCCTGGCCGGGGACCCGAAGGCCGCGCTGGCCGCCTCCGCGCTGGTGATGCAGAAGGCCGGCAACGGCAAGGTCACCATGGTCGCCCCGGACGGCTCCACCCACACCGGCGGCAGCGGCGACGCCGACTGGAAGGACCCGGGCAAGACGTCCGTGGACCTCACCGGCGAGATGGACACCAAGAAGCTGCGCATCCGGGTGGTCGGGACCGACGTCTACCTCGGCGGAGGGGACGCCGAGGCCGCGGCGCTCGGCGGCAAGCACTGGGTGAAGATGCCGGCCGGCAACGAGATGGGCGACGGCCTCCTGCTGATGACCCAGATGCTCAACCCGGTCGTCCAGCTGACCCTGGCCGCGGCGAACAAGCCGACCAAGGTCGGCCAGGAGGCCGTCGAAGGCACCCAGGCCACCCACATCCGCTCGGTGGAGGACGCCTCCACCATGGTGGCCGGCATGACGGGGCTCAGCCCGGAGCAGCGCCAGGCCGTCCAGAAGTCGCTGGAGCAGGACGGCAAGACCATCACCGTCGACCTCTGGCTCGACGCCAAGCAGCAGCTCGTCCAGCTCCAGGAGTTCGGCGACAAGAACGGCGAGCACGACGCCGTCACCGTCAAGTACACGGGCCTCGGCAGCGCGGCGAAGATCGCGGAGCCCGCCGCGGCGGACCTCGGCAACCCGGCCGACATCCTCAAGCTGCTCGGCTGAGCCGCCCGACCACCGCACGGGGAGCCCATCGGGCTCCCCGGACCACGACTGGCTGCAGCCCCGGACGCGTCGCGCGCCCGGGGCTCCTCAAAGGGGGGGAACCATGGCCGGAACCCGCAAGGCCGCACTCGCCGTCGTCGTCGCCGCACTGGCGCTGACCGCGACCGCGTGCAACGACGACAACGACACCAAGAAGGACGCCGCGCCCGCGGCCCCGACGGCCGCCGCCCCGACGGCCGCCGCCCCGACCGCCGGCGCCCCCGCCTCGTCGGCCCCGGCGCCCGAGAAGCTGACCCCGGCGGCCTTCCTGGAGCAGGTCACCCGCAGGACCGGTGCGGCGCAGAGCGCGAAGATCACCGAAGAGATCTCGATCGCCACCACCAAGATGACCGGGCAGGGCGCGATCTCCTGGGTCGACGGGCTCCAGGGCGACGTCACGATGGACATGTCGGGCTCCCCGCTCGGCAAGCTCCTGGCGCCCCTCACCGGCGGCCAGTCGGCCCCGTACCGCTACACCAAGGACGCGATGTACCTGCGCCTGGGCGGTCAGGCCGCCGGTGCCATGGGCGGGCGGCACTGGCTGCACTACGACAAGGCGGCCATGGCGAAGGCCTCCGGGGGGACGGCCGACCAGCTCCAGAACGCCGACCCGGTCCAGGGCGTGCGCACCCTGATCGCCTCCGGCAAGGTCACCGAGGCCGGCCGGGAGACGGTGAACGGCAAGCCGGCCACCCACTACACCGGTCAGCTCACCGCGGCGGACATCGCGAGCGCCCCGGGCAACGGCCTCACGGCGGAGCAGCTGGAGCAGACCAAGAAGAACCTGGCCACGGCCGGCATCAGCACCGAGCAGATCGACGTCTGGGTGGACGCCGACCAGCTGGTGGTCAAGCGCACCGAGCAGGGCGAGACCAAGAACGGCGCGTTCAAGGTCACCGTCACATACTCGGACTACGGCACCCCGGTGATCGCCCCTGCTCCGGACCCCGCCGACACGGTGGAGCCGTCCGAGCTGGCGGCGATGGACAAGGGGGGCGCCGCCGGCTGACCCGGTCCCGGGTGGCATGGTGGCCGGAACAGCGAGGCCGCCGCGTGCGGCGACCCGGCGGAAGGGGAAGGCGATGGCGGGACGGCGGCGGCTGACGGCCGTGGCGGTCGTCGTGCTGCTGGCGAGCGGGCTGAGCGCGTGCGGCGGTGGCGGCGACGCCGGGCCGACGCCCACCGGCAGCCCGACCCCGACCAGCGCCTCCCCGACCGGGCCGGCCAAGCCGACCGACCGCTCGCCGCACGGCGTCCTGCTCTCCGCCGAGCTGGCCATGCAGACCGCCCGCCGGGCCAAGGTCAGCTACCGGCTGGGGGCCGATGCCGGCGCCGGGCCGCTGTTCTGGCAGCCCAAGACGGCGCTGCAGGTCAAGCGGTCCACCCCGGCCGACGCCGAGCAGCTGATCGTCGTGGACACCGTCGCCTACCAGGGCGGCGACGCGGCCACGGCGGCCCGGCAGGGCGGCAAGCACTGGGAGCGCTTCTCCACGCCGCCGGGCCCGGACGGTCACAAGGAGGTCCCGTACGCGGGGCTGATCGACCTGTTGAACCCGGTCGAGGCGCTGACCGCCGCGACGTCGGACGGCGTGGAGCCGCGGTTCGTCGCCGAGGAGAAGTTCGAGGACTCGACCGTCGAGCACTACCAGGTGACGACGACCGCGGAGAAGTACGCGGCCGCCCAGACCCAGCTGAGCCAGTCCCGCCGGGACGGGCTGCGGGCGGCGCTCGCCCCCGGCGGCTCGCTGTCGCTGACCCTGGACCTGTGGCTGAACGACAAGGACCAGCTGGTCAAGCTGCAGCGCACCGGGACCGGGGACTCCGGCCGGGCGGACGACTCGGTGCTCTACGCCGACCTCGCCGGTGCCCTGCTCTCCGTCCAGGCCCCCGCCGAGACCGACGCCGTGGACACCGGAACGCGCACCGTGTCCCCGCTGGCCCGCTGAGCTTCCGGCGTCCCGGGGACGATTTGCCCCGGACGGCGGAGTCCGGTTACTGTTGCCGAAGCCAAAGACCGCTGGTTGTCGCCACGCGCCCGTCAGGGAGCCGGTGACCGAAGGATCTGCGCCCAGTGCGCAGGCAGCCCGCGCAGGTGTGTCTGGAGCTTCGACTTCCGGGTCCGCGTTCGCGCGAATGCCCGTCGAGGTCGTTCCGAGCCCCGTGCGCCTGCGCACCGGGGCTCATTGCATTTTCCGCAAGAGCTTTCCTTCCGTCCGGTCGGTTCGAGGTGTGAATGGTCGACTTTCGCGGTCGGCCGGACTTCGACATCACGGAAGGAGGCGTAAGCCTATGGCCAGGCCCGACAAGGCTGCTGCCGTTGCCGAGATCACGGACAAGTTCCGTGGCTCCTCCGCGGCGCTGCTGACCGAGTACCGCGGTCTCTCGGTGAAGCAGGTCAAGACCCTGCGTCGCTCGCTCGGCGACAACGCCGAGTACGCCGTGGTGAAGAACACGCTGACCAAGATCGCGGCCAATGAGGCCGGGATCTCCGAGCTGGACGACCTGTTCAACGGTCCGACGGCTGTCGCCTTCGTCACCGGTGACCCGGTGGAGTCGGCGAAGGCTCTGCGTGACTTCGCCAAGGAGAACCCCGCTCTCATCATCAAGGGCGGTGTCCTTGACGGCAAGGCGCTGTCCGCCGATGAGATCAAGAAGCTCGCGGACCTCGAGTCCCGCGAGGTGCTGCTCGCCAAGCTGGCGGGTGCCCTGAAGGCCAAGCAGTCCCAGGCTGCCGCGCTCTTCCAGGCCCTGCCGTCGAAGCTCGTCCGCACTGTGGACGCGCTGCGCGACAAGGTCGAGCAGGGCGGTGCCGGTACGCCGGCTCCCGCCGCCGAGGACGCCGCCGCCGAGTAATTCGGCAGGCTCACGCCTCGCTGCGGGCCCGTGCCCGCCCAACCCGTACATACGGCACCACCTGCCGATTTAGTGGAAGGACGCCATCATGGCGAAGCTGTCCCAGGACGAGCTGCTCGCGCAGTTCGAGGAGCTCACCCTCATCGAGCTCGCTGCCTTCGTGAAGGCCTTCGAGGAGAAGTTCGACGTCACCGCCGCCGCCCCGGTCGCCGTTGCCGCCGCCGGTGTCCCCGGTGCCGCCGCTGAGGCCGTCGAGGAGCAGGACGAGTTCGACGTCATCCTCGAGGCCGCTGGCGACAAGAAGATCCAGGTCATCAAGGAGGTGCGCACCCTGACCTCCCTCGGCCTGAAGGAGGCCAAGGACCTCGTTGACACCGCTGGTGCCAAGGTCCTGGAGAAGGTTGCCAAGGACGTTGCCGAGAAGGCCAAGGCCGCCCTCGAGGGTGCCGGCGCCAAGGTCACCGTCAAGTGATCTCGGGCCCCCTCTGAGGGGGCTCCGGGCCGGGCCGATCACCCTTGCGGGTGGTCGGCCCGGCCTTTTCGCGTTCCCGGCCGCCGGCCGGGACCACCGGTGTGGCCCATCGCTCACTCGGCACTGTCGGTGCCGGGAGGTATGGTGATCACCGTCATCGGGAGTAGCCCCCACCACGGCTTCTGTAACGCCGGAGGGGTTCCGATCGATAGACAGGGCGAGGTCCGCGCCGGAGGCGGGGCCCTTGACGAACCTGGCGTGGCGCGCGATTCTCGAGGCGCGAGTCCCCCCGGTTGGTTTGCGGCTGGATGCATAACCAGCGGCTCCGGCGGGAAGTGACTCCACGTGAGGTGAGCGGCCCGGCTCGGTCCGGGCCGGTGCAGTGCCCAGAGCAGTACCGGTGAGCGCCCGCGCCCGCCGGCTACCGGGAGGAGTCTCCGATTCGGTTTCCGAATCAGAGCTGGACAGCAGTGTGCCCTTTGGCTACACTGTCCCTTTGCGCTGCCTGTTAGCTGCTCCGTGACTCGTCGCCCGGAGTTTGCGTTGCCCTGAAGGGGTCTGGCACCACCTCCGCAAAGCGGCTCTGACCTGGGACTTCGGCCCCGGCGGAGGCCAGTGGCGAGGGAGGCGGGACCAAGCCCAAGCAGGCCCGGCTGGTACGCGCGTAGTGAGCTCCGAGCCCTCGGAAGGACCCCCCTCTTGGCCGCGCCGCGCAACGCCTCGAACAATTCCGCCGCATCCACCGCCCCGCTCCGCGTCTCCTTCGCGAAGATCAAGGAGCCCCTCGAGGTCCCCAACCTCCTGGCCCTGCAGACCGAGAGCTTTGACTGGCTGCTCGGCAATGCGGCCTGGAAGTCCCGGGTCGAGGCGGCGCTGGAGAACGGTCAGGACGTCCCCACCAAGTCCGGTCTGGAGGAGATCTTCGAGGAGATCTCCCCGATCGAGGACTTCAGCGGGTCGATGTCCCTGACCTTCCGCGACCACCGTTTCGAGCCGCCGAAGAACTCGATTGACGAGTGCAAGGACCGTGACTTCACGTACGCGGCCCCGCTCTTCGTCACGGCCGAGTTCACCAACAACGAGACCGGTGAGATCAAGTCTCAGACGGTCTTCATGGGCGACTTCCCGCTCATGACCCACAAGGGCACGTTCGTGATCAACGGCACCGAGCGTGTCGTCGTGTCGCAGCTGGTCCGTTCCCCGGGTGTGTACTTCGACTCCACCCTGGACAAGGTCTCCGACAAGGACATCTACTCCTGCAAGGTCATCCCCTCGCGTGGTGCCTGGCTGGAGATGGAGATCGACAAGCGCGACATGGTCGGCGTTCGCATCGACCGCAAGCGCAAGCAGTCCGTCACCGTGCTGCTCAAGGCGCTCGGCTGGACCAACGAGATGATTCTCGAGGAGTTCGGCGAGTACGAGTCCATGCGCAACACCCTGGAGAAGGACCACACCCAGGGCCAGGACGACGCGCTGCTGGACATCTACCGCAAGCTGCGTCCGGGCGAGCCGCCGACGCGCGAGGCCGCGCAGACGCTGCTGGAGAACCTGTACTTCAACCCGAAGCGCTACGACCTCGCGAAGGTCGGCCGCTACAAGGTGAACCGGAAGCTGGGCAACGCCGAGTCGCTGGACTCCGGCGTGCTCACCGAGCCCGACATCATCGGTGCGATCAAGTACCTGGTGAAGCTGCACGCCGGCGAGACCGAGTGGAACGACGAGACCGGCCGCGACATCGTGGTCGAGGTCGACGACATCGACCACTTCGGCAACCGCCGCCTGCGCAACGTCGGCGAGCTCATCCAGAACCAGGTCCGTACGGGTCTGGCCCGCATGGAGCGCGTCGTGCGCGAGCGCATGACCACCCAGGACGTCGAGGCGATCACGCCGCAGACCCTGATCAACATCCGGCCGGTCGTCGCCTCCATCAAGGAGTTCTTCGGCACCAGCCAGCTGTCGCAGTTCATGGACCAGACGAACCCGCTGTCGGGCCTGACCCACAAGCGCCGTCTGTCCGCCCTCGGCCCCGGTGGTCTCTCCCGTGAGCGCGCCGGCTTCGAGGTCCGTGACGTGCACCCCTCGCACTACGGCCGCATGTGTCCGATCGAGACCCCCGAAGGCCCGAACATCGGTCTGATCGGGTCGCTGGCCTCGTACGGCCGGGTCAACGCGTTCGGCTTCATCGAGACCCCGTACCGCAAGGTCGTCGACGGTGTCGTCACCGAGCAGGTGGACTACCTCACCGCCGACGAGGAGGACCGCTACGTCATCGCCCAGGCGAACGCCCCGCTGACCGCGGACCTGCACTTCGCCGAGCCGCGCGTCCTGGTCCGCCGCCGTGGTGGCGAGATCGACTACATCCCGGGCTCCGAGATCGACTACATGGACGTCTCGCCGCGCCAGATGGTGTCGGTCGCGACCGCCATGATCCCGTTCCTCGAGCACGACGACGCCAACCGCGCGCTCATGGGCTCGAACATGATGCGCCAGGCGGTGCCGCTGCTGAAGAGCGAGGCCCCGCTGGTCGGCACCGGCATGGAGTACCGCTGCGCCGTCGACGCCGCCGACGTCATCACCGCCGAGAAGGCCGGTGTCGTCCAGGAGGTCTCGGCCGACTACGTCACCGTGGCGAACGACGACGGCACCTACACCACGTACCGCGCCGCCAAGTTCACCCGCTCGAACCAGGGCACCGCCTTCAACCAGAAGGTGCTCGTGGACGAGGGCGCCCGGGTCGAGACCGGCCAGGTCCTGGCCGACGGCCCGTGCACCGACGAGGGCGAGATGGCCCTCGGCAAGAACCTGCTCGTGGCGTTCATGTCGTGGGAGGGTCACAACTACGAGGACGCGATCATCCTGTCGCAGCGCCTCGTGCAGGACGACGTCCTCTCCTCGATCCACATCGAGGAGCACGAGGTCGACGCCCGTGACACCAAGCTCGGCCCCGAGGAGATCACCCGGGACATCCCGAACGTCTCCGAGGAGGTCCTCGCCGACCTCGACGAGCGCGGCATCATCCGCATCGGCGCCGACGTGGTCACCGGCGACATCCTGGTCGGCAAGGTCACCCCGAAGGGCGAGACCGAGCTGACCCCGGAGGAGCGCCTGCTCCGCGCGATCTTCGGTGAGAAGGCCCGTGAGGTCCGTGACACCTCGCTGAAGGTCCCGCACGGTGAGTCCGGCAAGGTCATCGGCGTCCGCGTCTTCGACCGCGAAGAGGGCGACGAGCTGCCCCCGGGCGTCAACCAGCTGGTCCGCGTCTACGTGGCCCAGAAGCGCAAGATCACCAACGGTGACAAGCTCGCCGGCCGTCACGGCAACAAGGGCGTCATCTCCAAGATCCTGCCGGTCGAGGACATGCCGTTCCTGGAGGACGGCACCCCGGTCGACATCATCCTCAACCCGCTGGGCGTCCCGTCCCGAATGAACCCCGGGCAGGTCCTGGAGATTCACCTCGGGTGGCTCGCCAAGCAGGGCTGGGACGTCTCCGGCCTCGCCGACGAGTGGGCCCAGCGCCTGCAGGCGATCGGCGCCGACACCGTCCAGGGCGGCACCAACCTCGCCACCCCGGTCTTCGACGGCGCCCGCGAGGACGAGATCACCGGCCTGCTGGACAACACCACGCTCACCCGTGACGGCGAGCGCCTGGTGAACTCCACCGGCAAGGCCCGACTGTTCGACGGCCGCTCCGGCGAGCCGTTCCCGATGCCGGTCTCGGTCGGCTACATGTACATCCTCAAGCTGCACCACCTGGTCGACGACAAGCTGCACGCCCGCTCGACCGGTCCGTACTCGATGATCACCCAGCAGCCGCTCGGTGGTAAGGCGCAGTTCGGTGGTCAGCGCTTCGGTGAGATGGAGGTGTGGGCCCTTGAGGCGTACGGCGCGGCCTACGCGCTGCAGGAGCTGCTCACCATCAAGTCCGACGACGTGCTCGGCCGCGTGAAGGTCTACGAGGCCATCGTCAAGGGCGAGAACATCCCCGAGCCCGGCATTCCCGAGTCCTTCAAGGTCCTCATCAAGGAAATGCAGTCGCTCTGCCTCAACGTGGAGGTGCTGTCCTCGGACGGCCAGTCCATCGAGATGCGGGACTCCGACGAGGACGTCTTCCGCGCCGCCGAGGAGCTCGGCATCGACCTGTCCCGGCGCGAGCCGAGCAGCGTCGAAGAGGTCTGACGGAGGTTGGGCCGGCCCGCTGACCGGGCCGGCCCGCCCCCAGGCCCCCCTCAGACCACATGAACGACTCTCGACTTACGAAAGAGGGCTTGACGACCAGTGCTTGACGTCAACTTCTTCGACGAGCTCCGCATCGGCCTGGCCACCGCCGACGACATCCGCCAGTGGTCGCACGGCGAGGTCAAGAAGCCGGAGACCATCAACTACCGCACCCTGAAGCCCGAAAAGGACGGACTCTTCTGCGAGAAGATCTTCGGCCCCACCCGGGACTGGGAGTGCTACTGCGGTAAGTACAAGCGCGTCCGCTTCAAGGGCATCATCTGCGAGCGCTGCGGCGTCGAGGTGACCCGCGCCAAGGTGCGCCGCGAGCGGATGGGCCACATCGAGCTGGCCGCCCCGGTCACCCACATCTGGTACTTCAAGGGTGTGCCGTCCCGCCTCGGCTACCTGCTCGACCTGGCGCCGAAGGACCTCGAGAAGGTCATCTACTTCGCCGCCTACATGATCACCTGGGTCGACGACGAGCGCCGTCAGCGCGACCTGCCGTCGCTGGAGGCGCACGTCTCCGTCGAGCGCCAGCAGATCGAGAACCGCCGCGACGCCGACCTCGAAGGCCGTGCCAAGAAGGCCGAGACCGACCTGGCCGAGCTGGAGGCCGAGGGCGCCAAGGCCGACGTGCGCCGCAAGGTGCGCGAGAGCGCCGAGCGCGAGATGAAGCAGCTGCGCGACCGCGCGCAGCGCGAGCTCGACCGCCTCGACGAGGTGTGGGCCCGCTTCAAGAACCTCAAGGTCCAGGACCTCGAGGGCGACGAGCTGCTCTACCGCGAGCTGCGCGACCGCTTCGGCACCTACTTCTCCGGCTCGATGGGCGCGGCGGCCCTCAAGGACCGCCTGGAGACCTTCGACCTGGCGGAGGAGTCCGAGCGCCTGCGCGAGATCATCCGCACCGGCAAGGGCCAGAAGAAGACCCGTGCGCTCAAGCGCCTGAAGGTCGTCTCCGCGTTCCTGCAGACCACCAACAAGCCCAACGGCATGGTGCTGGACTGCGTCCCGGTCATCCCGCCGGACCTGCGTCCGATGGTGCAGCTGGACGGTGGCCGCTTCGCGACCTCCGACCTGAACGACCTGTACCGCCGCGTCATCAACCGCAACAACCGCCTGAAGCGCCTGCTCGACCTCGGTGCCCCCGAGATCATCGTGAACAACGAGAAGCGCATGCTCCAGGAGGCCGTCGACGCGCTGTTCGACAACGGCCGCCGCGGCCGTCCGGTCACCGGCCCGGGCAACCGCCCGCTGAAGTCCCTCAGCGACATGCTGAAGGGCAAGCAGGGTCGTTTCCGCCAGAACCTCCTCGGCAAGCGAGTCGACTACTCGGCCCGTTCGGTCATCGTCGTCGGCCCGCAGCTCAAGCTGCACCAGTGCGGTCTGCCGAAGGCCATGGCGCTGGAGCTCTTCAAGCCGTTCGTGATGAAGCGCCTGGTGGACCTGAACCACGCGCAGAACATCAAGTCGGCCAAGCGCATGGTCGAGCGCGCCCGCCCGGTCGTGTGGGACGTGCTCGAGGAGGTCATCGCCGAGCACCCGGTCCTGCTGAACCGTGCGCCCACCCTGCACCGCCTCGGCATCCAGGCCTTCGAGCCGCAGCTGGTCGAGGGCAAGGCCATCCAGATCCACCCGCTCGTCTGCACCGCGTTCAACGCGGACTTCGACGGTGACCAGATGGCCGTCCACCTGCCGCTCTCCGCGGAGGCGCAGGCCGAGGCCCGCATCCTGATGCTGTCCTCGAACAACATCCTGAAGCCGGCCGACGGTCGCCCCGTCACCATGCCGACCCAGGACATGGTGCTCGGTCTGTTCTTCCTGACCTCGGACCGCGACAACGTGAAGGGCGCCGGCCGCACCTTCTCGTCGACCGCCGAGGCGATCATGGCCTTCGACGCCCGCGAGCTGGACGTCCAGGCCCCGATCGAGCTGCGCCTCGGCGCCGGCACCGTCCCGCCGCGCGGCTGGACCGCCCCGGTGGACGAGGACGGCCAGCCGACCTGGTTCGAGGGCGAGCCCTTCCGCCTGGGCACCACCCTGGGCCGCGCGCTCTTCAACGAGCTGCTGCCCGAGGACTACCCGTTCGTCGACTACGAGGTGGGCAAGAAGCAGCTCTCCGCGATCGTCAACGACCTGGCGGAGCGCTACCCCAAGGTCGTCGTCGCGGCGACCCTGGACAACCTGAAGTCGGCCGGCTTCCACTGGTCGACCCGCTCCGGCGTCACCGTCTCGATCTCGGACGTCATCGTCCCGCCGAGCAAGCCCCAGATCCTGGAGGGCTTCGAGGCCAAGGCGGAGAAGGTCCAGAAGCAGTACGAGCGCGGTCTGATCACCAACGACGAGCGCAAGCAGGAGCTCGTCGGCATCTGGACCCAGGCGACCAACGAGGTCGCGGACGCCATGGCCGCGAACTTCCCGAAGACGAACCCCATCTTCATGATGGTCGACTCGGGTGCTCGTGGAAACATGATGCAGATGCGCCAGATCGCCGGTATGCGTGGTCTGGTGTCGAACGCCAAGAACGAGACCATCCCGCGACCCATCAAGGCGTCGTTCCGTGAGGGTCTCACCGTGCTGGAGTACTTCATCTCCACCCACGGTGCCCGTAAGGGTCTGGCCGACACCGCCCTCCGTACCGCCGACTCCGGTTACCTCACCCGTCGTCTGGTCGACGTCTCCCAGGACGTCATCATTCGCGAGGAGGACTGCGGCACCGAGCGCGGCCTGAAGCTGGCGATCGGCTCCGTGGGCGCCGACGGCGTGCTGCGCAAGGCCGACGACGTCGAGACCAGCGTCTACGCCCGCATGCTCGCCGAGGACATCACGGTGGACGGCAAGCTCCTCGCCACCGCCAACACCGACCTCGGTGACGTGCTGATCGACGAGCTGATCCGCCACGGCATCGCCGAGGTCAAGGTCCGCTCGATCCTGACCTGTGAGTCGGCCGTCGGCACCTGTGCCTTCTGCTACGGCCGTTCGCTGGCCACCGGCAAGCTGGTCGACATCGGTGAGGCGGTCGGCATCATCGCCGCCCAGTCCATCGGTGAGCCCGGTACCCAGCTGACCATGCGTACCTTCCACACCGGTGGTGTGGCCGGTGACGACATCACCCAGGGTCTGCCGCGTGTCGTCGAGCTCTTCGAGGCCCGTACCCCCAAGGGTGTGGCCCCGATCTCGGAGGCCACCGGCCGGGCGCGGATCGAGGACACCGAGAAGACCCGCAAGATCGTCATCACGCCGGACGACGGCACCGACGAGATCGCGTACCCGGTGTCCAAGCGCGTGAAGCTGCTCGTCAGCGAGGGCGAGGCGGTCGAGGTCGGCCAGAAGCTGACCATGGGTGCCACCAACCCGCACGACGTCCTGCGCATCATGGGCCAGCGTGCCGTCCAGATCCACCTGGTCGCCGAGGTCCAGAAGGTCTACAACTCGCAGGGCGTGTCGATCCACGACAAGCACATCGAGATCATCATCCGGCAGATGCTGCGCCGCGTGACGATCATCGAGTCGGGCGACGCCGAGCTGCTCCCGGGCGAGCTCGTCGAGCGCGGCCGCTTCGAGCAGGAGAACCGTCGCGTGGTCTCGGAGGGCGGTCACCCCGCCTCCGGCCGTCCGCAGCTGATGGGTATCACCAAGGCCTCGCTGGCCACCGAGTCCTGGCTGTCGGCCGCCTCCTTCCAGGAGACGACCCGGGTCCTCACCGACGCGGCGATCCACGCCAAGTCGGACCCGCTGCTGGGCCTCAAGGAGAACGTCATCCTCGGTAAGCTCATCCCGGCCGGTACGGGTCTGCCCCGCTACCGCAACATCCGGGTCGAGCCGACCGAGGAGGCCAAGGCCGCCATGTACTCGGCCGTCGGCTACGACGACTACGACCTGTCGCCCTTCGGCGCCGGCTCCGGCCAGGCGGTTCCGCTGGACGACTACGACTACGGCCCGTACACCGGCTGAGTCGAGCAGCACTGAGCCGCAGGGCGGTCACCCCTCACGGGGTGGCCGCCCTGCGGCGTTTCCGGGCCCGGATCCCCCGTGCGGGGGAGTGGTGAGGACCGCTCCGGGGAGGGAGGCGGGGGAGGGGGTCGCTGCGGGAGTCTTCTCGGTGTCGGGATGACGGGCTGGCGAAGGGGGCCGGAGATGAAGCGGGTACTGGGTGCGGTGGCGATCACGGGGGCCGTGCTGTTCGGGATGTCGGCGTGCCTGCCGTTCGGGGGCGGCGACGAGGAACACCGCACGGTGAGCTACGGCATCACGGACGGCGTCCGGGAGCTGGTGGTCGAGGGGCACACCGGCGGGGTCGTCGTCACGGGCGGCGGCACCGCGGTCCAGGTGACCGAGAAGCAGAACTACAAGGGGGACGCGCCGAGCACCACGCACGAGGTGAAGGACGGCGTGCTGCGGCTGACGTACGACTGCGACGCGTGCGGCGTCGGGTACGACGTGCAGGTGCCGACCGGGACGAAGGTGACCGTCAAGGAGGCGACCGGCGGGGTGCGCCTGGTCGGGCTGGCCGCCGACGTCGACGCGACGGTGGACAACGGGGGCGTCGAGGCGACCGGGCTCACCTCGCCGCAGGTGCGGCTGAGCGCCACCAACGGCGGGGTGCGGGCGGACTTCGCGGCGGCCCCGACGAAGGTCGAGGCCAGGGTGTCGACCGGCGGCGTGCGGCTCAAGGTGCCGGCCGGCGCGGAGTACGCGGTGGACGCGCAGGCGGGGGTCGGCGGGGTGGACGTCGGCATCCCGTCGAAGGCGGGGGCGGCGCGCAGCATCACCGCGCGGGCCGCGACCGGCGGTGTGACGGTCTCCGGTGCCTGACCGGGCCGTCCTGGCCGGCCCCGTGCGTCCGGCCGCCCGGGCCGTCCCGGAGGTCCTGCCGGTAGGGCATGATCTTCTCCGCGGGGGCGGCGTCCCCGGGTACGGGGGAGGTACGACGGTGGAGCGCGCTGCGCGCTGGCGGGGCTGGACGGCTGGGCGGAGTCCGTACGTGCTGGACACGCTGCTGGCGCTGGCCTCGGCGGCGGTCTCGGTGTGGTCGGTCTACAACGACGACGTGTCGTGGCCCTGGTGGGTCTACCTGGTCGCGGTCTCGACCGCGCTGCCCCTGCCGTGGCGGCGCCGGTTCACGCTGACTTCGCTGGCGGTGGTCAGCGCGGCGTCGGTGGTGCTGTCGCTGGTCGCGCACTCGGCGAACCCGCAGCTGCCGCTGTACGCGGTGATCGGCATCTACACGGTGGCGGAGCGCTCCTCGGAGCGGCAGCGCTGGACGGTCTTCGCGGTGGTGCTGCTCGCCAACGTGCTGGGCACCCACTCGCCGAACGGCATGCTGTTCAGCCTGCTCACCTCGGTCGGCTCGTTCGTCTTCGGCTCGTTGGTGCGCGCCCAGCGGCAGCTGGCCCGGGTGGAGGCGGCGCGGGCCCGCGAGGTCGGAGAGCGGGCGGCCAGCGAGGCGGCCAGGGCGGTCGCCGAGGAACGGGCCCGGATCGCGCGGGAGATGCACGACATCCTGGCGCACGCCGTGTCGCTGATGGTGATCCAGGCCGAGGCGGGGCCGCTGGTGGTGCACAGCAAGCCGGAGCGGGCGATCCGCGCGTTCGACACGATCGCCGATTCCGGCCGCGACGCGATGGTCCAACTGCGGCGCGTGCTGGGGGTGTTGAAGGAGGACGGGGCGAGCCCCGAGCTGGCCCCGCAGCCGCGGCTGGCCGAACTGGCCGACGTCGCCGAGCGGGTGCGCCGGGCCGGCCTGCGGGTGGAGCTCGACCTCGCGGAGGGGCTGGGCGCGGTGCCCGCCGACGTCCAGGCGGCGGCGTACCGGATCGTGCAGGAGGCGCTGACCAACACCGTCAAGCACTCCGGTGCCGACCGGGCCGCGATCCGGGTGCGCCGGGCCGGCGAGGCGCTGGAGGTCGTGGTGTCCGACAACGGCCGCGGCGTGCCGCTCGCCGCCGACCGCGCGGTGGGCGGCTGGTCCGGCGGGCGCGGGCTGGTCGGCATCCGGGAGCGGGCCGCCGCCTGCGGCGGGCGGGCCGAGGCCGGTCCGGGGCCGGCCGGCGAGGGCTTCCTGGTGACTGCCCGGCTGCCGTTGGGGCCGGCCGGGGTGGCGGAGAGGGTGGGCGGATGACGCCGATACGGGTGGTCGTCGCGGACGACCAGGAGCTGGTGCGGGCCGGGTTCGGAATGATCCTGGACGCCCAGCCGGACATCGAGGTGGTGGCCGAGGCGTGCGACGGCGCCGAGGCCGTAGAGGCCGTGCGCGAGCACGGCCCCGACGTGCTGCTGCTGGACGTCCGCATGCCGGTGATGGACGGGCTGGAGGCGGCCCGGCGGGTGTGCGCGGAGTTCCCGGCCACCAAGGTGATCATGCTGACCACCTTCGACGTCGACGACTACGTCTTCGACGCGCTGTACGCGGGTGCGAGCGGCTTCCTGTTGAAGGACGTCCGCCGGGACGACCTGGCGCACGGCGTGCGGATGGTCGCCTCGGGGGAGGCGCTGCTCGCGCCCTCGGTGACGAAGCGGCTGATCGGCGAGTTCGCGGCACGCCGCCCGGGGGCACCGGAGCGGGCCGTCCGCCCGCCGTCCAAGCTGCTGGAGCAGCTGACCCTGCGCGAGCAGGAGACGCTGCGGCTGCTGGCGCGCGGGCTGTCCAACGCGGAGATCGCGGTGGAGCTGGTGGTCAGCGAGCACACGGTGAAGACGCATGTCAGCAACGTGCTGAGCAAGCTGGGGCTGCGCGACCGGGTGCACGCGGTGGTGTTCGCCTACGAGTCCGGCGCGGTGGTGGCCGGGGAGGATTAGGGCGTGTCCTGGGCCCTCCCCCGCGCGGGGGAGGCGGGCAGTTCGCCGGTGCGGGCGATCCGCGACGAGGGCCCCGGCGGACAGCATCTGGGGTGTCGGAGAACGGATCACGGACACCACGGGAGAACGCAGATGAACGCCGCTCGGACCACCAGTACCCGCCTCACCGCCTACGCCGCCGTCGGCGCCCCCGCCCTGATGGCGCTGTACGGCGGAATCCGCCTCGTGCCCGGCTCCCGCGAGCCGGGCCTCGGCTGGACGACCGGGCACGCGCTGATGCTCGCCGGGCTGTTGCTGTTCGCTCCGGTCCTCCTCGGGCTGCGCCGGCTGATCGCCCCGCGCGGCACGCTGGCCGGGCGGCTCGCGGCGGGCACCGCGCTGGGGGTGGCGTTCACGGGGCTGGTGGCCTCGGTGGTCCAGATCGGGATCGACCTGTACGTCGGGGTGGCATCGGCGACCAAGGCCGAGCAGGTGCGGATGTTCGAGCGGATCCAGGCCGTCCCCGGCGTGCTCGAGGCCGTGTACAAGGTCGGCCCGCTGCTGTTCTACGTCGGCCTGCTGGCCCTGCTGGTCGCCGCCTCGGTGGGCGCGGCCCGGGCGCTGCGCTGGTGGAGCCCGGTCCTCATGGTGGTCGGGACGCTCGCGTCGATGGTCGACCTGGCGTTCATCCCGCTGGCCGCCGCCTGCTACCTGATCGCGTTCGTCCCGCTGATTTCCGGTGGCCGTCAGTGGGCCCGTCCCCGTACGGTCCGGGTATGACCAAGCGTCCACTGATCGCCGTGCTCACCGGCGCGGGCATTTCGACCGACTCCGGCATCCCCGACTACCGCGGCCCGAACGGGCTTTGGCACCGCGACCCGTCGGCCCAGAAGCTGGTCACCCTCGGCCCGTACCTGGCCGACCCCGAGGTGCGCCGCCAGGCCTGGCTGATGCGCCGGGACGCCGGCGCGCTGGGCGCCGAGCCGAACGCCGGGCACCGCGCGCTGGTCGACCTGGAGCGCTCCGGGCTGCCCGTGCGGGTGCTGACGCAGAACGTCGACGGTCTGCAGCAGCGGGCCGGCCTGCCGGCCCGCAAGGTGCTCGAACTGCACGGCACCGCACGGGAGGTGCAGTGCGCCCGCTGCCGGGTGGTCGGCGACATGGCCGAGGCGCTGGCCCGGGTCGAGGCGGGCGAGCCGGACCCGGACTGCCGGGAGTGCGGCGGGATCCTGCGCCCGCGGACGGTGATGTTCGGGGAGGCGCTGGACCCGGTGGTGCTCCAGCAGGCCGACGCGATCGCCAAGGCCTGCGACCTCTTCGTCGCGGTCGGCACCAGCCTCCAGGTCTACCCGGTCGCCTCGCTGCCGCAGATCGCGCTGGAGGGCGGCGCCCGCCTGGTCGTCGTGAACGGCGAGCCGACGCCGTTCGACGAGGCCGCGGACGAGGTGATCAGGGAGCCGATCTCCACGGCCCTCCCGGCGCTGGTGCGGAAGTTGCTCGCCGAACACTCTTAAATTCGGACGAACCGCCTGCGTACGATGATCCTTCCGGCTGGCCCCCCTCTTGGCCTGGAGTGATCGACCGATGACGACGACGGCGAAGTTCGACCCCTGGTCGGCGGCGTTCGTGGCCCACCCGTACGACGCGTACGCCGAACTGCGCGAGCACGCGCCGGTGACGTACTACGAGCCGACGAAGCAGTGGCTCGTCTCGCGCCACGAGGACGTCAGCGCGCTCCTGCGCGACCGGCGCCTCGGGCGCACGTACACCCACCGCTTCAGCCACGAGGAGTTCGGCCGGCCCGCGCCCGACCCGGCGCACGAGCCGTTCCACACCCTCAACGACCACGGGCTGCTCGACCTGGAGGCGCCCGACCACACCCGGATCCGCCGGCTGGTCTCCAAGGCCTTCACCCCGCGCATGGTCGAGGGCCTGCGCCCGACCGTCAGGCGGCTCGCCGGGGAGCTCGTGGACGGACTGCTCGCGGACGGCGGCGGCGACCTCGTCGCCGCCGTCGCCGAGCCGCTGCCGGTCGCCGTGATCGCCGAGATGCTGGGCGTCCCGGAGGCCGACCGGCACCTGCTGCGGCCCTGGTCGGCCGACATCACCGGGATGTTCGAGCTCAACCCCACCGAGGAGGCGGCCCGCCGGGCCGTCACCGCGAGCATCGAGTTCTCCGACTACCTGCGCGCCCTGATCCGCGAGCGCCGCGCCGCCCCCGGCACCGACCTGATCAGCGCGCTCGTCCAGGCCCAGGAGGGCACCGACGCGCTCAGCGAGCAGGAGATGATCTCCACCTGCGTGCTGCTGCTCAACGCCGGCCACGAGGCCACCGTCAACACCACCGGCAACGGCTGGTGGGCGCTGCTGCGCAACCCCGGCGAACTCGCCCGGCTGCGCGGCGACGTGGACGGCCTGCTGCCCACCGCCGTCGAGGAACTGATGCGCTGGGACACCCCGCTGCAGATGTTCGAGCGCTGGGTGCTGGAGGACGTCGAGGTCCGCGGCGTGACCATTCCGCGCGGCTCCGAGATCGCCCTGCTCTTCGGCTCCGCCAACCGCGACCCGGAGCGCTTCGCCGACCCCGACCGGCTCGACCTCGGCCGCACCGACAACCCGCACGTCACCTTCGGCGCCGGAATCCACTTTTGCCTCGGCGCCCCGCTCGCCAGACTGGAGCTCACCGAGTCGTACGGCGCGCTGCTGCGCCGGGCGCCGGGCCTGCGGCTCGTCCGTGAGCCCGCGTGGCGCCCGGGCTACGTGATCCGGGGGCTGGAAGAGCTGTTGGTCGAGGTGTGACGGAAGAGGGGGAGCGGCCGTGGGCAAGGCGACGGGCACGCTGCTGGGTCTGGCGATCGGGGACGCGATCGGCCGGGTGACGGAGTTCAAGACGGTCGAGGCGATCGCGAACGACTGGCCCGACTGGCGACAACTGCCCTTGCCGAGGAAGGCGCTGATCACCGACGACACCCAGATGACGCTCGCCCTCGCCCGCGGCCTGCGCACCGCCCTCGCCCGCGGGCCGCTGACGCCGCTCCGGCTGGAGCGGCCCGTCCGCGAGGAGTTCGTCGACTGGTGGCGCTCCCCGGACAACAACCGGGCCCCCGGTATGACCTGCCTGCGCGCCTGCGAGCGGCTCAGTCACGAGAAGGTCCGCTGGCAGCAGGCGAGCGACGTCGGCTCCAAGGGCTGCGGCGCCAACATGCGGGTCGCCCCGATCGGCCTGATCCGCGAGCTCGACGCCCGGCAGCACTCCGGCGCCGCGCAGCTGCAGTCCGCGCTCACCCACGGCCACCCGACCGCGCTCGCCGCGAGCGACCTGACCGCGTACGCCGTCCGCAAGCTCGCCGAGGGCGTTCCGCCGGCCGGCCTGACCGCGGTGCTGCGGGCGTACGCGCTCGCCCGGCGCGACCGGTACGACGACTTCTGGCTCGGCGACCTCGCCGACCGCTGGTTCGGCAGCTCCCCGCAGTCCGTCATCGCCCGCGGCTGGGACGACTGCCTGAAGTCGCTCGACCAGGTCGACGCCGCCCTCGCCGAGCCCGACGTCGAGGCCGACCCGTGCCTGGCCACCGGCGAGGGCTGGATCGCCGAGGAGGCCTTCGCCACCGGCCTGCTCTGCTTCCTGCTGCTGCCGGACGACCCGGTGGCCGCCGTCCGCCGCGCCGCCTACTCCAGCGGCGACTCCGACTCCCTCGCCTGCCTGACCGGCGCCTTCGCCGGTGCCCACCACGGAGAGACGGCCTGGCCGGCCGACTGGGTCGAGCGGATCGAGCACCGCGACGAACTCCTGGAGTTCGGCGCGCTCTGGGACTGAGCCGGACGGCGGGAACCGGTGGGCGGGCGGGCGCGTCGAAGGGCCATGACGTACCGCAGCCCTCACGGAACCCGCCGTAGCTCCCGTCGCCCGGCGGCGGTGCTCCTCGCCGCCGCGCTCGCCGCCCCGCTGGTCGCGGGCTGCGGCAGCACCGGTGCCACCACGCCCGCCGCGCCCGCGGTGATCCGGGTGTCGGTGTCCGGCACCCGCCCCGCGGTCGATCCGGCGCAGGTGACCGCCACCGCCGCCGGCACCGGCGCCTTCGGTCTGGACCTCTTCCACACCCTCACCGCCACCCCGGACGGCGCCGGCCGCAACGTCGTGCTCTCCCCGTCCGGCCTGGCCGCCCTGCTCGCGATGCTGGCGCCCGGCGCCCGCGGCACCACCGCCGACGAGCTGACCAAGGCCCTGCACACGAGCCTCACCCCGCAGCAGTACGCCCTCGCCACCGGCGCGCTCGACCACCCGGTCCAGGGCGGCGACGACGTCACGCTGCGCCAGACCGACGACCTCTGGACGCAGCAGGGCTACCCCGTGCAGCCCGACTACCTGCAGACCCTGGCCGACGCCTTCGACACCGGGCTGCACCCCGCCGACTTCCGCAAGGATCCGGAGGGGGCCCGCAAGGCCGTCAACGCAGCCGTGGAGAAGGCCACCGACGGACGGATCAAGGACCTCTTCGCGCAGGGCCAGGTCACCGCCCAGACCCGCCTGGTCCTCACCGACGCGCTCTACCTGAAGGCGAAGTGGGCCTCCCCGTTCAAGCCGGAGCACACCGCCGACCGCCCGTTCCACAAGCTCGACGGCTCCGCCCCGAACGTGAGCACGATGTCCCAGAGCGGCAGCCTCAAGTACGCCGAGGGCTCCGGCGGGATCGTCGGCGAGCCCTGGCAGGCCGTCGAACTCCCGTACGCTGGTGGCGGGTTGGCGATGGACGTGATCGTCCCCGCGCAGGGCGGCTTCGCCGCCTTCACCAAGGGGTTCGACCAGGCCCAGCTCGACCGCATCCTCGGCGGCCTCGCCACCAGGCCCGTCGACCTGGAGCTCCCGCGCTTCCACTTCGACACGTCCAACGAGCTCACCCCGGCCCTGCGCGCGCTCGGCGTCAACGCGGCCTTCGGCGACAAGGCCGACTTCGGCGGCATCTCCAAGGAGCCGCTCGTCGTCGGCCCGGTGGTGCAGAAGGCCACCATCGAGGTGGACGAGGAGGGCACGGTCGCGGCGGCCGGCAGCGGCGCCGGGATGGCCGGGGCGGCGGCCCCGGCCGCGCACCCCGCCCAGCTGCACGTCGACCGGCCGTTCCTGTTCCTGATCCGGGACACCGCCGGCGGGCGGCCGCTCTTCCTCGGACAGGTCACCGACCCGGCCGCGAGGTAGGCCGCCGGAACCGGCTCACCAGGCCGGGTAGCGCCCGCCGAGCGCCGGGTGGGACGGATCGCGGCTGCCGAACAGCACCAGCAGGTCGTCCGCGACCCGCAGCAGCTCCGCCCGGCCCTCGACGGCCCCCGCCCACTCGGGCGGCAGGGCCGCGGCGCCGTACGCGGCACCGGTCAGGTTGCCGCAGACGGCGCCGGTGGAGTCGCTGTCCCCGGAGTGGTTCACCGACAGCAGCAGCGCGGTGCGCACCGGGTCGGGGTCGAGGGTCGCGGCCAGCAGCGAGTACACCGCGATGGCCAGGCACTCCTCGGCGGTCCAGCCGAGCCCGACCCGCTCCACCGCCTCGGCCGACGGTTCCGACTCCTGCGCCACCCGCACGGCCCGCGCCAGCGCCTGCACCGTCTCCTTCGAACCCGGCAGCTCGCGGATCTGGTCGACGGTCTCGCCGACCGCCGCCCACGGCTCGGTGCCGCCCACGAGCCGTTCGACGAGCGCGGCGAACGCGCCCGCCGAGAGGTAGCCGGTGGGGTGCCCGTGGGTCAGCTGGGCGCACTGCACGGCCAGCCCGAACGCCTGGTCCGCGCCCAGCCCGGCCAGCCCGAACGGCGCCGACCGCATCACCGTGCCGCAGCCCTTGGAGCCGGGGTTGATCGGTCCCGGCTGCCCGATCCGGGCCGGCGGCTCGAACACCGGGTGCTCGGACACCCCGCTCAGGCAGGCGTTGCCCGGTGCCCGCCGGGCGTACAGGAACGGCTGCCGCAGCAGCCAGCCGTCGTACGGGCGGGGGAGCGGCGCGGCGTCGGGCGCGGGCTGGTACTGGGTCAGAAGCCAGCGCCGGTAGGCGCCGTGGACGGCCTCCGGCACCGATCCGCCGCCGCCCGACCAGCCGCGGACGAAGCCGCGGATCAGGCCCTCGGCGGTGAACAGCGTCATCTGGGTGTCGTCGGTGACCTCGACCGTCCCGGGGCGCGCCGCGGGCGGCGGCCCGGTCACGCCGTCCGGCCCGTGCTGGTCCCGGATCTGGTGCAGCTGCTGGAACTCCACCGGCCAGCCCAGCGCGTCGCCGATCGCGCCGCCGAGCAGCGTTCCGCGCACGCGGTCGCGGTAGCCCGCGTCGGCCGCCGAATCCGTCACGTCGATCCCCCTTGTGTTCGTGGCGGACTACGTTCTATCAGGTCACCCCGGCCGTCAGGTCACCCGGCGCGAACGGCCCGCTACCGACGGATCTCTCCCGCGCGCCCGTGCAGGGCGGCCCGGTCCGCGGCGGCCCTGCCGGCCGCCCAGCCCTCGCCGTCGCTCACCCGCACGCGCTGCGACACCAACTTCGGGAAGAGCCGGCCGACCTCCTCGTCCACCGCCTCGGAACGGGCGGCGAGGGCGGGCAACAGCCGCTCGTCCGGCAGCAGTTGCTCCTCGGTGCCGTCCTCGCGCAGGTGCCGTCCGGCGGCCGCGGCGCTGGTCGTCCGCTCGGTGGCGGCGGTCAGCCGCTCGCGGATCCGCGCCGCGTACGCGACCAGGAACGACTGCCGGAACGCCTTGGTGCGCGAGTCCCGGCCCGCGCCGGCCTTGTTGAGCGCGTGCGTGGCCTGCACCAGCAGCGAGGTGTACAGCAGCTCGACGCCGTCCAGGTCGCCGTCGAAGCCGACCACCGTGCAGAAGCCGAACTCCTTGGCCCACACCACCCGGCACCGGTTCGCCGCCGCTACCGCGTCCAGCAGCATCGTCTTCGGGCCCTCGTACGGGTTGTCCACGCCGATCCGCAGCGCCGCCGGGGCGTCGCGGTCCGCGCCGGCGGCGGCCAGCAGCGCCTCGTCGATGCTGTGCTGGGCCATCAGCTGCTGGGCCTTGGCGGTCAGCGCCTCGGCCTCCTCCGGGTACTCGGTGGACTCGGCCTTCGCGAGCAGCGCCCGGATGCGCGCCAGCATCCGCGGCTCGCCCGCCACCGGCCCGGCCGGACCGCGCGCGGGTGCGGATCCCGGCGCGGGTCCGACCGGGGCGATCGGGGGCAGCCGGCCCCAGGTGCGGATCAGTTCCAGGGCGGCCGTGGCGAGCGCGAAGCGGTCCAGCCGGTGGCGCTGGGCGAAGGCGGCCAGGTAGCCGTCGTCGCCGGGCCACCACACCTCGGTCTCCAGCTCGCGCAGCTGCTCCTGCCAGCGCCGGTCCAGCGCGGCCGCCGGGTGACGGCGGCCCTCGGCGGCGATCAGGTCGACGGCGAGCGCGAGGTGGACGGGCTTCAGCTCACGCCGGACCACCCGCACCAGGTCGGCCGGGCGCCACCCCGCCGACCAGCACCGCCCGACGGCGGTGTCCGCGTACCCGAGCACCGCCCGGCTCACCGCCGGCCACTGCCCGGCCGACGCCGCCAGCAGCGACGCGCCCGTGTCCAGCGCGAGGTCCAGCATCTCGTCCGGGGCCGTCAGCACCGACCGCACCGCCTGCTCCAGCAGCGGCCCGACGTCCCCGCCGCCCTGCTGCGCCCGCTTGCCCACGGTGTGTCCCTGCTCTCGTCGACGGCCCGTTTCCTCCAGCCCATGATGCCGGAGCGTCGGGCGTCACCCGGGGGCGGCCGAGGGGCGGTGGGGGAACGGGCCGTCGAGCGCTGCCGGGCCGGTGGCGCGTGGGCGCGCGGGGTGGGGACGGGTACGGCCGGAGCGCCGGGCCGTGCCGACGAGTCGGACGGACCGCGTACGAGTGAGCGCCCGGTCCTCCGTCGCCGGGGGCCGGGCGCTCACCGCACCGCTCAGCGTTCGATGGCCTTGGCCAGGATCTCCGGGGTGCGCTCCAGCAGGCGGGCGCCCGCCATGCGGACGCCGAGGTACGCGATCAGTCCGCCGTAGGCCGGCCCGACCGCCAGCAGCGGCCAGGTGGGCCGGTCGGCGGCGAGGGCCCAGCCCAGGTAGCCGCCCACGGGCAGCGCCAGCAGCGCGACGCCGAGCATCGACCCGAACTGGTTGAGCAGCACCAGCCCGCTCTGCCCGGGTGCGGCGTTGCGCATCGGATTGCTGTCCGCGGGCATCGTGTACGGCGCGAGCACGCTCAGCATCGAACCGACGGCGATGCCGCAGCCGAGCAGCGCGAGGGCGAGGCCGAGCGCGGACGGCAGGTGCGCCCAGTCCCCGGTGACGACGGTCAGCACCACGGCGAGCACCAGCGTCACCGGCACCGCGTACGACAGCACCGCGTACGCCCGTCCGCGCAGCTCGTCGCGGGCGTCGGCCGGGGTGCGCAGGGTCGCGGCGATCATCCAGAAGGCCGAGCCGTCCATGCCGAACAGGTTGAGCATCTGCAGCCCGAGGAACATCCCGGTCGCCGCCAGCAGGTAGACGCTCGACCAGCCCTGGACCACCGACAGCACGCAGATCACCAGCGTCATGCCGATGCTGGTGAACACCGCCGCCTTGGCCCGCGGCTCGCGCCAGGCGTACCGCAGGTGGCGCTGCATCACCGCGCCGGTCCGGCCGGCCGGCAGGAAGCCCCAGCCGCGCGAGCTCTGCACCCCGCGGGCCACCTCCAGGGTCGAGGAGTCCGCGGTGACCATCAGCTCCTGGAGGCTCCGCCGCCACCAGCGCAGCAGCAGTGCCAGCAGCGCACCGGCCAGCGCCAGCTGGAGCAGCGCGAGCGCGTACCGGCCCTCGCCGGCGGTCCGGCCCGCGTCCATCGCGCCGATCGGGGGGATCCAGCGCAGTACGGCGGCGATCGGCCGCAGCGGGCTGAGGTCGAGGTGCCCGTTGGCGTCGGGGCGGCCGAAGGTGCTCTGCCAGCCGACGTTGGCGCCCTGGACGAGCAGCGCGAACAGCAGTCCGCCGAAGATCGCGAAGTCCTTGCCGCGCCGGCTGGACAGCATCCGGGCGTTGCCGGCCGCGACCGCCCGGGAGAGCGTGACCAGGCAGAGCACGGCCAGCGGCACGCCGATCAGGTCGGCCGCCGCGGAGGCGCCACCGTTCGCGCCGGACAGCGCCGCACCGGTGACGAGCACCAGGCTGACCAGCGGTCCCGGCCCGATCAGGCTGGCCAGCAGCGAGCCGCGCAGCAGCGGTCCGGGCCGCAGCGGCAGCATGGTGAGCCGGGTCGGGTCGGCGCTCTCGTCGCTGGAGAACAGGAACAGCGGGATGGCGGCCCAGCCGAGGGTGAGCACGCCGAGCAGCATCACGCCGGCGTCCCCGGAGCCGGCGACCCGGCCGTTGAGCGCGGCCAGGGCGAGGGCGATCCCGGCGGCGAAGAGCAGGCCGAACACCGCACCGACGACGTACACCCCGGCCCGGCCCCGGCTGCGCTTCAGCCCGTTGCGCAGCAACCGCAGCTTGAGCGCCACGAGCGCGCGGACGACCGTCCCCGCGTCGGGGACGGCCGTCGTCACTGCTCGCCCCCGGTGTTCCCGCCGCCGAGCCAGCCGAGCGCCTGCCCGTCGTCCTCGCGGACGCCGATCAGGTCGAGGAAGGCCTCGTGCAGGCTGCGCCCGCCGCGGACGGCGTCCAGCGGCCCGTGGGCTATGACCCGGCCGGCGTTGACGACGGCGACCCAGTCGCAGAGCTGCTCGACGAGCTCCATGACGTGGCTGGAGAAGACCACCGTCGACCCGGCGGCCGCGTACCGCTTGAGCACGCCGCGGATGGTCTGCGCGGAGACCGGGTCGACGCCCTCGAAGGGTTCGTCGAGGAACAGCACGTCGGGGTTGTGCAGCAGCGCGGCGGCGAGGCCGATCTTCTTGCGCATGCCGGTGGAGTAGTCGGCGACGAGCTTGTCGGCGTCGGCGGCGAGGTCCAGGACGGCCAGCAGTTCCTCGGCCCGGCGGTCCACCTCGGCGCCGGGCAGGCCGCGCAACCGACCGTTGTACTGCAGCAGCTCGCGCCCGCTGAGCCGTTCGAACATCCGCAGGCCCTCGGGCAGGATGCCGATCCGCGCCTTGACGGCGACCGGGTCGGCCCAGACGTCGCCGCCGTGCACGAGGACGGTGCCCTGGTCGGGCCGCAGCAGGCCGGTGACCATGGAGAGCGTCGTGGTCTTGCCCGCGCCGTTCGGGCCGACCAGTCCGACGAAGGCGCCGGCCGGCAGCTCCAGGCTGAGCCCGGCGACGGCGGCCTGGGTGCCGAAGTGCTTCCAGAGCCCCTGGATGCTCACCGCGGAGGCGGCGGGAGCGGTGGACGGGGTGGCGGCGGAGGCGGCGGACGGGGTGGCGGGTCCGGATGCTCCGGACGGCGGAGGCGCTGACGCCTGCATGGTTGCCTTCTCTGGTCGACGGATCGTTCGGATCCAGCCTGTCACTCGCCGAACGGGCTGTCGTCCGAGTTGAGGATGCCCTGAGTTTGTCCCTCGAACGGGTGAGGCACACCGACTCCCGCAATCCCCTGCCGCGAACTGGCAACTACTCAGCCGCCCCGTTCGTCCGGCACTATGAGGACCAGTTGGGCGCGCGGTGCGCGCCGGGGTGTCGGGAGGCGACGGATGGCTGTGCAGCCGTGGGGCGAGCCTTCGCCGCAGTCCGCCATGCGGGCGGCGCACGCGGACCGCGACCGCACGATCGACGTGCTGAAGGCGGCGTACGTCGAGGGTCGGCTGTCGAAGGAGGAGTACGAGCAGCGCCACGAGGCGGCGGCCCACGCGCAGACCTACGGCCAGCTGTCCGTGCTGGTCGCCGACCTGCCGTCCGGGCCGGTGGCGCCGCCGGCGGCGTTCGACGGGCGCCCGGTGCCGCAGACGTTCCAGCCGTACCCGCCGCCCCCGGTGCCGTACCCGCCGTACCAGGTGCGGTCCACGAACGGCCTGGCCGTCACGTCGATGGTGCTCGGCCTGTCGGGGCTGTCGCTGCCCGCGGTGATCACCGGCCACATCGCCCGCTCGCAGATCAGGCAGCGCAACCAGGACGGCGACTGGGCGGCGGTCATCGGCCTGGTGGTCGGCTACCTGGGCTCCGCGTTCTGGGCCCTGATGTTCCTGGGGGTCGTGCTGGCGGCGGGCCGGGGCTGAGAGCCGGAGGGCGCGGCCGCGCGGGGCGCCCGAGTGGCGCACGCCACTCCGGTGTGGTAGAGCGGCAGGAGGGCGGCTCGTCACCGGGGTGCCGTTCGCGGGACACCCCCGCGACATCCGGCCGACAGCCGCGACCTGCGGCGTTGCATTTGTTTTGACCGCGCCCCATGCGCTAGGTACGCTCTGACCTTGTGCCTGGGGTGTCCCCGGGTCCTTGTGCGTGCATGCACACCGGCCGCCGCGCCGAGCCGGAGCGCCCTCCAGCGCTCCGCGCGTAGAGCGCCGTCGCTGTACATCAGCCATGGGATTCCGTGTCGTAACAAGCCCAACACACCCGACCGCGTGGGTCGACCACGGGTCGTGTGCGAGGGAGACACCGCAGGTTAGTTCCACCAAGCCTTGGCACACAGAAAACGGAGAAACGGTGCCTACGATCCAGCAGCTGGTCCGAAAGGGCCGGCAGGACAAGGTCGAGAAGAACAAGACTCCCGCGCTGAAGGGCTCCCCGCAGCGCCGTGGGGTCTGCACGCGTGTGTACACGACCACCCCGAAGAAGCCGAACTCGGCGCTTCGTAAGGTCGCCCGTGTGCGCCTCACCAGCGGGATCGAGGTCACCGCTTACATCCCGGGCGAGGGCCACAACCTGCAGGAGCACTCCATCGTGCTGGTGCGCGGTGGCCGTGTGAAGGACCTTCCTGGTGTCCGCTACAAGATCATCCGCGGCTCGCTCGACACCCAGGGTGTCAAGAACCGCAAGCAGGCTCGCAGCCGCTACGGCGCCAAGAAGGAGAAGTAAGAATGCCTCGTAAGGGCCCCGCCCCGAAGCGCCCGGTCATCATCGACCCGGTTTACGGCTCCCCGGTCGTCACCCAGCTGGTCAACAAGATCCTGCTGCACGGCAAGCGCTCCACCGCCGAGCGGATCGTCTACGGCGCCCTCGAGGGCGTCCGTGAGAAGACCGGCTCGGACCCGGTCGTCACGCTGAAGCGTGCGCTGGAGAACGTCAAGCCGGCCCTCGAGGTCAAGTCCCGCCGTGTCGGTGGCGCGACCTACCAGGTTCCGGTCGAGGTCCGTCCGGGCCGCGCCAGCACCCTGGCGCTGCGCTGGATGGTCGGTTACTCCCGCGCCCGTCGCGAGAAGACCATGACCGAGCGTCTGATGAACGAGATCCTCGACGCCAGCAACGGCCTGGGCGCTTCCGTGAAGCGTCGTGAGGACACCCACAAGATGGCCGAGTCCAACAAGGCCTTCGCGCACTACCGCTGGTAGTCCGTACCCCGTCACTAGACAGAGAGAGAACGAGCCACCATGGCTGCAACCTCCCTTGACCTCGCCAGGGTCCGCAACATCGGGATCATGGCGCACATCGACGCGGGCAAGACCACCACCACCGAGCGGATCCTGTTCTACACCGGTGTCTCGTACAAGATCGGTGAGGTCCACGATGGCGCTGCCACCATGGACTGGATGGAGCAGGAGCAGGAGCGCGGCATCACGATCACGTCGGCCGCGACGACCTGTCACTGGACGGTCGACGACGTCGACAACACGATCAACATCATCGACACCCCGGGTCACGTCGACTTCACCGTCGAGGTGGAGCGTTCGCTGCGCGTCCTCGACGGTGCCGTGACGGTGTTCGACGGTGTCGCCGGTGTCGAGCCCCAGTCCGAGACCGTGTGGCGGCAGGCTGACCGCTACGGCGTCCCGCGCATCTGCTTCATCAACAAGCTGGACCGCACGGGCGCGAACTTCTTCTTCTGCGTGCAGACCATCGTGGACCGCCTCGGCGCGACCCCGCTGGTCATGCAGCTCCCGATCGGTGCCGAGGCGGACTTCAAGGGCGTTGTCGACCTTGTCCGCATGAAGGCCCTCGTTTGGTCGGCCGAGGCCGCCAAGGGCGAGATGTACGACATCGTCGACATCCCGGCCGAGCTGCAGGAGCAGGCGGAGGAGTACCGCGAGGCGCTGATCGACACCGTCTCCAACGTCAGCGACGAGATCATGGAGCTCGCCCTGGAGGGCGAGGAGATCCCGGTCGAGCTGCTGCAGACGGCGATCCGCAAGGGCACCCTGAACTCGGACTTCACCCCGATCTTCTGTGGTACCGCCTTCAAGAACAAGGGCGTTCAGCCCCTGCTCGACGCGGTCGTCAAGTACCTGCCGTCGCCGCTGGACATCGAGTCCATCGAGGGCACCAAGCCCAACGACCCGGACACCAAGATCTCCCGCAAGGCGTCGGACGACGAGCCGCTGTCCGCCCTGGCGTTCAAGATCATGTCCGACCCGCACCTGGGCAAGCTCACCTTCGTCCGGATCTACTCCGGCCGCCTGGAGTCCGGCACCTCGGTGCTGAACGCCGTCAAGGGCAAGAAGGAGCGCATCGGCAAGATCTACCGCATGCACGCGAACAAGCGTGAGGAGATCGAGTCGGTGGGCGCCGGCGACATCGTCGCCGTCATGGGCCTGAAGCAGACCACCACCGGTGAGACGCTGTCCGACGAGAAGAACCCGGTCATCCTGGAGTCCATGGACTTCCCGGCCCCGGTCATCCGCGTCGCGATCGAGCCCAAGTCCAAGGGTGACCAGGAGAAGCTGGGTGTCGCCATCCAGCGTCTCGCCGAGGAGGACCCGTCCTTCCAGGTCAACACGGACGAGGAGACCGGCCAGACCATCATCGCGGGCATGGGCGAGCTGCACCTCGAGGTGCTGGTCGACCGCATGAAGCGTGAGTTCAAGGTCGAGGCCAACGTCGGCAAGCCGCAGGTCGCCTACCGCGAGACGATCCGTTCGGCCGTCGAGCGCATCGACTACACGCACAAGAAGCAGACCGGTGGTTCGGGCCAGTTCGCGAAGATCCAGATCGCGATCGAGCCGCTCGAGCAGGCCGAGGGCTACGAGTTCGTGAACAAGGTCACCGGTGGCCGCGTGCCGAAGGAGTACATCCCTTCGGTCGACGCCGGTTGCCAGGAGGCCATGGAGTTCGGTGTGCTCGCCGGCTACCCGCTCCAGGGTGTCCGCGTCACGCTGCTCGACGGTGCGTCGCACGACGTCGACTCCTCCGAGCTCGCGTTCAAGATCGCCGGTTCGATGGCCTTCAAGGAAGGCGCCAAGAAGGCCAAGCCGGTCCTTCTTGAGCCGATGATGGCCGTCGAGGTCACCACGCCCGAGGACTACATGGGCGACGTGATCGGTGACATCAACTCTCGCCGTGGCCAGATCCGGTCCATGGACGAGCGTCACGGTGCCCGCGTCGTCACGGCGCTGGTGCCGCTCTCCGAGATGTTCGGCTACGTCGGTGATCTGCGCAGCAAGACCTCTGGTCGCGCGAGCTACTCGATGCAGTTCGACTCGTACGCCGAGGTTCCGAAGAACGTGGCGGACGACATCATCGCCAAGGCCAAGGGCGAGTAACGTCCCGACATTCGGGACGATTGCCACCCCTTAGGCTATTAGGAGGCGACCCGGGAGGATCCGGACGGATTCTCCCGGGCCCTCCGGCCCCCACCCGCGGGACGGTACGAGGTGTCCTCGGGCATCCCGCACCCAACCCGACCAAGACCAACTGACGTCAGCACGGCGTACAGGAACTGTCCTCAGGAGGACTCAGTGGCGAAGGCGAAGTTCGAGCGGACGAAGCCCCACGTCAACATCGGCACCATCGGTCACATCGACCACGGTAAGACCACGCTGACCGCGGCCATCACCAAGGTGCTGCACGACGCGTACCCGGAGATCAACCCCTTCACGCCGTTCGACCAGATCGACAAGGCCCCGGAGGAGCGTCAGCGCGGTATCACCATCTCGATCGCGCACGTCGAGTACCAGACCGAGGCGCGTCACTACGCCCACGTCGACTGCCCGGGTCACGCTGACTACATCAAGAACATGATCACCGGTGCCGCCCAGATGGACGGCGCCATCCTGGTGGTCGCCGCCACCGACGGCCCGATGCCGCAGACCAAGGAGCACGTCCTCCTGGCCCGCCAGGTCGGCGTCCCCTACATCGTCGTCGCCCTGAACAAGGCCGACATGGTGGACGACGAGGAGATCCTGGAGCTCGTCGAGCTCGAGGTCCGCGAGCTCCTCTCCGAGTACGAGTTCCCGGGCGACGACCTGCCGGTCGTCCGCGTCTCCGCGCTGAAGGCGCTGGAGGGCGACAAGGAGTGGGGCGAGAAGCTCCTCGGCCTGATGCACGCCGTGGACGAGGCCATCCCGACCCCGGCCCGCGCCGTGGACCAGCCGTTCCTGATGCCGATCGAGGACGTCTTCACGATCACCGGTCGTGGCACCGTCGTCACCGGCCGCATCGAGCGCGGCATCCTCAAGGTCAACGAGACTGTCGACATCATCGGCATCAAGGAGACCAAGACCACCACCACGGTCACCGGCATCGAGATGTTCCGCAAGCTGCTCGACGAGGGCCAGGCCGGTGAGAACGTCGGTCTGCTGCTCCGCGGCATCAAGCGCGAGGACGTCGAGCGCGGCCAGGTCATCATCAAGCCGGGTTCGGTTACCCCGCACACCGACTTCGAGGCCCAGGCCTACATCCTGTCGAAGGACGAGGGTGGTCGCCACACCCCGTTCTTCAACAACTACCGCCCGCAGTTCTACTTCCGCACCACCGACGTGACCGGCGTCGTGACCCTCCCCGAGGGCACCGAGATGGTCATGCCGGGCGACAACACCGGCATGACGGTCGCGCTGATCCAGCCGATCGCCATGGAGGAGGGCCTGAAGTTCGCCATCCGTGAGGGTGGCCGCACCGTCGGCGCCGGCCAGGTCACCAAGATCATCAAGTAATTGATGCTCTGACCTGCCTGCTCCGCACAGGCCAGTCCGAAGGGCCCCGCACACTCCAGGGTGTGCGGGGCCCTTCGGCGTGTCGGCTGGCATCGGGGGCACCGGTGTGGGTGGGTGCTTTCCGCGCCGGATAGACTGAGGCACCCGCAGCCGTCGCCAGAGCGAGGCTGACCGTGGCTCTCTTCGCCCCACTCGCCGAAAGTGCTCCGGAATGACCTCTGCTCCGCTTCTGACGAAGCCCTCGTTGCTCCGGCGCCGCGCCTCGGCCCGGACCGGCGGTTCCGGCGCCCTCAAGTCGAAGCGCCCCCGCCTCTACGCGTTGGACGGCATGCGGCTGTTCGCCGCCCTCAGCGTGATGTCCTTCCACTGGACGGCTTACGTGGGCATCGCGGGCGTCTGGCAGGGCGTGACCCCCAAGCAGGCGTTGCCGCTGGTGAACCGCATGGCGGCGTACGGCTGGCTCGGCGTCGAGCTGTTCTTCGTGATCAGTGGCTTCGTGATCTGCATGAGCTGCTGGGGGAAGCGACCGGGCGAGTTCTTCGTCTCCCGGGTGGTCCGGCTCTACCCGGCCTACTGGGCCGGCATCGCGCTGACCAGCTCCGTGGTGCTCAACTTCAAGCACTTCGCCCGGCTCGGCGCCGCGGACGGGCTCAACCTGACCACGATCCTCGGCAACCTGACGATGCTGCAGACCCCGCTCGGGATGCGGCACGTCGACGGCGTGTACTGGACCCTCTGGGTCGAGATGCGGTTCTACCTGCTGTTCGCCGTCGTCGTGGCGACCGGCCTCACCTACCGCAAGGTGGTGGCGTTCTGCGGGATCTGGACCATCTTCGCGGTCCTCGCCCCGCAGGCCGGGATACCGCTGCTGACCACGATGGCCATGCCGAACGAGTCTCCGTTCTTCATCGCCGGTGTCGCCATGTTCCTCATGTACAAGTTCGGGCCGAACCTGCTGCTCTGGGGCATCGTCGGCTTCTCCTGGATCCTGGCGCTGACCAGGCTGAACTCCATCAAGGACATGTACGTCAACGTCCTCGGCCACCCGCTCTCCTGGAACGTCATGGCGGCCGCGGTCACGCTGGCGTTCCTGCTGGTCCTGGGCGCGGCACTGGGCTGGTTCGACTGGGTGCAGTGGAAGTGGCTGACCGTCGCGGGCGCGCTGACCTACCCGCTGTACCTGATCCACCAGGAGGTCGGTTGGACGCTGATCCACTTCCTCCTCACCCGGGGCCTCGGCGTCAAGGCGGCCCTGCTCGCGGCACTGGCCACGGTCCTGGTCACCGCCTGGCTGATCCACCGGCTGGTCGAGAAGCCGCTGTCGAAGGTTCTCAAGAAGGCCCTCGACCGGTCCATGGCGACCCTGCGCCAGGCTTCGGACGAACCTGCCCCCCGCCGCCCCTGAACGGCGGGCTCCCGGATGAATGCTCCGCCCAAGAAGTATTCATCAAGAGGTAAAAACCTGCTGCTAGCCTGGCCGTCACCAGGGCCCCGGCACTGATCGAACATCCCCATTCACAAGGAAACAGGCGACAACTGATGTTCACCGCAGCTGTATCGGCAGAGCCGGAGGCCACCAGGCCGGCGCCGCTGTTGTCGGTCGTCATGCCGATCTACAACGAGCAGGAGGCGCTGCCCCTGACCGTTGAGCGGCTGCGTCCGATCCTCGACGACCTCGGCATCAGCTACGAGGTCGTCGGCATCGACGACGGCAGTACCGACGCGACCCCGGCGCTCATGCAGAAGATCCACCAGGACTGGCCGGAGTTCCGCATCGTCCGCTTCGCCCGCAACTCCGGGCACCAGGCGGCGCTGACCGCGGGCATCCACCGCGCCTTCGGCGACTACGTCGTGTCGATCGACGCCGACCTGCAGGACCCGCCGGAGAAGATCCCCGAGATGCTCTCGCTCGCGCGCGAGCAGAACCTCGACATCGTCTACGGCGTGCGCGGCGACCGCGGCACCGACACCGTGTTCAAGCGGCGCACGGCCGGCGCCTACTACTGGCTGATGCGCAAGCTCGTCGGGAAGAAGATGCCCAACCAGGCCGGTGACTTCCGCCTGCTCAGCCGGGCCGCCGTCGAGGCGCTGAAGGCGCTGCCCGAGCACCAGCCGGTCTACCGCCTGCTCGTGCCGTGGCTGGGCTTCCCGAGCGGCGAGGTCGTCTACGTGCGCGAGGAGCGGGTCGCCGGCAGCACCCACTACCCGCTGTCGAAGATGCTCCGCCTGGCCATCGACAGCATCACCAACTTCTCGGCCGCCCCGCTGCGGCTGGCCACCTGGCTCGGCGTGCTGAGCTTCGTGCTCTGCTTCGGCCTCGGCGTCTACACCACGGTCGCGTACGCGCTCGGCAAGACCGTGCCCGGCTGGTCCTCGTTGTTCATCGGGATGCTCTTCCTCGGCGCCGTCCAGCTGATCTGCATGGGTCTGCTCGGCGAGTACGTCGGCCGGATCTACTCGGCGGCCCAGGCACGACCGGCCTACTTCGTGGGCTACGACTCGGCCGAGGGCCGCAGCGCGAAGTCGGCGAAGGTCTCCGAGTTCGTGGCGTGAGCGCGCGTCCGGTCCCGCCCGGACCGGACGCCGCCACCGACCGCCGTGACCCCGACGCCGAGCCCGCAGGAGAAAGAACACGCGATGGGCACCACTGACAGCACCGCACCCGCTCTCGGGACGCCGTCCGCGGCCGAGGGGCGGGTCGGCGCGCCGGTGTCCGGCACCCCCCGGCCCGGCAGCGGAGGGCGACTGGCGCGGTTCCTGCCCGCGCTGGCCGCGTACGGTCTGCTCGTGGCCCTGCTCCTGGCCTCGGACACCTCCGTCTCGGACGTCGCGCGCTACACCTTCTACGTGCTCTGGGGCGTCCTGCTGCCGGGCACGCTGGTGTTCCGGGCCCTGCGCCGCCGGCCGCACACCCTGGTCGAGGACCTCGCCTTCGGCGCCGTCGTCGGTCTCGTGCTGGAGCTGGCGGCGTGGGCGGTCCTGGTCGGGCTCGGCCTCCAGTCGGCCGCCACGGCGTGGCCGCTAGCCGTGGTGGTCCCGTTCCTCGCGGTGCCGCGGCTGCGGCGGCACTGGTTCCCGCGTGGGTACCGGCGGACCTCGACGGGCTGGAACTGGTCCGTCGCCGGCGTCGTCGGCCTCACGAGCGCGTACCTCTACGCGGCCGTCCTCAGCCGCAACCCGATCATCCCGGACACCGAGACCACCCGGCAGTACATCGACCTGCCGTACCTGCTCTCGCTGGCCGGCAACGCGAAGAACAACTTCCCGCTGACCTTCCCGCAGGCGGCGGGGGAGCCCCTGCACTACCACTGGTTCACCTTCGCGCACATGGCGATGACCGACCTGGTCGGCCACATCGACCTGCCGGTGGTCCAGATGCGGCTCATGGTGCCCGCGCTGGTCGCCCTCGCGATGGTGATCACCGCGGTGGTGGGGCACCGGCTGTCCGGCCGGGCCTGGGCCGGGCCGGTCGCGGCGCTGCTGGTGTTCGCGGTCGGCGAGTTCAACGCGGTCTACCCGAACAACACCCCCAACTGGACCTTCGGCGCGCCGCTGGTGCCGCTGATGTCCTGGGCGAGCCTGTCGCTGACCTACAGCCAGCCACTGCTGATGGCGCTGATCGGCGTGATCGCGGACGTGCTGCGCGGCCGCGGCGACGAGGACGAGGACGCGGACGGTCCCGTGCGGGACCGGGTGCCGGTGCTCGGCCGGGGCGCCTACGTCCTGGTCGCGCTGTTCGCGCTGGCCTCCAGCGCGGCCAAGGCGAGCTCACTGCCGGTCACCCTTGCGGGCCTGGCCTTCGCGGGCCTGATGGTGCTCATCGGCACCCGGCGGATCCCGTGGGCGATCGTCCGCCTCGGCGCGATCGTGGCCGGTGCCCAGCTGTTCGCCACCGCCGTGCTCTTCAAGTTCGAGAGCTACGGTCTGGAGGTCGTGCCCTTCGGCAACGTCCAGAAGTACTGGGCCGACCCCGCGCACACCAGGACCGCGGTGACGCAGGCGGTGGTCGTCGCGGCGACGCTGATCGCCTTCGTGCTCAACCACCAGCTCCGCGTGGTGGGCATGGTCCCGCTGATCTGGCGGCGCAGGCTGCGACTGGAGCAGTCGCAGTGGTTCCTGCTCGGCGGCGCCCTGGCCGGCCCGACGGTCTACCTGGTGGTCAACGGATTCAACGCGAGCTACTTCACGCTGGCCGGACTGCCGTTCGGCGTACTGCTGTCGGCCTGGGGCTACTGCGAGGTCTTCGGGCGGGCCGCGCTGCCCGCCCGGGGCAAGGCCGCGCTCGCGGTCGGCACGCTCGCCTTCGTGGGCCTGCTGACCTACGGCATCTACAACTACGCGGGGGACTGGGCGACCTTCGCGCTCAAGGCGGTCGGCGACGCCAAGGGCACCAAGTCGTACACCCCGCTGGTGCCCGCACTGGCCGCCGCGGCCGCGCTCGCCGCCGTGGCCGCGGTCGTCGGACTGCTCTGGTGGGCTGCCGGGCGGGCGCTGCCCGGGCTGCGCCGGCGCGGCGGGCTGGTGCTCCTCACGGGCGCGCTCGTGGCCGGTGCGCCGTCGCTGCTGCTCGACGTCCAGCAGTCGAAGCACGTCGTCTGGGACGGCGCCTGGCCGATGCCGGCCGGCCAGGTCGAGGCCGCGCGCTGGGTGCGTGCGCACAGCCGGCCGACCGACGTCCTGGTCACCAACGACCACTGCCGCTCCGAGAACGACTGGGCGGTCGCGGGCCAGAACTGCTGGAACTCGCTCTCGTTCTGGCTCAGCGCCTACTCCGAGCGCTCGGTGCTGGTGGAGGGCTGGGCGTACTCGCCGCGGCTGATGTCGGAGAAGTCCGCCAGCTTCTGGGACCAGCCGCTGCTCAAGCTCAACGACGACGCGATCCACCACCCGACCGCCGACATCCTCCGGGAACTGCGGGACCGGTACCACGTCCGGTACCTGGTGGCGGACCGCAAGCCGGCTCCGGAGTCGCCGCTCCTGAAGTCCCTCGCCACCCCCGTCTTCGACAACGGCCGGGTGGCCGTGTACGAGCTCTCCTGACCCCGACAAGCAGATCGCATGGGTTCCCACATGGTTTCCACCAACGAGTCGACCGACGCGGCCGCGGCGCCGGGCACCGCGGAGCAGGGCTCCGCCGCCGGCGGCGGCAAGGCCAACCGCCAGATCCCGTCCTTCCTGGTCATCGGGGTGCTGAGCACGCTGTTCTACCTCGGGCTGTACGTCGTGGCCCGGATGGTGGTCAACCCCCAGGCCGCCAACCTGATCGCGCTCGCGGTGAGCGCCGTCGCCAACACCGCCGCCAACCGGCGGTTCACCTTCGGGATCACCGGGAGCGAGGGGGCCCTGCGCCACCAGCTGCAGGGGGCCGTCGCGTTCGTGATCGGGCTCGCACTGAGCTCGGGCGTGCTCGCCCTGCTCGACGTGGTGGCCCCGCACGCCTCCAAGGTCGTCGAGGTCGGCGGCCTGATCGTGGCGAACGGCCTGGCCACCGTGGTCCGCTTCCTGCTGATGAAGGTGTGGGTCTTCAAGAAGTGATGCGGGCGGCGGAGCCGTCCCGGTCGGCGCTGCGGCGCAGCGGCCGGGGCGTCCAGCCGCGCAGCCGCGTGGCCGGTTCCTCGACGAGGTGCCAGGAGAGGGCGGCCAGCACGCCCGTCACGGTGAGCGCGCAGGCCAGGAAGCCCAGCCGGCCGTACGCGGCGCAGCCGACCAGCGCCAGGGCCTGTTCGACGGGGAAGCCGTAGATGTAGACCCCGTACGAGTAGTCGCCGATTCCGTCGAGGCGCCGGCACCACCGGGGGAGCCGGGCCGCGGCCCAGAACAGCAGGTAGACCAGGGCCGGTTGGCCGAGGGAGCCGAAGCCGCCCCAGCGGAGCGTGGCGGCCAGCGCCACGGCGGAGGCGAGGGCGAGGCGGTCGTCCACCGGTATGCGTTCGGCGTGGAGCCGGCAGGCGGTGCCGAGCAGGAACGTGAAGGCCAGGACGGCGGCGAGGTGCCAGGTGAGCCGGCCGACGAGCGGCAGGGTGGCGCCCGGTCCGCCGGCCGGGGGCACGTCCGGGGGCAGGTCGGTGGCGCCGGAGAGGATCAGCACCCAGAGCGCGAGCGCCAGCGCGGGGACGGCGGCCCGTCGCCGCAGCAGTCCGGCCAGGGCGAGCAGGGCGGCCAGGAGGTAGCACAGGAGCTCGTACTTGAGCGACCACAGGGCGCCGTTGAGGCTGCCGTCGAAGTTCGTCCCGGCACGGATGCCCGTGGCGATGACCCCGGAGACGTCCCAGCCCGCGGTCGGGCTGCTGCTGCCGAGGCTGGTGACGTAGCTGAGCGGCCCGTCCGAGCGGTCCCAGAAGCCGGTGAGGGCACCGTGCTGCCACCGGTAGAGCACGGGCATCAGGACGGCCGCGGACAGGAGCAGCGAGACCCAGAGCCCGGGGACGATCCGCAGGGCGCGGTGCCAGACGAACCGTAGGGTGCCGAGGCGTCGGGCGCTGCCGGTGATGACGAAGCCGGAGATCGCGAAGAAGCCGAGGACCGCGCTCTTGCCCAGGTCGGTCTGCTGCCCGCTCCAGGACCACAGCGGGTCCTGGCGGCCCCAGCCGAGCGGGTAGACGTGCGACACCACCACGGTGGCGGCGAGCAGCAGGCGCAGCGCCCCGAAGGCGTTCGCCCGGCCGGCGGTCAGGTCGGCGAAGGTCCCGCGCCGGAAACGGTCTCCGATGGCTCCCCCTCGTGCGCGGATGCGGGTGCGGCGCCCGGAGCCGTGCTCCGGGCGCCGCAGGACGACGGGTCGGCCGTTACGCGACGGGCGCGGTGGTCTGGGCGGTCCACAGCTCGCGGACGGCCTCGCGCAGGGTGCGGCGGGGGGTCCAGCCGAGGCTGTCGCGGGCGACGGTGACGTCGAGCTGCTGCCACTCGGTCTCCGGGCCGGTGCCGTCGGGGGCCGGGACCTCGGTGATCTCGGTGGGCACGCCGCTCTCCTCGATCAGGAGCTCGACCAGGTGGCGGGCGGTGGAGGCGGAGCCGGTGCCGACGTTGACGACCGGCGGGGCCGAGCGGTCGGCGGCGGCCAGCAGGACGGCGTCGAGGGTGTCGGTGAGGTCGACGAAGTCGCGCAGGGCGGTGAGCGGCTGCAGCGAGAGCTGTGCGGTCTCGCCGGCCGCGCGGGCGGCGTCGAGCTTGGCGGCCATGACGCCGAGCAGGCTGTGGCCGGGCTGGCCGGCGCCGACGACGTTGCCGAGCCGCAGCACGACACCGGAGATCCGGCCGGCCTCGACGGCGCGCACGACGGCCTCGGTGGCGGCGAGCTTGAGCTTGCCGTACTCCATGACCGGGGCGGCCGGGTCGCTCTCGCGCTGGCTGGTGCCGACCGGGGCCATGCCGTACTCGTGGACGGTGCCGAGGTGGACCAGGCGGGCGGGGGAGGCCATGGCGGCGACGGCCTCGATCAGCCGCTCGGTGAGGACGACGTTGGCCTGGTACATCTGCTCGTCGTTCAGGCCCCACATGCCGCCGGCCGCGTTGACGACGGTGTCGATCCGCTCGCGGTCGAGCAGCGCGGTGAGCTCGGCGGGGTCGCCGTTGGAGAGGTCGAAGGCGACGAACCGGCCGGGCGCCGGCTCGGCCGGGGCCTTGCGGGCGAGGCTGAGGACCTCGGCGCCCTGCGCCAGGAGGCGGGCGCCGAGCACCCGGCCGATGAAGCCGGTGCCACCGAGGACGGCCACCCGGGCCGGTGCCGTGTGCGGAGCGGTCATTGCGGGGACTCCAGGGGGTTCGTGGGTCAGCGGGGACGGCGGGCCGTGCTGGTGGCGTTGCGCAGCAGGGCCTTCGCACCGTTCCACTGGCCGGCGCGCATCGCTCCCGGGACCAGGGTGAGGGCGTGGATGCGGGCGGACAGGTGGATCCGGGCGGCGCGCGCCGCCCTCGGCCAGCCCTGCGCGTCGAGGCGGTCGGCGGCGTCGAGGAAGTAGCGCCGGGCCTCGGTGAAGCGGGTGCCGCTGAACGCGGACGAGGAGGAGATGCTGACGGCGTGCCGGCGGTACTGGAAGGCGCGGACGTCGTCGACGACCATCTGCTCGCCGGCCTGGAGGAGGTCGATGACCAGGGCGAGGTCCTGGATGATCTCCAGGTTGTCGCGGAAGCCGGTGGTCTTCACGGCCTCGGTGCGCCAGCAGATGGAGGGGAAGTAGAGCCAGTTGCCCTTGAGCAGGCTGACGGCGAGCTCCTCGCCGTCCATCAGGACGCGGCCCTGCGCCTTGGGCGCGTAGATGCGGCGCTTGGACTCGTCGGCGAGCGAGGTGCTCGGCCGGCCGTCGCTGCCGATGACCTGGACGCCGGGCTGGATCATCGCGACGCCGGGGTGCTGGGTGAGGATCGAGCGGATCGTGGCGACGTAGTTGGGCAGCATGACGTCGTCGGTGCCCATGAACACCATGTGCTCGTGCTCGGCCATGCCCAGGCACTTGCGGTAGTTGCCGGTGACGCCGAGGTTCTGCTCGTTGCGGAAGTACCGCACCCGCGGGTCGCCGAGCTCCGCGAACCACTCCGGGACCCCGGGCTCCTTGCCGTCGTCCACGACGGTCAGCCGCCAGTCCGGGTCGGTCTGGGCCAGGACGCTGCGGACCGCCTCCTGCATCAGTGCGACGTCGCCGTAGTACGGAAGCAGGATTTCCAGAGTGGTCATGGTGGAGGCACATCCGGTGGTCGGGTTCGGGGCCTGCGGGCGGGAGCACGACCCCGCGGCGGGCCCATCATACTGAGCCCCGCGAGGCCCTCCGCCGACGGCGATGCCCGGACCGGGGCCGCTGCGGGCGGCCGGTCCGGGCACCGGTCGGTTCAGCCGGCGCGCAGGCCCTCGGTGTACGCCAGGCACTTCTGGTAGTCCGGCAGCAGGCCGCTCGCGATCGCCTCGGCGAGCGTGGGCGCGGCCGCGTCGCGGGCCGACAGCTGGGGGGCGTCGGCGGGCCACTCGATGCCGAGGTCCGGGTCGAGCGGGTGCACCGCGTGCTCGCCGGTCGGGTTGTACGTCTCGGAGCAGACGTACGACAGGGTGGCGTCGTCGGTCAGCGCGCAGAAGCCGTGGCCGACGCCCTCGGGGATGTAGACGGACTTGCGCTCGGCGTCGTCGAGGCGGACGAACTCCCACTTCCCGAAGGCGGGGGAGCCCACCCGCAGGTCGACGACGACGTCCAGGACGGCGCCGCGCACGCAGCTGACGTACTTGGCCTGGCCGGGCGGGACGTCGGCGAAGTGGATGCCGCGCACGACGTCCTTGGCCGACACCGACAGGTTGCCCTGGGCGAGCCGCAGCGGGTGGCCGACGACCTCCTCCAGGCGGTCGAAGCGGTACCACTCCATGAACAGGCCGCGCGGGTCGCCGTGCTGCTGCGGGGTGACCTCGAAGGCGCCGGGGATGGACAGCTCGCGGAACTTCACTTGGCCGCCTCCTCGTCGAGCAGCGCGACCAGGTAGTCGCCGTAGCCGCTCTTGCGCAGCGGCTCGGCCAGCTCGCGCAGCTGCTCGGCGTCGATCAGGCCGGCCCGCCAGGCGGCCTCCTCGATGCAGCCGATCTTGAAGCCCTGGCGCTCCTCGATGACCCGGACGAACTCCGAGGCCTGGACCATCGAGACGAACGTGCCGGTGTCCAGCCACGCGGTGCCGCGGTCGAGGACGGTGACGTGCAGCTCGCCGAGCTTGAGGTACTCCTCGTTGACGGCGGTGATCTCCAGCTCGCCGCGGGCGCTCGGGGTCAGGCCGCGGGAGATCTCCACGACGCGGTTGTCGTAGAAGTAGAGGCCGGGCACGGCGTAGCGGGACTTCGGGGCGTCCGGCTTCTCCTCGATGGAGATGACCTGGCCGTTGTCGTCGAACTCGACGACGCCGTAGGCGGTCGGGTCGGCGACCGGGTAGGCGAAGACCATGCCGCCCTTGGGGTCGGTGCGCTGGGCGAGCCGGGTGCCGAGGCCGCTGCCGTGGAAGATGTTGTCGCCCAGGATCAGCGCGACCGGCTCGTCGCCGATGAAGTCGGCGCCGAGGACGAAGGCCTGGGCGATGCCCTCGGGCTTCTCCTGGACGGCGTACTCCAGCTTCAGGCCGAACTGGGAGCCGTCGCCGAGCAGGCGCTGGAACTGCTCCTGGTCCTGGGGGGTGGTAATGATCAGGATCTCGCTGATCCCCGCCATGACCAGGGTCGACAGCGGGTAGTAGATCATCGGCTTGTCGAAGACCGGGAGGAGCTGCTTCGAGACAGCCCGGGTCAGCGGCCAGAGTCGGGAGCCGGTGCCGCCGGCCAAGAGGATTCCACGCATGCCGAGCAGCTTATGTGAGGTCCGGGGGCGCTTCGGAAGCCCCCGTCGGCCCGGCGGCCGGGGTTCGATTCACCCCGGTAGACTGCCCGCACTATGCGCATCCTCGTCACCGGCGGCGCCGGCTTCATCGGTTCAGAGTTCGTCCGCCAGCTGCTCGGCGCCGACGCAACGGATCAGATCACCGTCTTCGACAAGCTCACCTACTCGGGCGTCGAGGCCAACCTGGCCCCGGTCGCCGACCACCGCGGCTACGCCTTCGTGCGCGGCGACATCTGCGACGCCGACGCCGTCGACCAGGTGATGCCCGGACACGACGTGGTCGTGCACTTCGCGGCCGAGTCGCACGTCGACCGCTCGATCGAGGGCGCCGGCCCGTTCGTGGTGACCAACGTCCTCGGCACCCAGGTGCTGCTGGACGCGGCCCGCAAGCACGGCGTCGCCCGCTTCGTCCACGTCTCCACCGACGAGGTGTACGGCTCGATCTCCGAGGGCTCGTGGACCGAGGAGTGGCCGCTCGCCCCGAACTCCCCGTACTCCGCCTCCAAGGCCGGGTCCGACCTGCTGGCGCTCGCCTACCACCGAACCCACGGCATGGACGTGGTGGTCACCCGCTGCTCCAACAACTACGGGCACTACCAGTTCCCGGAGAAGGTCATCCCGCTGTTCACCACGAACCTGCTGGACGGCAAGAAGGTGCCGCTGTACGGCACCGGCGGCAACATCCGTGACTGGCTGCACGTCTCCGACCACTGCCGCGGCATCGAGCTCGCCATGCGCAAGGGCCGCGCCGGCGAGGTCTACAACATCGGCGGCGGCACCGAGCTGACCAACAAGGAGCTCACCGAGCTGCTGCTCCAGGCCGCGGGCGCCGACTGGTCGTCCGTGGAGCCGGTCGCCGACCGCAAGGGCCACGACCTGCGCTACTCGCTGGACATCACCAAGATCAGCGAGGAGCTCGGCTACGCCCCGCAGGTCCGCTTCGAGGACGGCCTCGCGGCCACCATCGCCTGGTACCGCGAGAACCGCGCCTGGTGGGAGCCGCTGAAGGCCAAGGCCGCGCTGCGATGACGAACCCGGTGGCCAGGCTGCTGGGGGCGCTGCCCCCCGGCGTGCGGCTCGTCGCGGGGGGCACCGTCGTGCTCGGTGCCTCCTCGTACATCTTCCTGGCGCTCGCCGGGCACGGCCTGGACACCACGCAGGTCGCCGGCGTCTCCATGCTGTGGACGCTGGTCATGTCGGTCGGGTACGGCCTGTTCTCGCCGGTCGAGCTGGAGCTGAACCGGCTGGTGGCCGCCCGCGACGTGGCCGGCCACGGCCCCGGTCCGGCCATCCGCCGGGTGCTGCTGGCCACCGCCGCCGTGCTGGCCGTCGTGCTGGCCGGCGTCGCGGCGGCGGCCCGCCCGATCGCGGACCGCTTCTTCTCCGGCGACATCGGCCTGGTGGCCGGCATGGGCGGTGCCCTGATCGGACTGGCCGTCAGCTCGGTGGCCCGCGGCGCGCTGGCCGGCCTCGGCCGGTTCGGCTCGTACGGCCTCCAGCTGGGCGTCGACGGCGGTCTGCGGATCGGCCTGGCCGCGCTGATCCCGTTGTTCGGCGTGCACTCGGCGTTCGCGTTCAGCCTGATCCTCGTCGTGGCGCCGCTCGCCGCCTCGGTGATCGGGATGCGCTCGGTGCTCGCCGACCGGCGCGGCGGCCCGGCCCCGGCCTGGCGCGACGTCGTCACCGGGCTCGGCCTGCTGACCGGTTCGACGCTGCTCGCGCAGCTCATGGTCAACGCCGCGGTGGTGAGCGTGGGCGTGCTCTCGCCGTCCTCCAAGGCACTGATCGCCGCGCTGCTCAACGCGGTGGTGCTGGCCCGGGTGCCGCTCTTCGCGTACGCGGCCATCCAGGCCTCGCTGGTCTCCTCGCTGTCCGGCGCCGCGGCGGCCGGCAACCACGCGGAGTTCCGCAAGGTCCTGCTGCGCACCGGCGGCATCGTCGCCCTGATGTGCACCGCGGCCGGCGTGCCGACGGTGATCCTCGGCCCGTGGGCGATCCGACTGTTCTTCAAGGCGCAGGACGTGCTCGGCTCGGCCGACTTCCTGTGGCTGTCGCTCGGCACGCTCTGCTACATGCTCGCGACCGTCTTCGGCCAGGCGCTGCTCTCGCTCGGCCGTCACCAGCGGCAGTTGCTGTCCTGGCTGGCCGGCACGGTGGCGCTCGTCGCCGTCACCGCGGCGCCGGGGGCGATCGCGACCCGCGTCGAACTGGCCTACCTGGCTGGTGCCGCGGTGAGCGCTGCTGCCATGCTGTGGGCGCTCGCCCGCTCCCTGACGGCTCCGGCCGCGACCGGCGTGGAACCGGGTGCAACCATGGCGGCGCGTCAGTCGTCAGAAGTCTGACACCATCTGCGCGGGCCCCGTACAACCGGCGGCGGCACTCCGTTCGGCCGCGCCTTTTAAACTGTCGTTACTCTGGCCACGCCACACAGCCGCTGAAAGGCGCTCCCCGTCGTGCATCTCACCGTCATCACTTCGATCACCGGCGTGCTGGTGCTCGTCTACATCCTGGAGCTGCTGCGCCGACAGCAGCTCCGGGAGAAGTACGCGGCGATCTGGCTCGCGATCGGCGTCGTCGTCGCGCCGCTCGGGTTCTTCCCGACGATCCTGGACTCCACCGCCCGCCGGCTCGGCATCGCCTCCGGCGTCAGCCTGGTCCTGTTCGCGGGCTTCATCCTGGTGCTGATGGTCTCGCTGCACCTGAGCTGGGAGGCCTCCCGGCTGGAGGCCGAGACCCGCACGCTGGCCGAGGACGTCGCGATGATGCGCGCCTACCTGGCCGAGCACCACGACTACCCGATCGCGCGCAGCAACAACGACGCCGCCAAGGCGAACGACCCCGGGGTGACGGCATGATCGACGGCAAGCGGGTACTGATCATCCTCCCGGCCTGGAACGAGGCCGAGGGGCTGCCCAAGATCCTGCGGGAGATCCAGCAGAAGCTGCCCGGCGTCGACACCCTGGTCGTCGACGACGGCTCGGTGGACGCCACCGCGGCCGTCGCCGCCGCGCACGGTTCCAAGGTCGCCCAGCTGCCCTACAACCTGGGCGTCGGCGGCGCGATGCGCTTCGGCTACCGCTACGCGCACCTGCACGACTACGACATCGCGCTGCAGTGCGACGCCGACGGCCAGCACGACCCGTCGTACGTGCCGTCGCTGATCGCCAAGCTGGACGAGGCCGACCTGGTCATCGGCGCCCGCTTCGCCGGCGAGGGCTCGTACAAGGTGCGCGGCCCGCGCTCCTGGGCGATGAAGCTGCTCTCCGTGGTGCTGTCCCGGGTCGCCCGCACGCGGCTCACCGACACCACCTCGGGCTTCAAGGCCTGCAACAAGCCGATGATCGAGTTCTTCTCCCAGTGGTACCCGGTCGAGTACCTGGGCGACACGATCGAGAGCATGGTCGGCGCCGCGCGCTGCGGCTTCGTGATCCGGCAGGTGCCGGTCGCGATGCGCGAGCGGACCACCGGCACGCCCAGCGCCTCCCCGATCAAGGCGACCATCTACCTCGCGCGGGCCGGTCTGGTCCTGCTGCTGGCGATGATCCGCCGGATGCCCAAGCACCTCAAGCTGATCCAGCCGGCCACCAAGAAGGCCGCGGCACCGCGCCGCGAACTGGCCGGCCGTAGCTGATCACGGTGCGTGACCGCCGGGCCCGTACCCCGCGACTGAGCGGGTGGGGCCCGGCATCGGCTTGCTAGCGTGTCGGGCGTGGACGTCCCGTCGGCTTTCCGGGAACGTTCCGTGGCGACCGGGGTGCGCCGGCCGGCGCCCGCCGACCCCGCCCGCCCGGCGAGCCGGCCCGACCTGCGGCAGAGTGCCGCTTCACGGAAGCGAATTGACATGACGGATTTGGCACCGGACGTCGTCGGCGCCCCCTCCAGCACGCCCGGCGGCGCCAGAGGCACATCGTCCGGCGGAACGACGACGGCCCGGGCGGGCGGCCGCTTCGAGCGCTGGACGGAGAAGCGCTGGTTCCTCCCGCTGGGGGAGGGCGTGGTCAGTGTCGTCGTCGCCCTCGGGTTCATGCTGCTGTGCACCCACATCAGCGTCAATCCCGTCACCCGGATCGGCCAGGTCAGCGGCCTCGCCAAGATCCAGCAGTACGCGGCGCTGCTCGGCATCCCCGTCCTCGCGGTGCTGCTGTTCCTCGCCTACCGCGGCACGCTGCGCTACTACCAGGTCGCGCAGCGCCTGGCGTGTGCGGCCGTCGCGGGCCTCGGCACCGGTGTCGTCGCCGGCGGCATCGTGGTCGCGCTGCACGGCACCCCGTGGGGCCTGGGCGGCCAGGAGGGCGACCCCGGCAACCTCATGGGCATGGCCAACGACATGATGCGCGGCAAGGGCCTGCCGGGGGTCTACCCCCCGCTGTTCCCCGCCCTGCTCGCGGTCTGGGCCAAGCTCTTCCACAACGGCGTCGCCGGCGTCGGCCACGCTCTCAAGGACCTGCAGCTGATCCTCAGCGCGCTGGTCGGGCCGATGGCCTACCTCTCGTGGCGGATGCTGCTGCGCCCGTTCTGGGCGATGGCCGTCGCCGTGCCGACCTCGATCGTCTTCCTCGACCCGATCCGCCCGTACAGCCACGGCTCCATGCTGGTGCTGCTGCCGCTGCTGGCGGCCTGCTTCCGCGAGATCCGCCGCGCCGACGAGCTCTCGACCCGTGCTGCGGTGCTGCGCGGCCTCGGCTTCGGTGTCGCGTTCGGCGTGATGTTCCTCTGGTACTCGGGCTGGTACCTGTGGGCCGCGCCGGGGTCGTTCATCCTCGGCCTGATGCTGTTCCCGTGGCGCCGGGGCCGGGTCGCGATCAAGCGCGCGGTCGTGTTCCTCGGCACCCTGCTGGTCACCGCCGCCGTGATCGGCGCGCCGCTGCTGTACCAGCTGGTCCGCCTGGGCGCCACGACGATGGACCGCTACGCGTACATCAACACCTACATCGACCCGGCGTACGTCATGGGCTGGGCGTCCGACCGCGCAGGAGACCTGACCTACCACGACTACCCGGCGTCGGGTGAGCTGGCCGGCCAGACCGGTTTCGGCGTCCTGCTGCTCCTGGGCGTGGGCATCGGCGTGGGCCTCGGCCTGCGCAACGTCGTGGTCCGCACCGCGGGCTTCGTGCTCGCCGGCGCCTGGCTGCTGCGCTTCTGGTTCGCCTCCCACATGGAGCACACCCAGGCCGTCCAGCTGTACCCGCGCACCACCTGGATCATCTTCTACTGCCTGATCATCCTGGCCGTCCTCGGCGTGATGCTCACGTACGAGCGCGGCTTCGGCTGGATCCGCGGCACGCTGCAGGAGGTCGCCCCGACCCGGGCCGCCCGGATCTCGCCGCGCGTGCTGTCCCAGCTGGCCGCCGGCCTGATCTGTGCGATCGCCCTGTTCGCCACCATGGGCGGCTCGTGGTCGGCCAACCGCTTCATGCCGTCCACCAACCCGGGCGTCGAGGACATGGGCCTGGACGCGCTGCGTGCCCACCTGCAGCAGCTGGACAACGGGAAGTGCCCCAAGTACTCGCCGTACAACGGGAAGCAGGCCTGCAACCCGATCAACATGAACCTGTCCGAGTACACCTTCGGGCCGGACCAGAAGAAGCTCTACTGCGCCAACGCGACCTCGAAGGAGTACGACGTCGTGTGCGGCCGCCCGCCGAAGGACTGACCCCCAACGGGTGACGATCGGGGCCGGTGAGGTACACCTCACCGGCCCCGATTGGCATCCGGGCTGCTCCATGTGGCAGTATGTCCAAGTTGCTCGGTTGAGTGCCGATGCTGCGCGCCTCCCGCCGGGAGGACTGGAAGCGAGTCCCATGTACTCGTCGTTCCCGTGATGGCCGTCAAGCGTGAGTTCTACGCCACGGCAGCTGCGGGGCGAAAGTACGGGAATCTTCCGGGAAGCGTGTGCGGGGCCTCGACCCGGCTGCCCCAACCCCGAAAGTTCGAAACCGACGAGTTCTTCGCCGGTTTTTTGCAAGCGCGAGTGCGACACGCCCGAGCGCGGGGGTCGGAGGGGGAGTCGTGCAGCAACTAAGGACAAAGGACTACTGAGTAGCCATGGCGGGACAGAAGATCCGCATCCGGCTCAAGGCCTACGACCACGAGGTCATCGACTCCTCGGCGAAGAAGATCGTCGAGACGGTGATCCGTACTGGTGCGCAGGTCGCAGGCCCGGTGCCGCTGCCCACTGAGAAGAACGTGTACTGCGTCATCCGCTCGCCGCACAAGTACAAGGACTCGCGCGAGCACTTCGAGATGCGTACTCACAAGCGTCTGATCGACATCCTCGACCCCACGCCGAAGACGGTTGACTCGCTCATGCGTCTCGACCTGCCGGCGGGCGTCGACATCGAGATCAAGCTCTGAGAGGCGCACCGAAGATGGCTAAGCAGATTAAGGGCATCCTGGGCGAGAAGCTCGGCATGACCCAGGTCTGGGACGAGAACAACCGGATCGTTCCGGTGACCGTCGTCAAGGCTGGGCCCAATGTCGTGACCCAGGTCCACACCGCCGACAGCCCGGCCGGCTACGACGCCGTCCAGATCGGCTTCGGCGAGATCGACCCCCGCAAGGTGAACAAGCCCCTCGCGGGCCACTTCGCCAAGGCCGGTGTCACCCCGCGCCGTCACCTGGTCGAGCTCCGTACCTCGGACGCCTCCGAGTACACCCTGGGCCAGGAGATCACCGCCGAGCTGTTCGAGGCGGGTGTCAAGGTCGACGTGACCGGCACCTCCAAGGGCAAGGGCTTCGCCGGTGTCATGAAGCGCCACAACTTCCGTGGTCTCGGCGCCGGTCACGGCACCCAGCGCAAGCACCGCTCGCCCGGTTCCATCGGTGGCTGCGCCACCCCGGGCCGCGTGTTCAAGGGCCTGCGCATGGCTGGTCGGATGGGCCACGAGCGTGTCACGACCCAGAACCTGACCGTGCACGCGGTCGACGCGGAGAAGGGTCTGCTGCTCATCAAGGGCGCCGTCCCGGGCCCGAACGGCGGCCTCGTCCTCGTCCGCACCGCGGCGAAGGGGCTGTGAGGAAATGAGCACCATTGACATCCTGTCGCCGGCTGGCGACAAGACCGGCAGCATCGAGCTGCCGGCCGAGATCTTCGACGCGAAGGTCAGCGTTCCGCTGATGCACCAGGTCGTCGTGGCGCAGCTCGCTGCGGCCCGTCAGGGCACCCACAAGACCAAGACTCGTGGCGAGGTCCGCGGTGGCGGCAAGAAGCCGTACCGCCAGAAGGGCACCGGCCGCGCCCGTCAGGGCTCGACCCGTGCGCCGCAGTTCGCCGGCGGTGGCGTCGTGCACGGTCCCGTGCCGCGCGACTACTCGCAGCGGACCCCGAAGAAGATGATCGCCGCCGCCCTGCGCGGTGCGCTCACCGACCGGGCCCGCCACAACCGCATCCACGTCATCACCGACGTGACCGCGACCGAGGCGCCGTCGACCAAGGCCGCCAAGAGCCTGTTCGGCAAGATCACCGACCGCAAGAACGTCCTCCTGGTCGTCGAGCGTGCGGACGAGCTGGGCCTCAAGTCCGCTCGCAACCTGCCGAACGTGCACATCCTGGACGCCGGTCAGCTGAACACCTACGACGTGCTCGTCTCCGACGATGTGGTCTTCACCCAGGCCGCCTTCGAGCGTTTCGTGGCCGGTCCGGCCGCGTCCGCCAAGGCCGTTGCCGCTGAGGGCGAGCTCGAAGGGAGCGCCGCCTGATGAGCGACGTTACGAGCAAGACGTTCACGGACCCCCGTGACGTCCTGGTGAAGCCGGTCATCTCCGAGAAGAGCTACAGCCTTCTCGACGAGAACAAGTACACGTTCATCGTGTCGCCGGGCGCCAACAAGACCCAGATCAAGCAGGCCGTCGAGGCGGTCTTCTCGGTCAAGGTCGAGGCTGTCAACACGATCAACCGTCAGGGCAAGCGCAAGCGGTCCAAGACGGGCTTTGGCAAGCGCAAGGACACCAAGCGCGCCATCGTGACGCTGGCCGAGGGCAACCGCATCGACATCTTCGGTGGTCCGGTCTCCTGAATAGGGAGATCGTGATCGTCGATTAGGACGAGGACGAGAGAGCCAAATGGGCATCCGCAAGTACAAGCCGACTACGCCGGGCCGTCGTGGCTCCAGCGTGGCCGACTTCGTAGAAATCACGCGGTCCACGCCGGAGAAGTCGCTGGTTCGCCCCCTGCACAGCAAGGGCGGCCGTAACAACGCCGGTCGTGTCACCGCTCGCCACCAGGGTGGCGGTCACAAGCGCGCCTACCGCGTGATCGACTTCCGTCGTCACGACAAGGACGGCGTGCCGGCCAAGGTCGCGCACATCGAGTACGACCCGAACCGCACCGCGCGCATCGCGCTCCTGCACTACGCGGACGGCGAGAAGCGCTACATCATCGCGCCGCGCGGCATCACGCAGGGCGACCGGATTGAGAACGGCCCCGGCGCCGACATCAAGCCCGGCAACAACCTGCCGCTGCGCAACATCCCGGTCGGTACCACCATCCACGCGGTGGAGCTGCGTCCCGGCGGCGGTGCCAAGCTGGCCCGCTCCGCGGGTTCCGGCATCCAGCTGCTGGCGCGTGAGGGCAAGATGGCGCACCTGCGCATGCCCTCCGGTGAGATCCGTCTGGTCGACGCCCGCTGCCGCGCCACCGTCGGCGAGGTCGGCAACGCCGAGCAGTCGAACATCAACTGGGGCAAGGCCGGCCGCATGCGCTGGAAGGGCGTCCGCCCGACCGTGCGTGGTGTCGCCATGAACCCGATCGACCACCCGCACGGTGGTGGTGAGGGTAAGACCTCCGGTGGTCGCCACCCGGTCTCGCCGTGGGGTAAGCCCGAGGGCCGCACCCGTCGCCCGAACAAGGCGTCGGACAAGCTCATCGTGCGCCGCCGCAAGACCAACAAGAAGCGCTAGGAGCAGGTCAGATGCCGCGCAGTCTTAAGAAGGGCCCCTTCATCGACGGCCACCTCATCAAGAAGGTGGACGCTCAGAACGAGGCGGGTACTCAGAACGTCATCAAGACCTGGTCCCGTCGTTCCGTGATCTCCCCGAGCATGCTCGGTCACACGATCGCGGTCCACGATGGCCGCAAGCACGTCCCGGTGTTCGTCACCGAGTCGATGGTCGGCCACAAGCTCGGCGAGTTCGCTCCGACCCGCACCTTCCGTGGCCACGTGAAGGAAGACCGGAAGTCGAAGCGTCGCTAAGCGCCTGAGCTTCAAGCGCCAGAACGACTCAATGACTTACTCCATTAAGGGGACAACCATGGAAGCCAGGGCACAGGCGCGGTACATCCGCGTGACGCCCATGAAGGCCCGCCGCGTGGTGGACCTCATCCGTGGCATGAATGCCACGGAGGCCCAGGCCGTCCTGCGTTTCGCTCCGCAGGCCGCCACCGTGCCGGTCGGCAAGGTGCTCGACAGCGCCATTGCCAACGCCGCGCACAACTACAACCACTCCAACGTGGACGACCTCTACATCTCCGAGGCGTACGTTGACGAGGGCCCGACCCTGAAGCGGTTCCGCCCGCGTGCCCAGGGCCGCGCCTACCGGATCCGCAAGCGGACCAGCCACATCACCGTGGTCGTCAGCAGCAAGGAAGGGACCCGGTAATGGGCCAGAAGGTTAACCCGCACGGGTTCCGCCTCGGCATCAGCACGGACTTCAAGTCCCGCTGGTACGCCGACAAGCTGTACAAGGACTACGTCAAGGAAGACGTCGCCATTCGTCGCATGATGACGAAGGGCATGGAGCGCGCCGGCATCTCCAAGGTCGAGATCGAGCGCACCCGCGACCGCGTCCGCGTCGACATCCACACCGCCCGCCCCGGCATCGTCATCGGTCGCCGTGGCACCGAGGCCGACCGCATCCGCGGCGACCTCGAGAAGCTGACCGGCAAGCAGGTCCAGCTGAACATCCTCGAGGTCAAGAACCCCGAGCTGGACGCCCAGCTCGTGGCTCAGGGCGTCGCGGAGCAGCTGTCCTCCCGCGTCTCCTTCCGCCGTGCCATGCGCAAGTCGATGCAGGGCACCATGAAGTCCGGCGCCAAGGGCATCAAGGTCCAGTGCTCCGGTCGTCTCGGCGGCGCCGAGATGAGCCGTTCGGAGTTCTACCGCGAGGGTCGCGTGCCGCTGCACACCCTGCGTGCGAACGTCGACTACGGCTTCTTCGAGGCCAAGACCACCTTCGGCCGCATCGGCGTGAAGGTCTGGATCTACAAGGGCGACGTCAAGAACATCGCCGAGGTCCGCGCTGAGAACGCCGCTGCTCGCTCGGGCAACCGCCCGGCCCGCCCCGAGGGTGGTCGTCCCGCCCGCGGTGGCGAGCGCCGTGGTGGCGAGCGCGGTGGCCGTGGCCGTCGTCCCGCCGCTGCCGAGGCCCCCGCGGCCGCGGCCGTCGAGACTCCGGCTGCTGAGAACACCGGAACGGAGGCCTGACCCAAATGCTGATCCCCCGTCGGGTCAAGCACCGCAAGCAGCACCACCCGAAGCGCCGTGGCGCTGCCAAGGGTGGCACCGAGCTGGCGTTCGGCCAGTTCGGCATCCAGGCCGTGACCCCGGCCTACGTGACGAACCGTCAGATCGAGTCCGCTCGTATCGCGATCACCCGTCACATCCGTCGTGGCGGCAAGGTCTGGATCAACATCTACCCGGACCGCCCGCTCACCAAGAAGCCGGCCGAGACCCGCATGGGTTCCGGTAAGGGTTCGCCGGAGTGGTGGATCGCGAACGTGCACCCGGGTCGGGTCATGTTCGAGCTGTCGTACCCGAACGAGAAGGTTGCTCGCGAGGCGCTCACCCGCGCCGCGCACAAGCTGCCGATGAAGTGCCGGATCGTCCGGCGCGAGGACGGTGAGAGCTGATGTCGGCCGCTACCAAGGCTGCTGAGCTTCGCTCGCTGGACAACGAGGGTCTCGTTGCCAAGCTGCGCGAGGCCAAGGAGGAGCTGTTCAACCTCCGCTTCCAGGCGGCGACCGGGCAGCTCGACAACCACGGACGGCTCAAGCTCGTCCGTAAGGACATCGCGCGGATCTACACCCTGATGCGCGAGCGCGAGCTGGGCATCGAGACGGTGGAGAACGCCTGATGACTGAGAACACCAACGAGACGCGCGGTTTCCGCAAGACCCGTGAGGGTCTCGTCGTCAGCGACAAGATGGACAAGACCGTCGTCGTCGCCGTCGAGGACCGCGTCAAGCACGCTCTGTACGGCAAGGTCATCCGCCGTACGAACAAGCTGAAGGCGCACGACGAGCAGAACGCGTGTGGCATCGGCGACCGGGTCCTCCTCGCGGAGACCCGCCCGCTGTCCGCCACCAAGCGCTGGCGCGTCGTCGAGATCCTCGAGAAGGCCAAGTAACGAAGCCGATGAGGTACGGCCGTATGTGCACCGGGTCCCCCAGGGGCCGCCGGTGTGAGCAGCGGCCGGCCCGTCGACTCTCGTTGACGATCAGGAGAAAGCTGTGATCCAGCAGGAGTCGCGACTGCGTGTTGCCGACAACACTGGTGCCAAGGAGATCCTTTGCATCCGTGTTCTCGGTGGCTCCGGTCGCCGCTACGCCGGCATCGGGGACGTCATCGTCGCGACCGTCAAGGACGCGATCCCCGGTGGCTCGGTGAAGAAGGGTGACGTCGTCAAGTGCGTCGTCGTCCGCACCGTCAAGGAGCGTCGTCGTCCGGATGGCTCGTACATCCGTTTCGACGAGAACGCCGCTGTCGTGCTGAAGAACACCGAGGGTGACCCCCGTGGCACCCGCATCTTCGGCCCGGTGGGCCGCGAGCTGCGCGACAAGAAGTTCATGAAGATCATCTCGCTGGCGCCGGAGGTGCTCTAACCCATGGCGAACAGCATGAAGATCAAGAAGGGTGACCTGGTCCAGGTCATCACCGGCAAGGACAAGGGCAAGCAGGGCAAGGTCATCCAGGCCCTGCCGGCCGAGAACAAGGTCCTGGTCGAGGGTGTCAACCGGGTCAAGAAGCACACCAAGCCGGGTCCGGGTACCCAGGGTGGCATCGTGACCGTCGAGGCCCCGGTGCACGTCTCCAACGTCCAGCTGGTCGTGGAGAAGGACGGCAAGAAGGTCGTCACCCGCGTCGGTTACCGCTTCGACGACCAGGGCAACAAGATCCGCGTTGCCAAGCGGACCGGTGAGGACATCTGATGTCTGAGACGACTGTTGAGAAGGTGGCCCCCCGCCTCAAGGAGCGTTACAACTCCGAGATCAAGGGCCAGCTGCAGGAGCAGTTCTCGTACGAGAACGTCATGCTGATCCCCGGCCTGGTCAAGGTCGTGGTCAACATGGGTGTCGGCGAGGCCGCCCGTGACAGCAAGCTGATCGAGGGCGCGATCCGCGACCTGACCGCGATCACCGGTCAGAAGCCGGCCGTGACCAAGGCTCGTAAGTCCATCGCGCAGTTCAAGCTGCGCGAGGGCCAGCCGATCGGCACCCACGTCACCCTCCGTGGTGACCGCATGTGGGAGTTCCTGGACCGTCTGGTGTCGCTGGCCCTGCCGCGTATCCGTGACTTCCGTGGCCTCTCCCCGAAGCAGTTCGACGGCCGTGGCAACTACACGTTCGGTCTGACCGAGCAGGTTATGTTCCACGAGATCGACCAGGACAAGGTCGACCGTCAGCGCGGTATGGACATCACCGTCGTGACCACCGCTCAGACCGACGACGAGGGCCGGGCGCTCCTGCGCGCTCTGGGCTTCCCGTTCAAGGAGGCGTGAGCCAATGGCGAAGAAGTCCCTCATCGCGAAGTCCGAGCGCAAGCCGAAGTTCGGCGTCCGGGCCTACACCCGGTGCCAGCGCTGCGGCCGTCCGCACTCGGTGTACCGCAAGTTCGGCCTGTGCCGTGTCTGCCTCCGTGAGATGGCGCACCGCGGCGAGCTGCCGGGCGTGACCAAGAGCTCCTGGTAGTCCTCCTTCTTCCAGAAGGCAGCCAGCAGCTTTAGGTACCGCTAGCGACGCAGAGGTGCCCGACCCCACATCGGCCCGTTTTGGGCTCCCGTACGGATTCCCGTAAGGTTGTGGGGTCGGGCCCCCTGCCGCGGCTTCCCCATGGATGCCCGTGGCCCTTCTTTGGAAGGGCTCGCACCCAGTCTTACTACGTCGTAGGTCCCCTGCGCTTGTGCCCCCACCGCACTCGATCCGAGTGCGGCGGGGGGACCTGGTGCGGAGAAACCACGGCGAGAGAGGCCTGAGGCCATCATGACCATGACCGACCCCATCGCAGACATGCTCACGCGTCTGCGTAACGCGAACTCGGCGTACCACGACTCTGTCGCGATGCCGTCGAGCAAGATCAAGGCGCACGTCGCCGAGATCCTGCAGCAGGAGGGGTACATCTCCTCCTACAAGGTTGAGGAGCCCGCTGAGGGCGAGGTCGGCAAGAAGCTGACCATCGAGCTCAAGTTCGGCCCCAACCGTGAGCGCTCCATCGCCGGCATCAAGCGCATCAGCAAGCCGGGTCTGCGTGTTTACGCAAAGTCCACCAACCTGCCCAAGGTGCTCGGTGGCCTCGGCGTGGCGATCATCTCCACGTCGTCCGGCCTCCTGACCGACAAGCAGGCCGCCAAGAAGGGCGTAGGCGGAGAAGTTCTCGCCTACGTCTGGTAATTCGGGAAACGGAGGTACAGCAATGTCGCGCATTGGACGGCTGCCCATCCAGGTCCCCGCTGGCGTGGACGTCACCATCGATGGCCAGACGGTCGCGGTGAAGGGCCCCAAGGGCTCCCTCACCCACGTTGTCGCTGAGCCGATCGAGATCGGCAAGGGCGAGGACGGCACCGTGCTGGTCACCCGCCCGAACGACGAGCGTCGCTCGAAGGCCCTGCACGGCCTGACCCGCACGCTGGTGGCGAACATGATCACCGGCGTGACCGCGGGCTACCGCAAGTCGCTGGAGATCAGCGGTGTTGGTTACCGAGTCACGGCGAAGGGCTCCGACATGGAGTTCGCGCTGGGCTACAGCCACCCGATCCTGGTCACCGCGCCGGAGGGCATCTCCTTCGTCGTCGAGTCGCCCACCAAGTTCCACGTGGACGGCATCGACAAGCAGAAGGTCGGCGAGATCGCCGCCAACATCCGCAAGCTGCGCAAGCCCGACCCGTACAAGGCCAAGGGCGTCAAGTACGCGGGCGAGGTCATCCGCCGCAAGGTCGGAAAGAGTGGTAAGTAAGCGATGAGTGTCTCTGTCAAGATCGGCAAGGGCAACGCCTACAAGAGCGCCGCTCGCAAGCGCCGCGCGATCCGCGTTCGCAAGCGCGTCGTCGGCACCGAGGTGCGTCCGCGTCTCGTCGTGACGCGCTCGAACCGTCACATGGTCGCCCAGGTCATCGACGACGCCAAGGGCCACACCCTGGCGTCGGCGTCCACCCTCGACGTGTCCATCAAGGGCGCCGAGGGCGACAAGACCGAGCTGGCCAAGAAGGTCGGGAGCCTGGTCGCCGAGCGCGCCAAGGCCGCCGGCATCGAGTCGGTCGTCTTCGACCGCGCGGGCAACCGGTACGCCGGCCGCATCGCCGCCCTGGCGGACGCGGCCCGTGAGGCCGGGCTCGACTTCTAAGCCGCTCGTCGACTCTGTCGGCGGACGTAATCGAGAGAGGTAATTCCAATGGCTGGACCCCAGCGCCGCGGTAGCGGCGCCGGCGGCGGCACCGGTGGCGAGCGGCGCGACCGTAAGCGTGACGAGCGGGGCAACGCCCCCGCCGTCGAGAAGACCGCTTACGTCGAGCGCGTCGTCGCGATCAACCGTGTCGCCAAGGTTGTCAAGGGTGGTCGTCGCTTCAGCTTCACCGCGCTCGTCGTGGTGGGCGATGGCGATGGCACCGTGGGTGTTGGTTACGGGAAGGCGAAGGAGGTTCCGGCCGCCATCGCCAAGGGCGTTGAGGAGGCCAAGAAGAACTTCTTCAAGGTTCCCCGTATCCAGGGCACCATCCCGCACCCCATCCAGGGTGAGAAGGCCGCCGGCGTCGTGCTCCTGAAGCCCGCCGCCCCCGGTACCGGTGTTATCGCCGGTGGTCCGGTGCGCGCCGTCCTGGAGTGCGCCGGCATCCACGACATCCTGTCGAAGTCGCTCGGCTCGGACAACGCGATCAACATCGTGCACGCCACCGTGGCTGCTCTGAAGGGCCTCGTGCGCCCCGAGGAGATCGCCGCCCGTCGTGGCCTGCCGCTGGAGGACGTGGCCCCCGCCGCTCTGCTGCGGGCGCGTGCTGCTGGGGTGAGCGCCTGATGGCTCGCCTGAAGATCACGCAGACCAAGTCGTACATCGGCAGCAAGCAGAATCACCGTGACACCCTGCGTTCGCTCGGTCTCAAGCGCATGCACGACGTCGTGGTGAAGGAGGACCGTCCCGAGATCCGCGGGATGGCCCACACGGTCCGTCACCTGGTGACGGTTGAGGAGGTGGACTGATCATGGGCGACAACCCGATCAAGATCCACAACCTGCGTCCCGCCCCGGGTGCCAAGACCGACAAGATCCGTGTGGGTCGTGGTGAGGGCTCCAAGGGTAAGACCGCTGGTCGTGGTACCAAGGGCACCAAGGCCCGCTACCAGGTTCCGCAGCGCTTCGAGGGTGGCCAGATGCCCCTCCACATGCGCCTGCCGAAGCTGAAGGGCTTCAAGAACCCGTTCAAGATCACGTTCCAGGTCGTCAACCTCGACAAGCTGGCCGAGCTCTACCCGCAGGGTGGCGAGGTCACGGTCGAGGACCTGGTCGCCAAGGGCGCGGTTCGCAAGAACTCGCTCGTCAAGGTGCTCGGCACCGGCGAGATCTCGGTCGCGCTGCAGGTGACGGTCGACGCCGTCTCCGGCTCCGCCGCCGCGAAGATCACCGCCGCCGGCGGTACGGTCACCGAGCTCGTCTGAGCCCGCTGACCACAGCTCCGAACCCCGCACTTCCTCCAGGAGGTGCGGGGTTCGCGCTTTTCCGGCATAAGCATCCAAAGAGTAATTGGAGCTCAATTCCAGGCAATTTGACAAATGAATTGCGGGCGTTGTCATGTTCGGCTACTGTCTTTCTTGGCCCTGAAACGGGGCCAGTACTCGGTAAAAGCGCTTGTATCGGCCATGTCTCTTCCGGAGGGGGAAATGAAGAAGCTCGCAGCTCGCATTGCGACAGCCGCTGTCGCAATTCCAGCTCTGATTTTCGGCATGTCGGGCACGTCATACGCCGACAGTGACAACGTCACCTGGCGGGATGACGCCACCGGGCTCTGTCTCGCTTGGGATAGCAACTACATCACCGGAGCCCTTGACTGGGTCGGCACGCGGAACTGCAACAGTGGCCGCGGCTCCACGCGCTGGCGGGATGTCAACGTCGGCGGTGCCTGGCGGCAGATGCCGGCGGCGACCAACTCCAGTGGTGGCTGGGTCAACGTCTGCCTGGCGGCCTGGAAGCCGGGCGGTAGTGGGAGCGACTCGGTTTATCTCGAGGGCTGCACCGACAACAACCCGTGGCAGCAGTGGCAGGAGGTGCAGGCCTTCGGCGGCTGGCACCTCAAGCACGTTCAGGACGGCTATCTCCTGGACAGCAACGCGAATGGCGATGTTTACGCGACGCCGGATCCGGGCTGGAACTACAACAACACTTACCAGCTGTGGCACTAGCGTAATTCCAGATTCGTGGTCGCTGCCGGATTTGGGTGACCTCGCGGCTGAATGGCGTCGCGGCAGTCAGGCGTCGGTGATTTCGCCGGCTGACGAGAAGTTATCGGCCGATGTTGGCTGAAGCGGCCCGCCGACCTTCGGGTCTGGCGGGCCGCTTCGGTTGTAACGGGCTCTACGGTTGTTCTGGTCGGAATCGAACCGACCGGCCGGATGTGACTCCGCCGCTCTTGATCACTACGGCGCAGGGGAAGAACGGTCGGGATCCGATGGACGGAGCGGCGAGCGTAGGGCCGGGCGTCCTGGCGATGACGCGGGAGTCGGCCGGGGCTGCCGTCTGTGGGCAAACCTGGGCATCCCGTACCCCGTGAGTGGGGGAGCGGCCGTACGCGCTTCTTCCGAGTGGCTGCGCACTGTTAGAGTCCGTGGAGTTCCCTTGTAGGCTGCGCGTAGGCTCGCCTGTGCCGTCTGTACGGGGGCCCGAACCGCAAACTCCCCATTCAGGACCGACCCTCCCGCCGACGACGTGCGGGAGGCGCAGGAGGCACCGTGCTCAGTGCGTTCGCGCGGGCGTTCCAGACGCCCGACCTGCGCAAGAAGCTGCTGTTCACGCTGGGCATCATGGTGCTGTTCCGGCTGGGCTCGCACATTCCGATTCCGGGCGTCAACTTCGAGGCCGTCAACGTCTGCGTGACTGCCAGCAAGAAGAGCGGTCTGTTCGGGCTCGTCAACCTGTTCAGCGGTGGCGCGCTACTCCAGCTCACGATCTTCGCGCTCGGCATCATGCCGTACATCACGGCCAGCATCATCCTCCAGCTCCTCACCGTCGTGATCCCGCGACTCGAGGCGCTGAAGAAGGAGGGCCAGGCCGGCACGGCGAAGATCACCCAGTACACCCGCTACCTGACCATCGCGCTCGCCGTGCTCCAGGGCACCGGCATCGTCGCGACGGCCTCCAGTGGTGCGCTGTTCTCCGGCTGCCCGCTGGCGAACCAGATCGTGCCGGACAACGGTGTGTTCCGCACGGCGGTCATGGTCATCACGATGACTGCTGGCACCACGGTGATCATGTGGCTCGGCGAGCTGATCACGGACCGGGGCATCGGTAACGGCATGTCGCTGCTGATCTTCACCTCGATCGCGGCGCAGTTCCCCTCCAACATGTGGGCGATCAAGCAGTCCGGCACCATCGGTGGCGGCTGGGTCGAGTTCCTCTCGGTCGTGGCCGTCGGCGTCATCGTTGTGATGCTGGTCATCTTCGTCGAGCAGGCCCAGCGCCGGATCCCGGTGCAGTACGCGAAGCGCATGATCGGCCGCCGCGCGTTCGGCGGGACCTCCACCTACATCCCGCTCAAGGTGAACCAGGCCGGTGTCATCCCGGTCATCTTCGCCTCGTCGCTGCTGTACATCCCCGCCCTGGTGGTCCAGCTGACCAACAGCCAGGCCGGTTGGGCGGTGTGGATCAGCCGGAACTTCATCAAGGGTGACCACCCGATCTACATGGCCACCTACTTCCTGCTGATCGTCTTCTTCGCGTTCTTCTACGTCGCCATCTCCTTCAACCCCGAAGAAGTTGCCGACAATATGAAGAAGTATGGTGGCTTCATCCCGGGCATCCGGGCCGGCCGGCCGACGGCCGAGTACCTGAACTACGTGCTGACCCGAATCACGTGGCCGGGTTCGCTCTACCTGGGCCTGATCGCGTTGATCCCGATGATCGCCCTGGTCGCCTTCGGACAGCAGACCAACTTCCCGTTCGGCGGCACCAGCGTTCTCATCGTCGTCGGCGTCGGACTCGAAACTGTGAAGCAGATCGAGAGCCAGCTCCAGCAGCGCAATTACGAAGGGTTCCTCCGCTGATGCGTATCGTCCTCGTTGGTCCTCCCGGGGCCGGGAAGGGTACTCAGGCGCACCTGCTCGCCAAGACCCTGTCCATCCCCCACATCTCCACCGGAGACCTGTTCCGCGCCAACATCGGCCAGGGCACCCCGCTGGGGCTCGAGGCCAAGAGCTACATGGACGCGGGTCGCCTGGTGCCGGACGAGGTGACCATCGGGATGGCCAAGGACCGGATGCTGCAGGCGGACGCCGTGAACGGCTTCCTGCTCGACGGCTTCCCCCGCAACCTGGGCCAGGCGAAGGCGCTGGACGAGTTCCTCGTCGAGCAGGGCATCAAGCTCGACGGCGTGCTGGACCTGGAGGTCCCCGAGGACGAGGTCGTCCGCCGGATCGCCGGCCGGCGACTGTGCCGCAACGACGGCGGCCACGTGTTCCACGTGGACTACAACCCGCCGAAGGCCGAGGGCGTCTGCGACGAGTGCGGCGGCGAGCTGTACCAGCGCTCGGACGACACCGAGGAGAAGGTGCGCACGCGCCTGGAGGTCTACCACACGGAGACCGAGCCGATCATCGACTACTACGTCCAGCAGGGCCTGGTGGCGACGATCTCGGCGCTCGGCAAGGTCGACGAGGTGACGCAGCGCGCGATCGAGGCGCTGAAGCAGGACGGCTGAGTTTTTCGGCGACGTACGTACGGCCGCGCTCCCTATCCCGGGCAGCGCGGCCGTACGGCGTCGTACGGTGGTACGCAGTGGCAAACGGAACGTGGAAGGCGTGACCCAGATGGTGGAGATCAAGACCCCCGAGCAGATCGCGAAGATGCGAGCGGCCGGGCTGGTCGTCGCCGAAGCGCTGAAGGCCTGCCGTGAGGCGGTCGCCCCGGGGGTGACGACCCAGGAGCTGAACGACGTCGCGGACAAGGTGATCACCGACCACGGGGCCACCTCCAACTTCCGCGCGCACCACGGCGGCCTGTGGTTCCCGGGCGTGATCTGCGCCTCGGTGAACAACGAGGTCGTCCACGGCATCCCCGGCGACCGGGTGCTGCAGGAGGGCGACATCATCTCGATCGACTGCGGCGCCATCGTGGACGGCTGGCACGGCGACGCGGCGATCACCGTCGCGGTCGGCGAGGTCCGCCCCGAGGTCGAGATGCTGAGCCGGGTCACCGAGGGCTCGATGTGGGCCGGCATCGCCCAGATGAAGAAGAGCAACCGCCTGGTCGACGTCTCGAAGGCGATCGAGGGCTTCATCCGCCGCCAGCCGCTGCCGCCGAAGGGCAAGTGGGGCATCACCGAGGGCTACGGCGGCCACGGCATCGGCACCGCGATGCACATGGAGCCGCACGTCCTGAACTACGTCGAGCGCGGCCGCGGCAAGGGCCCGAAGCTGGTCCCCGGCACCGTGCTGGCGATCGAGCCGATGGTCTCGCTGGGCACCCCGCACACCACCGTGCTGGAGGACGACTGGACGGTCGTCACCAACGACGGCACCTGGGCCTCGCACTGGGAGCACTCCGTCGCCGTCACCGAGCAGGGTCCGCTGGTCCTGACCGCCTTCGACGGCGGCAAGGCGGAGCTCGCGAAGCTCGGCGTCACGGCCGCGCCGGACCCGCTCGCGTAGTCGGCCGGCGGCCGAGTGCCGCCGCTGACAAGGCCGGAGCCCTGGAGGTTTGGACCTCCAGGGCTTTTGTCCTATTTTTATCGGCTGGCAGTGGCTACTTGTGGGCTCAGAACGAGGAGAGAGCACGTGCTCAAGGGATTCCGCGACTTCATGATGCGCGGCAACGTCGTCGACATGGCGGTCGGTGTCGTCATCGGGGCCGCGTTCACCGGGGTGGTGACCGGCTTCGTGTCCGCGTTCCTCACCCCGCTGGTCGGCGTGGTCGTCGGCGCGGCCGGCGACTTCAGCTCGTACAAGGCGACGGTCGCCCACGTCACCTTCCCGTACGGGCAGTTCCTCAACGTGGTGATCGCGTTCGTGATGACCGCCGCGGTGCTCTACTTCTGCGTCGTCCTGCCGGTGAGCAAGGCCACCGCCCGGTACATGCCGAAGAAGCCGGCCACCCCGAAGCGCCCGTGCCCCGAGTGCCTGACCGAGATCCCCGAGGCGGCCCGCCGCTGCTCGGCCTGCACCGCCCACGTCGAGCCGCTGACGGTCTCCGCCGGGGTGTGACGCCGACGGTGTGACGTCTCGGCCTTCCGGGAGCCCCGTTTTGGCCCATCGGACGCGCTGGCGTAGGATGGACCGTCGGCTCACTCGTAGCGTGCTTCAGCACGCCCTCTTCCCCTCGGGGACGGGGTGAACCCAGGTTCGCACGAGCGTTCCGCATACGGTAGCCGGTCCCGGAAGGTGGATCTCGCAGTTCATGGCTAAGAAGCAAGGCGCCATTGAGATCGAGGGCACCGTGATCGAGTCTCTGCCGAACGCGATGTTCAAGGTCGAGCTGCAGAACGGTCACAAGGTCCTCGCGCACATCAGTGGCAAGATGCGCATGCACTACATCCGCATCCTGCCGGACGACCGGGTCGTCGTGGAGCTCAGCCCCTACGACCTCACGCGCGGCCGGATCGTCTACCGCTACAAGTAAGAACGTCAGATCTAGACCCGGAGAACCTGAACATGAAGGTCAAGCCGAGCGTCAAGAAGATCTGCGACAAGTGCAAGGTGATCCGCCGCCACGGCCGGGTCATGGTGATCTGCGACAACCTGCGCCACAAGCAGCGCCAGGGCTGATCTCTCCCCAGCATTTCTCGTAGTACTTCGCGCGACGCGAAAACGTCATAAGCGGGCTACCCGATCCGTCTACGGGACACCGGACGGACTGCCGCCCCCGGTCAGAGGCCGGGGCTCCCTCATCGTGAGATGTCGGAGTAGGTAGCACGCAAGACCTCTGAAGAAACACAGGAGCCTTGAATGGCACGCCTCGCCGGCGTTGATCTCCCCCGTGAGAAGCGGATCGAGATCGCCCTCACCTACGTGTACGGCATCGGCCGTACCCGCGCCCAGCAGACCCTGGCCGAGACCGGTGTCAACCCGGATGTCCGCGTTCGCGACATCTCCGAGGAAGACCTCGTCAAGCTGAGCCAGTACATCGACGCCAACTACACGGTCGAGGGTGACCTCCGCCGTGAGGTGGCCGCCGACATCCGCCGCAAGGTCGAGATCGGCTGCTACGAGGGTCTGCGTCACCGCCGCGGCCTGCCGGTCCGCGGCCAGCGCACCCACACCAACGCGCGTACCCGCAAGGGCCCGCGTCGCGCGATCGCCGGTAAGAAGAAGCCGGGCAAGAAGTAGTCCGTCCCGTAACCGGACATCCCTCCGGCCCGCGGGTCAGCGGACCGACCACCTCAGTAGGAGAACAGACTTATGCCCCCCAAGGGTCGTCAGGCTGCCGGCGCGAAGAAGATCCGCCGCAAGGAAAAGAAGAACGTCGCTCACGGCCACGCGCACATCAAGAGCACGTTCAACAACACCATCGTTTCGATCACCGACCCCGCGGGCAACGTGATCTCCTGGGCCTCCGCCGGCCACGTCGGCTTCAAGGGCTCGCGCAAGTCCACCCCGTTCGCCGCGCAGATGGCCGCCGAGGCCGCTGCCCGTCGCGCGCAGGAGCACGGCATGCGCAAGGTTGACGTCTTCGTGAAGGGTCCGGGCTCCGGCCGCGAGACCGCGATCCGTTCGCTCCAGGCCACCGGCCTGGAGGTCGGCTCGATCCAGGACGTCACCCCCACCCCGCACAACGGCTGCCGTCCGCCGAAGCGCCGCCGCGTCTGACGCAGCGCCTTCGGGCACGCAGTACCTGCTGTAAACCTCGTACGGGGTCCCGTTTCAGGCGGGACCCCGTACGCTTGGTCCTGTCGGCATCAAATAGTGGGTGCCGAAGACAACCGGAGGATTATCCCCCATGCTTATCGCTCAGCGTCCCTCGCTGACCGAAGAGGTCGTCGACGAGTTCCGCTCGCGGTTCGTGATCGAGCCGCTGGAGCCGGGCTTCGGCTACACCCTCGGCAACTCCCTGCGCCGCACGCTCCTGTCGTCGATCCCGGGTGCCGCTGTCACCAGCATCCGCATCGACGGCGTCCTGCACGAGTTCACCACCGTGCCGGGCGTCAAGGAGGACGTGACCGACCTCATCCTCAACATCAAGCAGCTGGTCGTCTCCTCGGAGCACGACGAGCCGGTCGTGATGTACCTGCGCAAGCAGGGCCCGGGTGTCGTCACCGCCGCCGACATCGCGCCGCCGGCCGGTGTCGAGGTGCACAACCCGGAGCTGGTCCTCGCCACGCTGAACGGCAAGGGCAAGCTGGAGATGGAGCTGACCGTCGAGCGCGGTCGCGGCTACGTCTCCGCCGTCCAGAACAAGGCCTCCGGCCAGGAGATCGGCCGCATCCCGGTCGACTCGATCTACAGCCCCGTGCTGAAGGTCACCTACAAGGTCGAGGCCACCCGTGTCGAGCAGCGGACCGACTTCGACAAGCTGATCGTCGACGTCGAGACCAAGCCCGCCATGCGTCCGCGCGACGCCATGGCCTCGGCCGGCAAGACCCTGGTGGAGCTGTTCGGCCTCGCCCGCGAGCTGAACATCGACGCCGAGGGCATCGACATGGGCCCGTCCCCGACGGACGCCGCCCTGGCCGCCGACCTGGCGCTGCCGATCGAGGAGCTGGAGCTCACGGTCCGCTCCTACAACTGCCTCAAGCGCGAGGGCATCCACACCGTGGGTGAGCTCGTGGCCCGCTCCGAGGCCGACCTGCTCGACATCCGCAACTTCGGTGCGAAGTCGATCGACGAGGTCAAGGCGAAGCTGGCCGGCATGGGCCTGGCCCTCAAGGACAGCCCGCCCGGGTTCGACCCGACCGCGGCCGCCGACGCCTTCGGCGCCGACGACCTGGACGACGCGGGTTACGCCGAGACCGAGCAGTACTAAGAGATTTGGCCGCGGGGGCGGTTCTTCCGAGGACCGTCCCCGTCGTCGTGAAAGTCGTGCGGGCACAGTGCCCGTACGCCCGCTGCGGTACCTGGTACGGCCGCAGTCGGAGATCCAAGGAGTAATTCCATGCCGCGTCCCACCAAGGGTGCCCGCCTCGGCGGTGGCCCGCACCACGAGCCGCTGCTGCTCGCCGGTCTGGCCCGTGAGCTGTTCCAGTACGGCCGCATCACCACCACCGAGGCCAAGGCCCGCCGCCTGCGCCCGCTGGCGGAGAAGCTGATCACCAAGGCGAAGAAGGGCGACATCCACAACCGTCGCCTGGTGCGCAAGACGATCACCGACATCGCCGTGCTGCACACCCTCTTCACCGAGATCGCGCCGCGCTACGAGAACCGCCCGGGTGGCTACACCCGCATCACCAAGGTCGGTCCCCGTCGTGGCGACAACGCCCCGATGGCCGTGATCGAGCTGGTCGAGGCGCTGACCGTCGCGCAGACCGCCGTCGGCGAGGCCGAGGCCGCCACCAAGCGCGCCGTCAAGGAGGCCGACGAGGCCGCCGCCGTCGAGACCAAGGCCGACGAGGCCGAGGCCGCCGAGCAGGCCTGACACCTCTAGGTGTACCGCGGGCCCGTTCTCCCAGCGATGGGGGAGCGGGCCCGTTCCTTGTCCTCGAGGTCCCCGGGAGAAGAGAAGCAGTGGTCAACGATTGCGCCGAGCAGCCGCCGGTGAAGGACGGCCCGGCCGACGGGTACGTCCGCGTCCGGCTCGACCTGGCCTACCACGGCGCCGAGTTCTCCGGCTGGGCCCGCCAGAAGGGCGGCCGCCGGACGGTCCAGGAGGAGATCGAGAGCGCGCTGCAGGTCGTCACCCGCAGCGGCGAGCTGTTCCCGCTGACCGTGGCCGGCCGCACCGACGCCGGCGTCCACGCGCGCGGCCAGGTCGCGCACGTCGACCTGCCGGCCGAGCTGTGGGAGGCGCACCGCGAGAAGCTGCTGCGCCGGCTGGCCGGGCGGCTGCCCGGGGACGTCCGGATCTACCGGGTCGGCGAGGCGCCGGCCGGGTTCGACGCGCGCTTCTCGGCGATCTGGCGGCGCTACGCGTACCGCGTGGCCGACCACCCGGGCGGGGTGGACCCGCTGCTGCGCGGGCACGTGCTCTGGCACGACCGGCCGCTCGACCTCGACCGGATGAACGAGGCCGCGAAGCTGCTGCTCGGCGAGCACGACTTCGCCGCCTACTGCAAGAAGCGCGAGGGCGCGACCACCATCCGCACCCTGCTGGAGCTCCACTGGGACCGCGTCCCGGTGGACCCCTACGCCGCCCAGGAGGGCTCGCTCGCGGTCGCCACCGTCCGCGCCGACGCGTTCTGCCACAACATGGTCCGGGCGCTGGTCGGCGCGATGCTGCTGGTCGGCGACGGGCACCGGCCGGTGGAGTTCCCCGGGGAGGTGCTGGCCGGGGGCGTCCGCAACTCGGCCGTCAACGTGATCCGGCCGTACGGGCTCACGCTGGAGGAGGTCGGCTACCCGGCCGACGACCAGCTGGCCGAGCGCAACCGCCAGGCCCGGCGCATGCGGACCCTGCCGGGGCAGCCGGCCGCCGGTTAGGGCCCGTCTGCGGAGACCGGCCCCAAATCCGTTTTGGCCGGAGGCGCCGGCTTGGGACAATCGCTCCCATGGGACACGTCGAGATTTCGCACCTTGAGTACTACCTGCCGGACGGACGGGTGCTGTTCGACGACGCGTCCTTCCGGGTCGGCGAGGGCGCCGCGGTCGCCCTGGTCGGGGCCAACGGCGCCGGCAAGACGACGCTGCTGCGCATGATCGCGGGCGACATCCAGCCGCACGGCGGCTCGGTGACGATCAGCGGCGGGCTCGGCGTGATGCGCCAGTTCGTCGGCACCACCGGCCGCGAGGACCAGTCGGCCACCCCCGGCGCGCTGCCGGCCGACGCCTCCGTCCGCGACCTGCTGGTCTCCGTCGCCCCCGAGCGGATCGCCACCGCCGCCCGCGCGGTGGACGCCGCCGAGCTCGCGATGATCGCGCAGGACGACGAGAAGACCCAGATGGCCTACGCCCAGGCGCTCTCCGACTGGGCCGACGTCGGCGGCTACGACTACGAGACCGACTGGGACGTCTGCACCATGGCGGCCCTCGGCGTGCCCTTCGACAAGGCCCAGTGGCGCGGCCTGAACACCCTCTCCGGCGGCGAGCAGAAGCGGCTCGTCCTGGAGACGCTGCTGCGCGGCCCGGAGGAGGTGCTCCTCCTCGACGAGCCGGACAACTACCTGGACGTCCCGGGCAAGCGCTGGCTGGAGGAGGCCATCAAGACCACCTCGAAGACCGTGCTGTACATCTCACACGACCGCGAGCTGCTCTCGAAGACCGCGGACAAGATCATCGCCGTCGAGTCCGGTGCGGCCGGCAGCAGCGTGTGGGTGCACGGCGGCGGCTTCGACAGCTTCCACGAGGCCCGCAAGGACCGCTTCGCGCGCTTCGAGGAGCTGGGCCGGCGCTGGGACGAGGAGCACGCCAAGCTCAAGAAGCTGGTCGTCACCCTGCGCCAGGCCGCCTCCGTCAGCCACGCGCTCGCCACCCGCTACGCCGCCGCCCAGACGCGGCTGAAGAAGTTCGAGGAGGCCGGCCGTCCGGAGGAGCCGCCGCGTGAGCAGAGCATCACCATGCGGCTCAAGGGCGGGCGCACCGGCGTGCGGGCCTTCACCATGGAGCAGCTGGAGCTCACCGGCCTGATGCAGCCCTTCGACCTGGAGGTCTTCTACGGCGAGCGGGTCGGGGTGCTCGGCGCCAACGGCGCCGGCAAGTCGCACCTCCTGCGGCTGCTGGCCGGCGACGAGACGGTCGCGCACACGGGGGCGTGGAAGCTCGGCGCCCGGGTCGTCCCGGGCCACTTCCGGCAGACGCACGCCCACCCGGAGCTGTTCGGGCGCACCGTCCGCTCGATCGTGGAGGAGGAGCACGCGCTCAGCCGCGGCGCCGCGATGGGCGCGCTGCGCCGGTACGAGCTGGACCGGCAGGAGGAGCAGAAGTTCGAGTCGCTGTCCGGCGGCCAGCAGGCCCGGCTGATGATCCTGAAGCTCGAACTCTCCGGCGTGACGGCCCTGTTGCTCGATGAGCCGACCGACAACCTGGACCTGGAGAGCGCCGAGGCGCTGCAGGCCGGGCTGGAGGCCTTCGAGGGCACGGTGCTGTGCGTCACCCACGACCGGTGGTTCGCCCGGACCTTCGACCGCTACCTGGTGTTCGGGGCCGACGGCCGGGTGTTCGAGTCGCCCGAGCCGGTCTGGGACGTCACCCGGGTCGAGCGCGAACGCTGAGTGACGGGGCGGCGTGCCCCCGGCCGGCGGCAGCGGGATTTTGACCCCTTCCCGCCCGCCCGGTAACCTGGACGCTTGATGTGCGTATTGGCTCGCTCTATCTCACGTGAGAGGTCGGTACGCCGGAGACATCAGGTCGACGACCAGCGATCACCCTTGAATTGCGTCCAAGGTTGATCAGGCTGCTCTTCCGTCCGGGTGCTCCTGTCAGGACTCACTCACTGAAAAGCGAAGGCTACGACCGTGCGTACGTACAGCCCCAAGCCCGGCGACGTCCAGCGTCAGTGGCACGTCATCGACGCGACCGACGTCGTGCTCGGCCGCCTGGCCTCCCAGGCCGCCAACCTCCTCCGGGGCAAGCACAAGGCGATCTACGCGCCGCACGTTGACACTGGTGACTTCGTCATCATCATCAACGCCGACAAGGTGCACCTGTCCGGCAACAAGAAGACCCAGAAGCTGGCCTACCGCCACTCGGGCTTCCCGGGCGGTCTGCGCTCGGTGCGCTACGACGACCTGCTGGCGAACAACCCGGAGAAGGCCGTCGAGAAGGCCATCAAGGGCATGATCCCCAAGAACAGCCTGGGCCGTCAGATGCTCTCGAAGCTGAAGGTCTACTCGGGCGACCAGCACCCCCACGCTGCCCAGCAGCCGGTGCCGTTCGAGATCACCCAGGTCGCGCAGTAATTCGGCCACCAAGCCCCCCAACACTGAAAAGAGCTGAGGAACACCGTGGCCGAGACCACTGAAACCCTTGAGGTCGACTTCGACGAGACCGTCGTCGAGGGCGAGTACACCTCCGAGGAGAGCTACACCTCCGAGTCGCTGGCCGGCCGCTTCGGCGAGGCCGTCCCCGGCGCCGGCCTGGGCCGTCGCAAGGAGGCGATCGCCCGCGTGCGCATCGTCCCCGGCACCGGCCAGTGGAAGATCAACGGTCGCACCCTCGAGGGCTACTTCCCCAACAAGGTGCACCAGCAGACCGTGAACGAGCCCTTCAAGCTCCTTGAGCTGGACGGCCGTTACGACGTCGTCGCCCGCATCAGCGGTGGCGGCGTCTCCGGCCAGGCCTACGCGCTGCGCCTCGGCGTGGCCCGTGCCCTGAACGAGGCCGACGTGGACAACAACCGCGGCGCGCTGAAGAAGGCCGGCTTCCTGACCCGTGACGCCCGCGCCGTCGAGCGCAAGAAGGCCGGTCTGAAGAAGGCCCGCAAGGCGCCGCAGTACAGCAAGCGCTAATCGCGTCCCAGGGGGTGCGTACCGCCCTGGCGGCGCCGCCCCCTGGTTTTGCGCAACCGTCGCCCCGGAGTACCACGTGTACTCCGGGGCGACGCGTTCCCCGGCTACTGTGCGGCGGCCGGGGACCGAGTGGACTTCCGGGACTGGTTGATGGAGGACGGGACAGTGGGACGACTCTTCGGTACGGACGGCGTGCGCGGAGTGGCCAACGTGGGCCTGACGGCGGAGCTCGCGCTCGGCCTGTCGGTCGCGGCGGCCCACGTGCTCGGCGAGGCCGGCGCCTTCGACGGCCACCGGCCGGTCGCGGTGGTCGGCCGCGATCCGCGGGCGTCGGGCGAGTTCCTGGAGGCCGCGGTCATCGCCGGCCTGGCCAGTTCCGGCGTCGACGTGCTGCGCGTCGGCGTGCTGCCCACCCCGGCCGTGGCGTACCTCACCGGCGCACTCGGCGCCGACTTCGGCGTGATGCTCTCCGCCAGCCACAACGCGATGCCCGACAACGGCATCAAGTTCCTCGCCCGCGGCGGCCACAAGCTGGACGACACGATCGAGGACGCGATCGAGGCCCACTACCGCGCCCACACCCTCGGCGGCGAGGAGTGGAACCGTCCGACCGGCGCGGCCGTCGGCCGGGTGCGCGAGTACACCGAGGGCTTCGACAAGTACGTCGCCCACCTGATCGGCGTCCTGCCCAACCGCCTGGACGGCATCAAGGTCGTCATCGACGGCGCCCACGGCGCCGCCGCCTACGTCGCCCCCGAGGCCTTCGCCCGGGCCGGCGCAGAGGTCGTCCACACCCTGGGGGCGGAACCCACCGGCCTCAACATCAACGACGGCGTCGGCTCCACCCACCTGGACCGGCTGCGCACCGCGATGAAGGAGTACGAGGCCGACCTCGGCATCGCCCTCGACGGCGACGCCGACCGCTGCCTGGCCGCCGACGCCGACGGCAACGAGGTGGACGGCGACCAGATCATCGCCATCCTCGCCGTCGCCATGAAGGAGGCCGGCACCCTTCGCCGCAACACCGCGGTCGCCACCGTGATGTCCAACCTCGGCTTCAAACTGGCGATGGAGCGCGAGGGCGTCGACCTGGTGGAGACCGCCGTCGGTGACCGCTACGTGCTGGAGGCGATGAAGGAGCACGGCTTCGCGCTCGGCGGCGAGCAGTCCGGCCACGTCATCCTCCTGGACCACGCCACCACCGGCGACGGCACCCTGACCGGCCTGATGCTGGGCGCCCGCCTGGCCGCCACCAAGCAGCCGCTGGCCGACCTGGCCGCCGTGATGACCCGGCTGCCGCAGGTCCTGATCAACGTCAAGGGCGTCGACAAGAGCCGCGTGAAGACCAGCACCGAGCTGGCCGCCGCGGTCGCCGAGGCCGAGGCCGAGCTGGGCTCCACCGGCCGGGTGCTGCTGCGCCCGTCGGGCACCGAGCCGCTGGTGCGCGTCATGGTCGAGGCCGCGGACGCCATCCAGGCCGAGGGCGTCGCCGCCAAGCTGGCCGAGGCCGTGCGGACGCACCTGGGCTGAGCCCGGACGTGACGAAGGCCCCCGCCACGGCCCCTTGGAATCCAAGGGGCCGTGGCGGGGGCCTTCGCGGTCTGTTCCGGGGCGTCAGAGCTTGCGCAGCAGGGCCCGGCGGACCTTGTGGTCCGGGCCCTTCTGCAGGACCAGGGTGGCCCGGCCGCGGGTCGGCAGCACGTTCTCCAGCAGGTTGGGCTTGTTGATGGTGCGCCAGACCTGCCGCCCGTAGTCCATCGCCTCCTCCTCCGGCACCTCGGTGAAGCGGCGGAAGTAGGAGTTCGGGTCCTGGAAGGCGGTCTCGCGCAGCTTGCGGAAACGGTCCAGGTACCAGTGCTCGATGTCGTCGGTGCGGGCGTCGACGTAGATCGAGAAGTCGAAGTAGTCGGCCACCGCCAGGCGGGTCCGGCCGTCGGTGCCGGGCAGGGCGGGCTGGAGGACGTTCAGGCCCTCGACGATCAGGATGTCCGGGCGCTCCACGGTGAGCCGCTCGTCCGGCACGATGTCGTACACCAGGTGCGAGTAGACCGGGGCACTGACGCGGTCCTTGCCCGCCTTCACGTCCGCGACGAAGCGCATCAGCGCGCGGCGGTCGTAGGACTCGGGGAAGCCCTTGCGGGCCATCAGGCCCCGGCGGCGCAGCTCGGCGTTGGGCAGCAGGAAGCCGTCGGTGGTGACCAGTTCGACCCGCGGGTGCTCGGGCCAGCGGGCCAGCAGGGCCTGCAGCAGCCGTGCGGTGGTCGACTTGCCGACCGCGACGGAGCCGGCCACGCCGATGATGAACGGCGTGCGGGTGCGCTCGGTGTCCGGGGTGTCCAGGAACGTGCCCAGCGCGCCCCGCAGGTCGTGCGTGGCGTGGATGTACAGGTTCAGCAGCCGGGACAGCGGCAGGTAGACGTCCCGGACCTCGTCCAGGTCGAGCGCTGTGCCGAGACCGCGCAGCCGCTCGACCTCCTCGGCGGTCAGTGGCAGCGGCGTACGCTCGCGAAGAGCGCTCCACTCGGCCCGGCTGAGGTCCACGTAGGGGGACGGTGACGGGCCGGGGGTGGTCGCGCCCCGTGTACAGAGTTCGGTCAGCACATGCTCCATTGTGAGCCGTGGCGGGGTTCACGGTGGTTGTGGTGTCGGTCACGCACTGTTCGCGAAAGGTGGGAAAACGGGCCCAGACCCGCCCTTATGCTGGCACGCATGTGCGGAATTGTTGGATACGTGGGCGCGCAGTCCGCCCTCGACGTAGTAATCGCAGGCCTGCAGCGACTGGAGTACCGGGGCTACGACTCCGCCGGTGTCGCCGTGCAGGTCCAGGGCTCCGACGGGCAGTGGAGCCTCGCCACCGACAAGCGGGCCGGCAAGCTCGCCAACCTGGAGAAGTCGCTCGCCGAGTCCCCTCTGCCCGGCGGCACCACCGGCATCGGCCACACCCGCTGGGCCACCCACGGCGGCCCGACGGACGCCAACGCCCACCCCCACCTGGACGACGACGGCCGCGTGGCCGTCGTGCACAACGGCATCATCGAGAACTTCGCCCAGCTGCGCGCCGAGATCGCCGAGCGCGGCCACACCCTGCGCTCCGAGACCGACACCGAGGTCGTGGCGCACCTGCTCGGCGAGGCCTACCAGGGCGACCTCGCGGAGGCCATGCGGGTGGTCTGCCGCCGGCTGGACGGCGCCTTCACCCTCGTCGCCGTGCACGCCGACATGCCGGACGTCGTCGTCGGCGCCCGCCGCAACTCGCCGCTGGTCGTCGGGCGCGGCGAGGGCGAGAACTTCCTCGCCTCGGACGTCGCCGCGTTCATCGCGCACACCCGCGAGGCCGTCGAGCTGGGCCAGGACCAGGTCGTCGAGCTGCGCCGCGACGGCGTGACCGTCACCAACTTCGACGGCACCCCGGCCGACGTGCGCGAGTACCACGTCGACTGGGACGCCTCCGCCGCCGAGAAGGGCGGCTACGACTACTTCATGCTCAAGGAGATCGCCGAGCAGCCGAAGGCCGTCGCCGACACCCTCCTCGGCCGGATCGGCACCGACGGTCGCCTGACCCTCGACGAGCTGCGCATCTCCGACGCCGACCTGCGCTCCGTCGACAAGGTCGTCATCGTCGCCTGCGGCACCGCGTTCCACGCCGGCATGATCGCCAAGTACGCGATCGAGCACTGGACCCGCATCCCCTGCGAGGTCGAGGTCGCCTCGGAGTTCCGCTACCGCGACCCGATCATGGGCCCGGGCACGCTGGTCATCGCGATCTCGCAGTCCGGCGAGACCATGGACACCCTGATGGCCCTGCGGCACGCCCGCGAGCAGGGTGCCAAGGTGCTGGCGATCTGCAACACCAACGGCTCGACGATCCCGCGCGAGTCGGACGCGGTGCTGTACACGCACGCCGGTCCCGAGGTCGCCGTCGCGTCGACCAAGGCGTTCCTCACCCAGCTGGTCGCCTGCTACCTGGTCGCCCTGTACCTGGGTCAGGTCCGCGGCACCAAGTGGGGCGACGAGATCTTCACGATCATCCGCGAGCTCGGCGACGCGCCGAAGCAGGTCGAGCAGGTGCTGGAGACGATGGAGCCGGTGCGCGAGCTGGCCCGCTCGCTGGCCGACGCCCGCTCGGTGCTGTTCCTCGGCCGCCACGTCGGCTTCCCGGTGGCCCTGGAGGGCGCGCTCAAGCTCAAGGAGCTCGCCTACATGCACGCCGAGGGCTTCGCGGCCGGCGAGCTGAAGCACGGCCCGATCGCGCTCATCGAGGAGGGGCTGCCGGTCGTCGTGGTCGTGCCCTCGCCGCGCGGGCGCTCGATCCTGCACGACAAGATCGTCTCCAACATCCAGGAGATCCGCGCCCGTGGCGCCCGGACGATCGTGATCGCCGAGGAGGGCGACGAGGCGGTCGTGCCGTACGCCGACCACCTGATCCGCATCCCGGCCACCCCGACGCTGCTCCAGCCGCTGGTGTCCACCGTCCCGCTCCAGGTCTTCGCCTGCGAGCTGGCCACGGCCAAGGGTCACGAGGTCGACCAGCCGCGGAACCTGGCGAAGTCCGTCACGGTCGAGTAGTCCCGGCTCCTCTCCACGGCGCCCCTGCGGTCACCGCAGGGGCGCCGTGTCGAACGTGAAGGCAGAAGGGTTTCGGCAGGTCGACCCGCCTGACGTGGAGCTCCTCGAAGGCTTCCCGGGCCGCGGTACGGGCGAACCACGCGACCGCGTGCCCGTGACGGCCGCCCGCTGACGGCACGACGGCGATCTCCTCTTCGAGCTGGAAGAGCTCGGATTCGAAGAACCGGGGCACATGCAGCCTCAGGAACGCCTGGAGCAGGTCCACGCGCGACACCACAGGCGTACGGACCGGTGCCGGTGGGGATCGAAGTAGGGTCACTCGCAAGTGTGCCGCGGGCCGGCGTCGGCGTCTGCTGAAGGAGCTTCCGAATGCGTCATGCACACCGTGTGGAAGTCGTCCGGGCCGCCGAAGGCGAGCTGATGGCCCGCCTGCCGGACGGGACGCTCATGCAGCGGGCGGCCGCGGGGCTCGCGGCGACGTGCGCGCGGCTGCTGACGGGCCGTCGGGGCCGGGTGTACGGCAGCCGGGTGGTGGTGCTCGCGGGCAGCGGGGACAACGGGGGTGACGCCCTGTACGCCGCCGCCGCGCTGGCCCGGCGCGGTGCGCGGGCGACGGCAGTACTGCTCACGCCCGAACGGGCGCACGCGGGCGGGCTCGCCGCGGTGCGGGCGGCAGGTGGACGGGTGGTCGTGGAGCAGGAAGTCGGCCTGGCCGACTTCTCACGCGCGGACCTGGTGTTGGACGGGATCGTCGGCATCGGCGGACGCGGCGGGTTGCGGCCCGGGGCGCTGCCGTACGCACAGGCCGCCCGGCGCGGCCTGGTGGTGGCCGTGGACCTGCCGAGCGGGGTCGACGCCGACACCGGTGAGGTGCCGGGCGGAGCGCTGCGCGCCGACGTCACGGTGTGCTTCGGAACGTACAAGCCCGGCCTGCTGGTCGACCCGGGTGCCTCGCACGCGGGGACCGTCCGACTCGTCGGGATCGGGCTGGAACTGCCGGAGGCGGACGTGACCGCCCTCCAGCACGCGGACGTGGCGGCGCTGCTGCCCGAGCCGGGCGTCGAGAGCGACAAGTACCGGCGCGGCGTCGTCGGCGTGGCGGCGGGGTCGGCGACGTACCCCGGCGCGGCGCTGCTGGCCGTCGCCGCGGCGCTGCGCGGCGGCGCGGGCGCCGTCCGGTACGTCGGCGCGGCGGCCGAGGAGGTCGTGCGGCGCTTCCCCGAGACGCTCGTCACCGAGGGCGGGCCGCACGGCGCCGGACGGGTGCAGGCGTGGGTGGTCGGCCCGGGCGGCGGCGAGACCGCTCGGCAGACCCTCACCGAGGCGCTCGCGAGCGACGTCCCGGTGCTGGTCGACGCGGACGGGCTGACCGAACTCGGCCGCCTCGGCCCGGCCGCCCTGGCCGGCCGCACCGCGCCCACCCTGCTCACCCCGCACACCGGCGAGGCCGCCCGCCTGCTCGCCGGCGCCGACGGCACACCACCCCCGGCCGCCGACGACCTGGCCGCCGCCCGGCTGACCACCGCCCGCCGCCTGGCCGCCGCCTACCGGGCGACCGTCCTGCTCAAGGGGTCCACGACGGTGATCGCCGACCCCGGCGGCGCGGTCCGCGTCAACCCGACCGGCACCTCCTGGCTGGCGACCGCCGGCAGCGGCGACGTCCTGGCAGGCCTCGCCGGCTCCCTCCTCGCCGCCGGTCTGACCCCACTGGACGCCGCCTCGGCCGCCGCCTACCTCCACGGCCTGGCCGGCCGCCGGGCAGCGGGCACACCGGGCGCCCCGGCGACGGCGCTGGCGGTGGCCGAGGAGCTGCCGGCGGCGTGGCGGGACGTACGGGAGGGTTAGGACGCGGCCTACCTCCAAGCCGGTGTGCCCGGCGCTCCGGGGCTGAGGGTGAGGAGCGGGAAGTCGGTGCGGCCGACTTCTCGCGTGCTGCTCTGGTGCCGGGCTTGGATCTCGCGTCGGCGGGCAGCGGGCGCGGAGCGGGAGCGGGAAGTCGGTGCGGCCGACTTCTCGCGTGTGGAGGGAAGCGGAACCGGGGGTGGGGACCGGGGCGTCCGTGGAAGCGGAGAGCCGGTCCGGTGCAGGTCGGAGCAGCGGGTGGACGGCGGCCGTGGGTCGCCGCGCCGACGGGGCGTTCGGCGAGGACTCCGGGACGTCTGGGAGACTGACCCTGATGACAACTGCGAAGACGGCCGGCTCGGCCACCCTCACCGACGGCGTACGGGCCGAGGCGACCATCGATCTGGGCGCCCTGCGCGGCAACCTCGCCGCGCTGCGCGAACGCGTCGGAAACGCGGCGGTGATGCTCGCGGTCAAGGCGGACGCCTACGGCCACGGCGCGGTCGCGTGTGCCCGCGAGGCGGTCGCGAACGGGGTCGGGTGGCTGGGCTGCGCGACGCCCGAGGAGGCACTGGCACTGCGGGCCGCGGGCATCCGCCCGGAGCAGGCCCGCGTCCTGTGCTGGCTGTGGACGCCGGGCGGCCCGTGGCGGCAGGCACTCCTCTCCGACCTGGACATCTCGGTCAGCGGCCAGTGGGCGCTCGACGAGCTGCTCCCCGCGGTCCGCGAGACCGGCATCCCGGCCCGCGTGCACCTGAAGGCGGACACCGGCCTCGGCCGCAACGGCTGCCAGCCGCACGACTGGCCGGCCCTGGTCGACGCCGCCCGCCGCGCCGAGGCCGAGGGGCTGCTCACGGTCGTCGGCGTCTGGTCGCACTTCGCCGCCGCAGACGAGCCCGGGCACCCGTCGATCCAGGCCCAGCTGGACGCCTTCCACACCGCGCTGGCGTACGCGGAGGCCGCCGGGCTGCGCCCCGAGGTGCGGCACCTGGCGAACTCGCCGGCCGCGCTGCTGCTACCGGAGTCGCACTTCGACCTGGTCCGTACGGGCCTGGCCGCGTACGGGCTGTCGCCGGTGCCCGAGGTGGGTTCGCCAGCCGACTTCGGGCTGCGCCCGGTGATGTCGCTGAGGGCGCGGCTGGCGCTGGTGAAGCACGTGCCGGGCGGGCACGGGGTCAGCTACGGCCACCACTACACCACCCCGGGGCCGACCACGCTGGGGCTCGTCCCGGTGGGCTACGGCGACGGCGTCCCGCGGCACGCGAGCGGCACCGGTCCGGTGCAGATCGGCGGCAAGTGGCGCACGGTGGCGGGCCGGGTCGCGATGGACCAGTTCGTCGTGGACCTCGGCGGGGACACCCCGCAGGTCGGCGACGAGGTGCTGCTGTTCGGCAGCGGTGAGCGCGGCGAGCCGACCGCGGAGGACTGGGCCCGGGCCTGCGGCACCATCGCGTACGAGATCGTGACCCGGATCGGCGCCCGGGTGCCGCGGCGCCACCTGGACGGCACGGTCGGCGCATGACGGAGTCCGACGGCCCGGTCGGGGCGGCCGCCAGGGCGGCGTCCGGGGTGAGCCGGGCGGGCGTGATCGGGATCTCGGTCGGCGTACTGGCGGCGGGGGCCGCGGCCGGCGTGGCGATCGAACGGCTGACGGTCGGCCGGGCGACCCGCCGCCGGGCCCGGGCCGAGCTGGACGCCGGTGCGCCGTACGGTTCGCTGCGCGGGCGCCCGCGGACGGTGGCCGCACCGGACGGCACCGAGCTGTACGTCGAGCTGGACGGTACCGGCTGGGACGACGCGGGCGACGCCGCCGAGCCGCTGACCGTGGTCTTCAGCCACGGCTACTGCCTGAACCAGGACAGCTGGCACTTCCAGCGGGCCGCGCTGCGCGACGGTTTGCGGCTGGTCTTCTGGGACCAGCGCAGCCACGGCCGTTCGGAGCGCTCCCGCTCCTACCTGGCCGGGGAGCCCGCGAGCATCGACCAGCTGGGCGGGGACCTCAAGGCGGTGATCGACGCCGTCGCGCCGACCGGGCCGCTGGTGCTGGTCGGCCACTCGATGGGTGGCATGACGGTGATGGCGCTGGCCGACCAGCACCCGGAGCTGTTCCGCGAGCGCGTGGCCGGGGTGGCGCTGGTGGGCACGCTGGCGGGGAACTGGGACCAGGTCAGCCTGGGCCTGCCGTCGGCGGGCGCGAAGCTGTTCAAGCGGGTCGCGCCCGGGGTGGTCAAGCTGCTGGGCCGTCAGGTGGAGCTGGTGGAGGCGACCCGCCGGTTCGGCTCGGACGTCGCGGCCGTCTTCTACCGGAAGTTCTCGTTCGGCTCGAAGGACGTCGACCCGGGTGTGGTGCGCTTCGCCGAGCAGCTGCTGGACGCCACGCCGATCGACGTCGTCGCCGAGTTCTACCCGGTGTTCGGCGCGCACGAGAAGACCGCCGCGCTGGCGGCTCTGCGCGGCTTGCCGGCGCTGGTGCTGGCCGGCGCCAAGGACCTCCTGACGCCGCCCGCGCACAGCGAGGCGATGGCCGAGCAGCTGCCCGGCGCCGAACTGGTGATCGTCGAGGGCGTCGGCCACCTGGTGATGCTGGAGCGCCCGGAGCTGGTGGACCGCCACCTGGCCGTGCTGCTGAGGCGGGCCGCGGAGTTCGGCGGGGCCGCCGAGCCGCCGCCGTCCGTCCTCGATTCGGTCTGAGGGGCGGCCGGGGACCGCGGCGCGCGCCGGGCCGCGGATGTGGCACGGTAGCGGGGGCGGCCGGTGGTCGGCGCGCCCGGTACGGACCGAAGGGCAAGACACGCGCATGGGCTCGCACGCCACTCTCACCGTCCCCACCCCGGAGCGGATGGGCCGGCTCGGCCGGGAGCTGGCCGCGCTGCTGAGGCCGGGGGACCTGGTGCTCCTTTCGGGTGAGCTGGGCGCCGGGAAGACGACGCTGACCAGGGGACTGGGGGAGGGCCTCCAGGTGCGTGGCGCGGTGACCTCGCCGACCTTCGTGATCGCCCGGGTGCACCCGTCGCTGGTGGGCGGTCCGGCACTGGTGCACGTGGACGCGTACCGGCTGGGCGGCGACCTGGACGAGATGGAGGACCTCGACCTCGACGTGTCGTTGCCGGAGTCGGTGGTCGTGGTCGAGTGGGGCGAAGGCAAGGTCGAGCGGCTGTCCGAGGATCGCCTGGAGGTGCGGATCGAGCGGGCGATCGGCGACACCGCGGGCGAGGACCACGACCCGCGCCGGGTGCTGCTGACCGGTATCGGGGCGCGCTGGGAGGACGTCGAGCTGGCGAAGCTGGCGTGACGGCCCGTCGGACCGTCCGAGGGCTTCGCCGCCCGTTTGCCGACAGGCTGTCGGGAAAGTGTTGCGAGGGGGGCACCGGGCGTGATGGGATGGGTGCTGCGGTTAGGTCTGCCTAACTAGGGAGGCGCCATGTCGAGCACCACCCCCGCCCCGGAGCGCGCCGTGCGCACCGCCGGGGCCGGAGAGTCCGCCCGTCGCGCTCCGGGGGAGCCGATGCGGGCGCTGCTGGCCGCGTGCGCCGCGGCCGAGGCGGTGTCCACCCCGCCCGAACCGGCGCCGCGCCGGGCCGACGGCGCCGAGACGGACACGCCCCGCGCGGCCTGACGGCCCCGGTCGGACGGGCCCGCCTCAGGCGACCACGACCACCTTGGTGTCCTTCGGCGCGAAGTCCCACAGCAGCTGACCGTCCTGGCGGGAGCTGCGGATGCCGCCGGTCTTGGCCTTGGGGTCGGCGGTCGGCGTCGCGCCGTCCACCGCCGCGCTGAAGCCGAACACCACACCGTTCTGCTGCGCGAAGCGCACCACGTGCTCGATCTGCTTGCCGTCCGTCCCGGTGGTGGTGGCCGTGCGGCTGTACACCGGGTACGCGCCGGGGGTCGGCTCGACCGTGCCCGGGGTGACCGGGAACGCCGCGACCACCTGCGGGTTCTTCTTCGGCTCGATCAGCCACACGTAGTGGCTGGAGACCGAGTAGACGACCCGCGTGCCGGTGCCCGAGGAGGCCGGCAGCGTCGGTGCCGCCGGGGTCGGGGTCGTGCTCGGCGCCGCCGAGGTGGCCGGCCCGCCGGCCGTCGCGGTGGCGGTCGGCCGCGCGGCGACCGCGCGGCCCTGGGCGCCGTTCGCCTGGAAGGCCAGCAGGCTCACGACCGCCAGGGCTCCCAGGGTCAGCCCCGTGACCACCACTCCAGGACCCATCTTCGCCACTGCCGCTCCCGCCGCCGTCCGCTGTACGTACCGCCCTAATCGTGCCAGGTCCCCCGGGTCGCTCCGCAGCGGCTCGGACGTGTGTTCCGCACTGGTACGCCGTCTCGATCGGCCGGTCGGGTCAACGGCGGTCTAACCTTGACCCGTGCTGCTGCTCGCGTTCGACACCGCTACCCCCGCCGTCACCGCCGCCGTCCACGACGGCGCGGCCGTCCTCGCCGAGACCGACCAGGTCGACGCCCGGCGCCACGGCGAACTGCTCCTGCCCGCCATCGACCGGGTGCTACGGACGGCCGGCGTCGACAAGCATCAGCTCACCGGCATCGCGGTCGGCGTCGGCCCGGGCCCGTACACCGGCCTGCGGGTCGGCCTGGTGACCGCCGCCGCGCTCGGCCACGCGCTCGGCCTGCCGGTGCACGGCGTCTGCACCCTGGACGCGATCGCCTTCCAGGCGCGCGCCGAGGGCCTGGCCGGCCAGCCGTTCACGGTGGCCACCGACGCGCGCCGCAAGGAGGTCTACTGGGCCTCCTACGACGCCGACGGCCGCCGCACCGAGGGCCCCGGCGTGGACCGCCCGGCCGAACTCACGCCGCAGCCGCGTTCGGTCGGCGCCGGCGCGCTGCTCTACCCCGACGCCTTCCCGGGCGCGCACGGTCCCGAGCACGTCTCGGCCGGCGCCCTGGCGGGCTTCGCCGCGGCCGAGCTGGCAGCCGGGCGCGAGCTGCTGCCGAACGTGCCGCTGTACCTGCGCCGCCCGGACGCCCAGGTGCCGGCCGGCTACAAGGCGGTGCTCCCGGCGTGAACCACGGCACCACCCTGCGCCCGATGCGCTGGTGGGACATCGAGCCGGTGATGGAACTGGAGCTGCGGCTCTTCCCGGAGGACGCCTGGTCCCACGGGATGTACTGGTCCGAGCTGGCCGAGACCCACCCCGGCGGCACCCGCCACTACACCGTGGCCACCGCCGCGGACGGCACGATCGTCGGCTACGCCGGACTGATGGCGATCGCCGGCGAGGGCGACGTCCAGACCATCGCCGTCGACGAGCGCCACCAGGGCGCCGGCCTCGGCGCGGCGCTGCTCACCGACCTGATCCGGGAGTCCGCCCGGCGCGGCTGCGCCGAACTGCTGCTGGAGGTGCGGGTGGACAACCCGCGCGCCCAGCGGCTGTACGAGCGCCACGGCTTCCAGCCGGTGGGCATCCGGCGCGGCTACTACCAGCCCGCCAACGTCGACGCGCTGGTGATGCGCCTCGACCACCCCAGCACCGACAGCACCGACCCGAAGGACATTGAGGACACCCGCCATGGCTGACGAACCGCTCGTCCTCGGCATCGAGACCTCCTGCGACGAGACCGGCGTCGGCATCGTGCGCGGCACCACGCTGCTGGCCGACGCGGTCGCCTCCAGCGTCAACGACCACGCCCGCTTCGGCGGCGTCGTCCCGGAGATCGCCAGCCGGGCCCACCTGGAGGCGATGGTCCCGACCATCCAGCGCGCCCTGGACACCGCCGGGGTCAAGGCGAGCGACCTCGACGGCATCGCCGTGACGGCGGGCCCCGGCCTGGCCGGCGCGCTGCTGGTCGGCGTCAGCGCCGCGAAGGCGTACGCCTGGGCGCTCGACAAGCCGCTGTACGGGGTCAACCACCTCGCCTCGCACATCTGCGTCGACCAGCTGGAGCACGGCCGGCTGCCCTCGCCGACGATGGCACTGCTGGTGTCCGGCGGCCACTCCTCGCTGCTGCTGAGCGAGGACATCACGACCGACGTCCGCCCGCTCGGCGCGACCATCGACGACGCGGCCGGCGAGGCCTTCGACAAGGTGGCCCGGGTGCTCGGCCTGGGCTTCCCCGGCGGCCCGATCGTGGACCGCACGGCCCGCGAGGGCGACCCCGAGGCGATCGCCTTCCCGCGGGGCCTGAGCGGCCGGAACGACCCCGCGTACGACTTCTCCTTCTCGGGCCTGAAGACCGCCGTCGCCCGCTGGGTGGAGGCCAAGCGCCGGGTCGGCGAGGAGGTGCCGATCGCCGACGTGGCGGCGTCCTTCCAGGAGGCGGTCACCGACGTGCTCACCCGCAAGGCCGTCAAGGCGTGCAGGGACAACGGCGTCGACCACCTGATGATCGGCGGCGGGGTCGCGGCCAACTCGCGGCTGCGCGAGATGGCCCAGCAGCGCTGCGACCGGGCCGGGATCCGGCTGCGGGTGCCGCGGCCCGGCCTGTGCACCGACAACGGCGCGATGGTGGCCGCCCTGGGCTCCGAGATGGTGTGGCGCGACCGCGCACCGTCCGCCTTCGACCTGTCGGCGGACTCCTCGCTGCCCGTCACCGACGTCCATGTCCCGGCCGCGGACCTCCACCACGGCGACGTCCACGGCCAGGCGTACGACGCCCTCGGCGGCGGTGCCGCGTGACCGTCGCCATGATGTGGGAGGCCCGCGCCGCCGACGGCCGCGGGGCCGAACTGGCCTCCTGGGCACGGGAGACGGCGATCCCGGCACTGCGCGGCTCGGCGGGCCTGGAGCGCCTCGAACTGTTCGGCGCCCCCGGAGAGCGGGTGCTGCTGATCGCCTGGTGGAGCGGCGAGCCGGTGCCCGTCGCCGAGCCGCCGGCCGAGCTGCTCGGCCGTCCGGTGCACCGCTGGTCCTTCATCAGCGAGCACGTCGAGTAGGCCGGTACGGGAACCGCGCGCCAGGCCACTACCGTGCTAGCTGAGAAACGGCGGACGGACCAGGAGCGCGGTGCGGTGAAGCAGGACGGCCGGAACAGGACCAAGGCGTACGCGGCGGGGGCGCTGGCCCTGCTGGCCCTCGCCACCGGGTGCGGCGGCAACGGGGACGGCGCCGCCGCCCCGGCACCCACGAGCGCGGCCCCGGCCGGGGGCCGACCCTCCGGCGGCGCCGCACCGACCGCCGCGGCGACCACGCCCGCGGCGGCGCAGGCCGCTGGCGACGCCGCGTGGGCGAAGTGGAACCTCAAACCGCTGGCCCCGGCTCCCGCCCCGCCCGCCGACAAGCCCGTCAAGCTCGAACGGACCGGCACCGTACCGGTGTTCAGCGACGTGAAGACGAGCGACAAGGTCGTCTTCATCACCATCGACGACGGCGCCGAGAAGGACCCAAAGTTCGTCGAGATGCTGACCGACCTCAAGGTGCCGATCACGATGTTCCTGACCAAGGACATCGTCAAGAACGACTACGGCTACTTCAAGCCGCTCCAGGCGCTCGGCAACCACATCCAGAACCACACCGTCACCCACCCGGTGATGAGCAAGCTCACGCCGGACAAGCAGAAGTCCGAGATCTGCGAGGACCAGAGCGCGCTCACCCAGCAGTACGGCACCGCGCCGCTGCTGTTCCGCCCGCCGTTCGGGGACGGCGCCAACACGCCGACGCTCAACACCTCGGTGCAGGAGTGCGGTCCACGGGCGATCGTGCTGTGGCGCGAGTCGATGCAGATCCACGACATGCAGTACCAGGCGGCGGACAAGAAGCTGAAGCCCGGCGACATCATCCTGGCCCACTTCCGCGGGCCGAAGGAGCTCAAGGGCGCCACGATGACCCAGATGTTCGGCGAACTGCTGGCCCGGATCCAGGAGCAGGGCTTCTCGGTGGCCCGGCTGGACGACTACGTCCAGCCGCCGGCGTAGCCGTCCGGCCGGTCCGCCCGGCCCGGCCGCTCAGACCGGCTGACCGAGCATCATCAGCGGGCCGTGGTCGGTGCGGCTGAGGATCACCGTGACGGAGTTCGGCCCGGAGGGCTTGAGCTGGCGGCGCAGCTCCTCCGGGGTGATCGCCATCCCGCGCTTCTTGATCACCACCGTGCCGACCCCGCGCTCGCGCAGCAGGGCCTTCAGCTTCTTGATGTGGAAGGGCAGCACGTCGGTCAGCTCGAAGGCGTGCGCGTACGGCGTCGGGACCAGCTCGTCCGAGGTCAGGTAGGCGATCTTCGGGTCGATCAGCCGCCCGCCCACCTGCTCGGCCACCTCGGCCACCAGGTGGGCGCGGATCACGGCGCCGTCCGGCTCGTACAGGTAGCGGCCGACCGGCCCGGCCGCGGGGTCGGGCAGGTCGCCGCCGGTGAGGCTCGCGGCGTGCGGCAGCAGGGTCGCGCGGTGCGGGTGGGCGGCCTTGGTGCCGAACCAGAGCACCGCCTCCTTCACGTCCCCGTGGTCCGAGACCCACTCGGCCTCGGCGTCCTCGGGGACGGCCTCGTGCGGGATGCCCGGCGCGACCTTCAACGCGCCGATCGGGGTCCGGCGGCCGGCTCGGACGGCCCACGAGAGCGGCGGGGCGTACGCCTCCGGGTCGAACACCCGGCCGCGCGCCGTCCGTCGCGCCGGGTCGGTGAACACCGCGTCGTACCCGGTGACGTCCACGTCGGTGACGTCCGCGCAGCGCACCTCGACCAGGTCGGCGAGGCCCAGCGCGGCGGCGTTGGCGGCGGTGGCCGCGCAGGCGGCCGGGTCCCGGTCGACGGCCAGCACCTCGATCCCGGCCCGGGCCAGCGCCAGGACGTCCCCGCCGATCCCGCAGCACAGGTCGGCCATGCGCCGCACCCCGAGCCCGGCGAAGCGCTGCGCGCGCCACTCGGCGACGCTGCGCCGGGTGGACTGCTCGACGCCGTTGGGCGTGAAGTACATCAGGTCGGCGTCCGCCCCGAACTTCGCGCGGGCGCGCTGGCGCAGCCGCGCCTGCCCGAACGCCGCCGACACCAGGTCGGCCGGGTGCTCGCGCCGCAGCCGGGTGGCCAGCGCGAGCTCCTCCTCGGGCGTGAACTCGCGCAGTGCGGCGAGCAGGTCCTGTCCCTCGGGGGTCAGCAGCGGCTGGAGGTTCTCGGTGTCCACGGGGCCATTCTCGCCGGTCGGGGCGGGTGGTGGCCGGTCCCGGGCGGTCGCGCCGGGCCGCGCGGGACGGCGGCCGCTCGTCCGCGGGCCGGGACGGCGGGGCGCGCCGTTGGCACTCTGGTTGACTGAGTGCTAACACAGGCCTATGGTCGTCCTTGGCACTCTCCACCTGGGGAGTGCTAACGCGAAGACGCGTGCCTGACCCCCGCGACGGCAGGCCCGCAGGTTCGCCCCTTACCCGTTAGAAAACCCCGTAATCTCCGAAGGGGAGCTCGGACGTGACCACCAGCAGCAAGGTTGCCATCAAGCCGCTCGAGGACCGCATCGTGGTCCAGCCGCTCGACGCCGAGACCACCACGGCCTCCGGCCTGGTTATCCCGGACACCGCCAAGGAGAAGCCCCAGGAGGGTGTCGTCCTGGCCGTCGGCCCGGGCCGCTTCGAGGACGGCCAGCGTCTGCCGCTCGACGTCGCCGTCGGTGACATCGTCCTGTACTCGAAGTACGGCGGCACCGAGGTGAAGTACCAGGGCGAGGAGTACCTCGTCCTCTCCGCCCGCGACGTTCTCGCCATCATCGAGAAGTAAGTCGTTCCGACCCGCCCCGGATCCGTGTCCCAAGTGACAGGGGCCCGGGGCGTGGTTGTTGGTTCACGTAGTTCGGCGGCCGGTGGGCCGGCCGCAGCCCCGAGGGAATAGGGAACATGGCGAAGATCCTGCAGTTCGACGAGGACGCCCGCCGCTCGCTGGAGCGCGGTGTCAACAAGCTGGCCGACACCGTCAAGGTGACCATCGGCCCCAAGGGCCGCAACGTCGTCATCGACAAGAAGTTCGGCGCCCCGACCATCACCAACGACGGCGTCACCATCGCCCGTGAGGTCGAGCTGGACGACCCGTACGAGAACCTTGGCGCGCAGCTCGTCAAGGAGGTCGCCACCAAGACCAACGACGTCGCGGGCGACGGCACCACCACCGCCACCGTGCTGGCCCAGGCCCTGGTCAACGAGGGTCTGCGCAACGTCGCCGCCGGTGCCGGCCCGGCCGCCCTGAAGAAGGGCATCGACAAGGCCGTCGCCGCCGTCTCCGAGCACCTGCTCTCGGTGGCCCGCGAGATCGAGGGCAAGGACGACGTCGCCGCCGTCGCGTCCCTCTCCGCCCAGGACACCCAGGTCGGCGAGCTGATCGCCGAGGCGATCGACAAGGTCGGCAAGGACGGTGTCATCACCGTCGAGGAGTCGAACACCTTCGGCGTGGAGCTCGAGTTCACCGAGGGCATGCAGTTCGACAAGGGCTACCTGTCGCCGTACTTCGTCACCGACGCGGAGCGGCAGGAGGCGGTCCTGGAGGACCCGTACATCCTGATCCACCAGGGCAAGATCTCCGCGATCCAGGAGCTCCTGCCGCTGCTGGAGAAGATCCTGCAGGGCGGTGCCTCGAAGCCGCTGCTGATCATCGCCGAGGACGTCGACGGCGAGGCGCTGTCGACCCTGGTGCTGAACAAGATCCGCGGCATCTTCAACGCCGTCGCCGTCAAGGCCCCGGGCTTCGGCGACCGCCGCAAGGCGATCCTCGGCGACCTGGCCACCCTGACCGGCGGCACCGTGATCTCCGAGGAGGTCGGCCTCAAGCTCGACCAGGCCGGTCTGGACGTGCTGGGCAGCGCCCGCCGCGTGACCATCACCAAGGACGAGACCACCATCGTCGAGGGCGCCGGCGACGCCGAGGCCGTGGCCGGCCGCGTCGCCCAGATCAAGGGCGAGATCGCCGGCACCGACTCCGACTGGGACCGCGAGAAGCTGCAGGAGCGCCTGGCCAAGCTGGCCGGCGGCGTCTGCGTCATCAAGGTCGGCGCCGCCACCGAGGTGGAGCTGAAGGAGCGCAAGCACCGCCTGGAGGACGCCATCTCGGCGACCCGTGCCGCGGTCGAGGAGGGCATCGTCGCCGGCGGTGGCGCCTCCCTGGTGCACGCCGCCAAGGTGCTGGACGGTGGCCTGGGCCTGTCGGGCGACGAGGCCACCGGTGTCGCCGTGGTCCGCAAGGCGCTGCACGAGCCGCTGCGCTGGATCGCCCAGAACGCCGGCCTGGAGGGCTACGTCATCACCTCCAAGGTCGCCGAGCTGGAGGCCGGTCAGGGCTACAACGCGGCCACCGGCGAGTACGGCGACCTGGTGAAGGCCGGCGTCATCGACCCGGTCAAGGTCACCCGCTCCGCCCTGGAGAACGCCGCCTCGATCGCCTCCCTGCTGCTCACCACCGAGACCCTCGTGGTGGAGAAGAAGGAGGAGGCCGCGGACAACGGTCACGGCCACTCGCACGGCGGTCACGGCCACTCGCACTGAGGCCCGTGAAGTGGACCGGAGGCCCGGTCCGCCCCCATCCTGGGAGGCGGGCCGGGCCTCCGGCGTTCGGGCCCGGAGTCCGCTTGAAGACTCAACTATCAGGGAAATTTTGCGTTCAGCAAAGATTGCCTTATAACTGAGGCATGATCGAGGCCCGCCACCTGCGCGTCCTGCGTGCCGTCGCCCGCACCGGCTCCTTCTCCGCCGCCGCCCGCGAGCTGGGCTGCACCCAGCCCGCCATCAGCCAGCAGATGAAGGCCCTGGAGAAGTCCGTGGACACCCCGCTGGTGGTCCGTTCGGGCCGGGGCATGCAGCTGAGCGAGGCCGGACGGGTGCTCCTCAAGCACGCCACCGGGATCCTGGCCGGGCTGTCGGCGGCCGAGGAGGAGGTCGCGGCCATCGCCGGGCTGCGGGCCGGGCGGGTGCGACTGGTGTCCTTCCCGACCGCGAGTTCCACCCTGGTGCCGCCCGCCGTCGCCCGCCTGCGGGACAGCCATCCGGGTGTGCGCGTGTCGCTGGTCGAGGCGGAGCCGCCGGAGTCGCTGGCGATGTTGCGCGGCGGCGAGTGCGAGATCGCGCTGGCCTTCCGCTATCCGCAGTCCGAGGGCGCCGCCGTCCTCCCGGTGCCCGCGCACGGAACGCCGCGCGAGGCGCGGGCCGAGGCGAACCTGGAGGCGCAGCAGCTGAGCGCCGGCACCGACTGGTCCGACCTGGTGGTCACGCCGCTGCTGGACGACCCGCTGGTGGGCCTGCTGCCGGCCGCGCACCCGCTGGCGGGGCGCGGCGGCGCGGTGGAGCTGGCCGAGCTGGCGGGGGAGCAGTGGATCGCCGGCTGCCCGCAGTGCCGCGGGCACCTGGTGGAGCTGTGCGCCGGGGCGGGGTTCGAGCCCCGGATCGACTTCGCGACGGACGACTACCCGGCGGTGGTCGGCCTGGTGGCGGCCGGGCTGGGGGTGGCGGTGCTGCCGCGGCTGGCGCTGGAGTCGGTGCGGCCTGACGGGGTGTCGACGGCGCCGGTGCGGACGGCCTCGGGGACGCCGGCGGTGCGGCAGGTGGTCGCGCTGACCCTGCCGGACCTGGCCGAGGTGCCGGCCGTGGCGCTGATGCTGGAGCGGCTCGCGGGGGCCGCCGGGGCCCGCTGACACAGGGTCACCGGTCGGAGGCTTGAAGCGCCGCGAAGAAACGTTTCTCCACGGCGCAGCCTCGGCGTGGCGCTAACGCTGGGCGACCGTCGGTGCGACCAGTGGGACCTCCACCAGCCGGTGGCGCGAGCGCCCGAGCATCTCTTCGCGCTCGTCCTCGGTCATTCCGCCCCAGACGCCGTACGGCTCGCGGACCGCCAGCGCGTGCGCCGCGCACTCGGCGATCACGGGGCAGCGCGTGCAGACCTCCTTGGCACTGGCCTCGCGCGAGCTCCGCGCGGCCCCTCGTTCGCCTTCGGGGTGGAAGAAGAGCGAGCTGTCCACGCCACGGCAGGCTGCGGAGAGCTGCCAGTCCCAGAGGTCCGCGTTGGGACCGGGGAGGCGGGAGAAATCTGCCATGGCTCATTCCCTTCAGAGGCTCGTCGGCCGCGGGCCGGCCCCAGCGGATCTCGCTGCGGGCGTGGCGGGGCGTCGATGCACTGGTGTGGACACCTGGAAATATGACTTAAGGCAACTCCATGGACAAGTCACCCACAGAGTGGCACAACAGTCAATGACCATACGAAAGCTATAAAAACGGGCGAAGTGGGCATGGACTTTCGCAGGCACAGGCGTGGCAATCGGGTGGCCCGAGGGGCGCACGGAGCCCGCGCCGGTGTGCGGGTCGCACGCCGACCGCGCGCGAGCTGCACAAAAGTGCGGCGTGTGCACCGCGATGCGGCTGATCGGTAATGGGTTGGCCACGTACAGTGGTGGAGATGGCCCCGAAGGCCGTAACTCATTCGAGTGACGGTCGTTGGAAGTGCGGAGGCGGTTAGCGGGCGCCGGACGTCGGGAACGATCGCGGGAAGTTGAGGCGATCAGCACGGACTCTGTCGCCGATCGGCCGTGTCGGAGAGGTTCGTACCAGCCAGGAGGCTCAACGTGACGCGGATCAGCTGCGGAGGACGACGGTCATGACTTCCGTTCTCGTTTGCGACGATTCCCCGCTCGCCCGCGAGGCGCTTCGCCGCGCCGTCGCGACCGTACCCGGTGTGGACCGGGTCACCACCGCGACGAACGGGGAGGAGGTCCTCCGTCGCTGGGTGGCCGACCGCTCCGATCTCGTGCTGATGGACGTCCGGATGCCCGGCCTCGGCGGGGTCGAGACGGTCCGGCGGCTGCTGTCGGCCGACCCGGGTGCGCGCATCATCATGCTCACCGTCGCCGAGGACCTCGACGGTGTCGCCCTCGCGGTCGCCGCCGGTGCCCGCGGGTACCTGCACAAGGACGCCTCGCGCGCCGAGCTGCGGGCCACCGTCACCCAGGCCCTCGCCGATCCGACCTGGCGGCTCGCCCCGCGCCGGCTGCGCAGCCCCGACATGGGCGCGGCGCCGACCCTGACGGCGCGTGAGATCCAGGTGCTGGAGGGCATGAGCCACGGCCGCAGCAACGCCGAGATCGGCCGCGAGCTGTTCCTCTCCGAGGACACCGTCAAGACCCACGCCCGGCGCCTGTTCAAGAAGCTCGGGGCCTCGGACCGTGCCCACGCGGTGGCGCTGGGTTTCCGCTGGGGCCTGGTCCGCTGACCGCAGGCGGCGCCGCCGGTTGCGGCGCGCCGCCGGTGTTTCCGGGGACGAGCGCCGCACGGGCGTGTGACGTTGCGGTCCCGAGGTTGCACCATGGAGTGGTGGAGCACCTCGGGGACCAGCGGACAGGCACTGCGGCGAACCACGCAGCCGCAGGACACTCGGCGGACGGCGCGGCGAACGGGACCACCGACGGCGGCGGGGCGGGAGGCGGCACGGTGCAGGAGGGGCCGGTGGTGCCCGGCGGCACGCCGCGCGGTGCCGCAGCGCATAACGTTCCGGTGCACAACTCCGGACGCGGTGCCGCGTTTTCCCGTTCGACCAGGCACCATGGACCGATGCGTGACGACGTCGCCGGTGCGGCCGGCCAGGCGGACCCGGTGGAGGCCGAGCCCTCCGGCCCGGGTGGCGATCCGTCGTACGCCGATTCCGGCCCGGCAGGTGCGGTTCCCGGCGGTGGTGTCGGCCCCGGTCGTCCGCCCGTGCTCGGCGGTGGTGGGTCGCCGCTGGTGGGGGAGCTGGTCGCGGCCGCCGTCCGCGGCGAGGGCCCGGCCATCGACGCGCTGCTCGCGTACGTCCATCCGCTGGCGCTGCGGTACTGCCGCGGCCGGCTGGTCCGGCTGCCCGGCGGGGCCCGGCACCACGTGGACGACATCGCGCAGGAGGTGTGCGTCGCCGTGCTGTGCGCGCTGCCCCGGTACAAGGACCAGGGGCGGCCGTTCGAGGCCTTCGTCTACGGCATCGCCGCGCACAAGATCGCCGACCTGCAGCGGGCCGCGATGCGCGGGCCCGCCTCGACGGTGGTGCCGCAGGACGACCTGCCGGAGGTCCCGGACGAGGCGCTGGGCCCGGAGGAGCAGGCGCTGCTGAGCAGTGACGCGGCCTGGGCCAAGGAACTGCTCTCCAACCTGCCGGCCCGTCAGCGCGAGCTGGTGCTGCTGCGGGTGGCCGCCGGGTTGTCCGCCGAGGAGACCGGCGAGGTGCTGGGGATGTCTCCGGGGGCCGTCCGGGTGGCGCAGCACCGTGCCCTGAGCCGGCTGCGGGCGCTCGCGGAGGAGTCCTCCTGACGCTGCCGCCGGACGGCCGGAATGGCTCACGGGGCGACGGGTGTTGTCAAGGGCACACGAGGACCACAATCCCGGTGCCAGTACCATGGGGTATCGGCGCCTGGGCAGGTTGCCAAAGTTTCACGGGTGCGAACGGGGTTCCCCTGGAGGATCCTCCAAAGTCCACCCGGCTTTCGGCGGTCTGCGCGAGTGAGCGATGAACGCGCCCCCACCCTCAGGGCGTGTGCGGATCAAAAGGCCGGCCACGGAAGGTACCCCCGAAATGTCTTACAACGCCGCAGGCGTACCCGAGAAGTTCGCCATGCTCGGGCTCACGTTCGACGACGTCCTGCTGCTGCCCGGGGCCTCCGAGGTGCTGCCGAACCAGGTCGACACCTCCTCGCGGGTCTCCCGGAACGTGCGCGTCAACATCCCGCTGCTCTCCGCCGCGATGGACAAGGTCACCGAGGCCCGGATGGCGATCGCCATGGCCCGCCAGGGCGGCGTCGGCGTCCTGCACCGGAACCTGTCGGTCGAGGACCAGGCCAACCAGGTCGACCTGGTGAAGCGCTCCGAGTCCGGCATGGTCACCGACCCGATCACGGTCGGCCCGCTGACCACCCTGGCCGAGGCCGACGCGCTGTGCGCCAAGTTCCGCATCTCCGGCGTGCCGGTCGCGGACGAGGCGGGCAAGCTGCTCGGCATCGTCACCAACCGCGACATGGCCTTCGAGTCGGACCGCAGCCGCCAGGTCCGCGAGATCATGACCCCGATGCCGCTGATCACCGGCAAGGTCGGCATCTCGGGCGAGGACGCGATGGCGCTGCTGCGCCGTCACAAGATCGAGAAGCTGCCGCTGGTCGACGACGAGGGCCGGATCAAGGGCCTGATCACCGTCAAGGACTTCGTCAAGGCCGAGAAGTACCCGAACGCCGCCAAGGACGCCGAGGGCCGTCTGCTGGTCGGTGCCGCCGTGGGTGCCAGCGCCGAGGCGTTCGACCGGGCCCAGGCCCTGGTCGCGGCCGGTGTGGACTTCCTGGTCGTGGACACCTCGCACGGTCACAGCCACAACGCGCTGGCCTGGATCGAGAAGATCAAGTCGGCCGTCAAGGTCGACGTGGTCGGCGGCAACGTCGCCACCCGCGACGGCGCCCAGGCGCTGATCGACGCCGGCGTGGACGGCGTCAAGGTCGGCGTCGGCCCGGGCTCGATCTGCACCACCCGCGTGGTCGCCGGCATCGGCGTCCCGCAGATCACCGCGATCTACGAGGCCGCCCAGGCCTGCCAGGCGGCCGGCGTTCCGGTCATCGGCGACGGCGGCCTGCAGTACTCCGGCGACATCGGCAAGGCGCTGGCCGCCGGTGCCGACACCGTCATGCTCGGCTCGCTGCTGGCCGGCTGCGAGGAGTCCCCGGGCGAGCTGCTGTTCATCAACGGCAAGCAGTACAAGTCCTACCGCGGCATGGGCTCGCTGGGCGCCATGCAGTCCCGCGGTCAGGGCCGCTCGTACTCCAAGGACCGCTACTTCCAGGCCGAGGTGTCCTCGGACGACAAGCTCGTCCCCGAGGGCATCGAGGGCCAGGTGCAGTACCGCGGCCCGCTGTCGGCCGTGCTGCACCAGCTCGTCGGCGGTCTGCGCCAGACCATGGGCTACGTCGGCGCCGCCAGCATCGCCGAGATGGAGAGCAAGGGCCGCTTCGTGCGGATCACCGCGGCGGGCCTCAAGGAGAGCCACCCGCACGACATCCAGATGACCGTCGAGGCGCCGAACTACTCGTCGCGCTGATCGTCCGGACCCCCCGAGGGGCCCGTCGCTGTCCGCAGCGGCGGGCCCCTCGCGCGTGTCCGGGGGCCGGGCCGTCGGGGCGTGTGCACTGTCCGTGCGGGATACTGGGGGCGGCCGGGGTGACCCGGCGGGCATGAGCAACACAGCAGAAGGGCTCGAAGTGACTGAGATCGAGATCGGGCGAGGCAAGCGCGGCCGCCGGGCGTACGCCTTCGACGACATCGCCGTCGTCCCCAGCCGCCGTACCCGGGACCCGAAGGAGGTCTCGATCGCCTGGCAGATCGACGCCTACCGCTTCGAGCTGCCGTTCCTGGCCGCCCCGATGGACAGCGTGGTCTCGCCGCAGCAGGCCATCGCCATCGGCCGCCTCGGCGGCCTGGGCGTGCTGAACCTGGAAGGCCTGTGGACCCGCTACGACGACCCGCAGCCGCTGCTCGACGAGATCGCCTCGATCACCGACGAGCCCGTCGCCACCCGCCGCCTCCAGGAGATCTACGCCGCGCCGATCCGCGCCGAGCTGATCAAGCAGCGCATCCAGGAGGTCCGCGAGTCCGGCGTGGTCACCGCCGCCGCGCTCTCGCCGCAGCGCACCGCCGAGTTCTCCAAGGCCGTCGTGGACGCCGGCGTCGACGTCTTCGTCATCCGCGGCACCACCGTCTCGGCCGAGCACGTCTCCAGCGCCGCCGAGCCGCTGAACCTCAAGCAGTTCATCTACGAGCTGGACGTCCCGGTCATCGTCGGCGGCTGCGCCACGTACACCGCCGCCCTGCACCTGATGCGCACCGGCGCGGCCGGCGTGCTGGTCGGCTTCGGCGGCGGCGCCGCCCACACCACCCGCAACGTGCTCGGCATCCAGGTGCCGATGGCCACCGCCGTCGCGGACGTGGCCGCCGCCCGCCGCGACTACATGGACGAGTCCGGCGGCCGCTACGTGCACGTGATCGCGGACGGCGGCGTCGGCTACAGCGGCGACATCCCGAAGGCCGTCGCCTGCGGCGCCGACGCGGTCATGATCGGCGCCGCGCTGGCCCGCGCCACCGACGCGCCCGGCAAGGGCTGCCACTGGGGCATGGAGGCCGTCCACGAGGAGCTGCCGCGCGGCAAGCGGGTGGACCTCGGAACGGTCGGCACCACCGAGGAGATCCTCACCGGTCCGTCGCACACCCCGGACGGCACCATGAACCTGTTCGGCGCGCTGCGCCGGGCGATGGCCACCACCGGCTACACGGAGCTCAAGGAGTTCCAGCGGGTCGAGGTCACCGTCAACCCGGCGCTCGACCTCCGCTGAGGCGAACGCCGACGAGGGCCCCCGCCGTGCGAACGGCGGGGGCCCTCGTCGTTCCCGTCAGCCGCGGACGGCGGTGCGGCGGGTGAGGATGAAGCCGCCGACCAGCGCTATGCCGTAGAAGGCGAGGTCCAGCGGGCGCAGGTCGGCGCGCCACGCGGCCAGGACGTCGTGGACGAGGGTGCGCGGCGGGGTGCCGGACAGGCCGCGCGAGTGGAGCACGCGGCCCTGGAGGAGCAACTGGCCGAGGAAGAGCGCTCCGGCCGCGAGCAGCGCGCCCAGCAGGGGCAGCACCCGGCTGCGGCCACCGAGCCGGCCGAGCGGCCAGGAGACGGCGGCGGCGGGGGCGATGGCCAGCCAGCCGACGCTGTCCTCGGCCCGCAGCGGCGCGCAGCCGTAGGCGAGGGCGCAGAGGAACATCGCCGCGACCGCGACGGTGGCGGCGAGCCCGACCCGCCGGCGGGGGTGCCGGCGGCGCGTGGCGGGGACGACGGGTTCGTATCCGGCCACCGGGACACCGGGCATGCCGGGCGCGACGTAGCCCTCCGGGGCGCCGACGGCGGGCGCCACCGTGTAGTGCTGGGCCGTTCGCGGTCGGCCCGACTGTTCGTCAGTGCCCCAGGCGGGTGCGGTCATGGGTGTCGGATCCCCCCGGAAAAGACGATGAGCTGCCGCACCGTAACAGTGTTCGGGACGAATCTTGGCGAGTTTTCGATCACAGATCGGGCACGGAGAGCCGGGGTTGTTGCGGCCCGTCGTACCCCGTGCCGGGGGCCGGGTGGTCGCGGGCCCCGTGGACAGGGGATGATGGAGGCTTGGCGTTCGGGCCCAGACGCCGGGCCGACGCGCCGTCACCTCGACCGCCAGCAGCACATGGGGGAACGTTCCGAATGACCCAGGCGCAGGGTTCCACCGGCCGACTCCTGGCCGGACGCTACCGGCTGGACGCGGTGCTCGGGCGCGGCGGTATGGGCACCGTCTGGCGCGCCGAGGACGAGATGCTGGGCCGGATTGTCGCGGTCAAGGAACTGCGCATGAACGCCAGCGTCGAGGAGGAGGAGAAGCACCGGCTGATCGTCCGGACGCTGCGCGAGGCCAAGGCCACCGCGCGGATCCGGCACAGCTCGGCGGTCACCGTCTTCGACGTGGTCGAGGAGGACGACCGGCCGTGGATCGTCATGGAGCTGGTCGAGTCCCGCTCGCTGGCCGACGTCATCAAGGAGGACGGGCCGCTGGCGCCCGCCCGGGCCGCCGAGATCGCGCTCGACGTGCTGGGCGTGCTGAGCGCCGCGCACGCGCTGGGCATCCTGCACCGGGACGTGAAGCCGTCGAACGTGCTGATCGGTGAGGACGGCCGGGTGGTGCTCACCGACTTCGGCATCGCCAGCGTGGAGGGTGACGCCTCGGTCACCTCGACCGGCATGCTGGTCGGTGCGCCCTCGTACATATCCCCGGAGCGCGCGCGGGGGCAGAAGCCCGGGCCGCCGGCCGACCTGTGGTCGCTGGGCGGCACGCTGTACGCGATGGTGGAGGGCCGGCCCCCGTACGACCGCGGGTCGGCGCTGGCCACCCTGACGGCGGTGATGACCGAGGAGCTCGTCACGCCGAAGAACGCCGGGGCGCTGCTGCCGGTGATCGAGGGGCTGCTGGAGAAGGACCCGGCCGACCGGCTGGACGCCTCGCAGACCCGGTCGATGCTCAAGCGGGTGGTCGCCGAGGCCACCGCCAAGGCCGAGTCGACGACCGAGCACGCGATGCCGGTCGCGTCGGCCGCCGGACCGGCGGCTGCGGCCCCGGCGGCGAAGGCCGCCGAGACGGCCGCCGAGAAGACCGGCGAGAAGTCCGAGGATCAGCCGCCGTCCCCCGACGGCACCGTGAAGCGGACGATCGGCGGGTTGCTCGGGACCGTCCGGGTCGGCAGCAAGGCGAAGGACCAGGAGCCCACGGCCGTCCCGGCGGTGCTCCCCGCGGCGGAGCCGGCCCGGCCCGCGGCGCCGGAGACCGAGCCGATCCGGCCGGTGACCAGCGAGTGGACGCTGGGTGCGACGCAGGCGGCGGGCGCCGATCCGCGCAAGGGCCGGCGGCGGCTGGCCGTGGTGACGATCGTCCTGGTGCTGCTGCTGATCGCCGGGATCGTCGCGGTCGTGAAGGCCGTCGGCGGTTCGGACGCCAGCACGGCGCACGGCGCGGGCGCGACCTCGCCGGTGGCGGTCACCACGGAGGCGACGCCGAGCGGGGCCGCGGCGCCCACCGCCGCCGCACCGACCACGGCGGCGGCCGAGCCCGCGCCGGCCGGCACCGAGGCGCCCCCGCCGCAGGCCCCGGCCACCGCGGCGACGACCCCGGCGGGCGGCCAGGCGCCCGCCCCGGCGGCGACGCCCACCCCGACCCCGGCCGCCACGCCGAGCGCGGCCCAGCCGGCCCCGGCCGGCGCGGTGCCGGCCGGGTACCACCTGTACAAGGACCCGACCGGCTTCTCGGTCGTGCTGCCGGACTGGCTCCAGCAGAGCGGCTCGGAGGCCACCCGCCGGACCTTCCAGGGCAACGGCAGCACGCTGCGGATCGAGTGGACCACCAGCCCCGACCCGAGCGCGCTGGCGGACTGGCAGGAGGCCGAGCCCGGCCTTCGCGGGCAGGTGACCAACTACCAGCGGGTCAACCTCGCGGCCGTCAGCTACCGGCAGTGGAGCAACGCGGCCGACTGGGAGTGGACCAACGGCACGCCGAGGATGCACTCGCTCAACCGCGGCTTCGTGACCGGCAGCCCGGCCAAGTACGGCTACGCGATCTACTGGACCACGCCGGACGCGGACTGGGCCGCCCCGGCCAACTCCCAGGCCAGGGACCAGGCGTTCGCCAGCTTCCAGCCCGCGCCGTAACCCGGCGGCCGTCGGGCCGGTCGGCCGGGCAGGCGCTCCCCGGCCTTGCGAACTCCTCGTCGGTGAGCGCCCCGGAGAGTGCCGGGCGGCCGACCGCTCCAGCCGGCCCGGCAGTTGCTCGCCCGCGCCGAGCTCCTCGGGGGCGGCGGCGGACGGCGCCTCGGTCAGGGCGGCGGCGGCCTGCGCGGCCCGTGCGGCGGTCCTGATCGGCTCGGCGAACTCCCCGGCCCCGGCCGCGTCCTCGAAGCGGTGCGAACCAATCGGGGCGACGACCGTCGGGACGTCGCCGTCGAGCCTGGCCCGGGTCACGGTCGCGTCGGGTGACGGCGGCAAGCGGAACCGGCACCGGCGGTTTCCCGTCCTTCAGGAAGAGCAGCCGGTGGGTGGTCAGGACGAGCGTGCCCTTGCGGAAGCGGCCGGGGCCGCGACCGGCGGAGGAGGCGGGCCGCGCACCGTCGATCACGGCCGCCTCGACCGTGCGCACGGCCTCGGCCCGCGTCGCCCGGGTGCCGTTGCCGGCGACCCGGAACGCCGTGTCGATCAGATCGGCCCGGATGGGGCCGAGCCCGAGGGAGCCGCTCAGTAGGCTGCTCGGTGAGCGAGAGGAACTGGCATGCGAGCGGGCCCTGGGCAGGTGCTGGCGGGGCGTTACCGGCTGACGGACCGTCCGGAGGCGCTGCGGGCGGCCGCGGTGGACGAGGGCACCGGCGAGTCGGTGCTGCTGCGCGCCCTGGAGCTGCCCGCGCTGCTGACCGGCGGCCACGATCCGCAGGACGGCGATCCGCCGCAGGCCGACCGGCTGGTCCGGCGGGTCGGGGCGGTCGGCTCGACGGCGCCGGCCTGGCACCCGCGGTTGCTGCGCGGGGTCGGGGCCTTCGTCGACGGCGAGCTGCTGTGGACGGTCGAGGAGCGGCCGGCCGGCGTCCCGCTGGCCGAACTCGCCGCCGCCGGGCCGCTGCCGCCGTACCGGGCGGCCGAGCTGGCGGCGGACCTGGCGGGCGCGCTGCGCTCGCTGCACGAGGCCGGGCTCAGCCACGGCAACCTGACCGCCGAGTCGGTGCTGGTCTGCGAGGACGGTGCGGCGATGCTCGGCGGACTGCTGTCCGGGGTGGCCGAGGAGGCACTGGCCGAGGACCTCGGCGGGCCCGGCGGGCGCCGCCGCTACGAGGTGCGGGCCACCCTGGTGGGTCCGGTGGCGGAGCGCTGGCCGCTGGACGGCGGCCCGGCCGGGGACTGCTGGGCGCTCGGCGTGCTGCTGCAGCGGCTGCTGACCGGGCGTTCGCCCTATCCCGAGGGCGGGGTGCCGGAGCTGGTGACGGCGGTCCGGGACGGGCGGCGCGAGCCGTCCGCGTCCTGCGGGCCGCTGGCGCCGCTCGTCGAGCGGCTGCTCCAGCCCGACCCGGCGCTGCGGCCGACCGCCGACGAGGTCCGCCGGGAGCTGGCGGTGCTGCTGGCGGGCGCGCCGGAGCCGGCCGACGGCGAGCGGGCGGCCCGGGAGGTCGTGCCGCGGCCGGCCGGTCCGCTGGTGAGGTCCGCGCGCGGGCGCGGCCGGGGCGCCGCCGTGCCCTCCGCGGGCCGTGGCGCGGGGACGGGCGGGGGGAAGCCGCCCCGGATACCCCCGGCCCTGCTGGGGCCGCTACTGGTCGGAGGCGTCTTCCTGCTGCTGGTGCTGGGGGTGGTGGCCGTGGTGATGTTCGCGGGCTGACGGCCCGGCCCGGCCGGGGTTCACGGACGCAGCCGGCCGGGGAGATTACCCGGGTCGGCGAGGTGGGCCTAATGTGTGCGTGGGATTTGTTCGAACAGTGGTCTGCACCAGGCCCTCCGTCGCAGTGACGGCAGCCGAAGCGAGGGGGAGCGGTCGCCGATGGGCGTGCAGGACCGGCCGGAGACGGCCGAGACGGAGCGGCTGCTGGCCGGGCGGTACGAGCTGGGCGAGCGGCTCGGCAGGGGCGGCATGGGCACGGTCTGGCGGGCCTGGGACCGGATGCTGGACCGCGAGGTCGCGGTCAAGGAACTGACCGTCAACCACCTCCCCGAGGACGAGCTGGAGATCCTGCACGCCCGGATGAAGCGCGAGGCGAGCGCGGCGGCCCGGATCAAGCATCCCGGCGTCATCACCGTGCACGACGTGCTGGAGCAGGACGGCCGGCCGTGGATCGTCATGGAGCTGGTCGACGGCCGCTCGCTGGCCGACGTGATCAGTCAGGACGGCACCCTCCAGCCGCGCGCCGCCGCCGAGGTCGGCAGCCAGGTGCTGGCCGCGCTGCACCGCGGGCACCAGCTGGGCGTGCTGCACCGGGACGTCAAGCCGGCCAACGTGCTGCTGGAGCGCGGCACCGGCCGGGTCGTCCTGCTGGACTTCGGGATCGCGAAGTTCGAGGGCTCCGCCGAGCTGACCCGGCCGGGCGACCTCGTCGGCTCGCCGGACTACCTCGCGCCCGAGCGCGCCCAGGGCGAGCGGCCCGGGCCGGCCTCCGACCTGTGGGGCCTCGGCGCGACGCTGTACGCGGCCGTCGAGGGGCAGTCGCCGTTCCGCCGTACCTCGCCGATCACGACGCTGGCCGCGGTCGTGGGCGAGCCGCTGCCGGAGCCGCGCCGGGCCGGGCCGCTCGGGCCGGTGCTGGCCGCGCTGATGGCCAAGGACCCGGCCGAGCGGCCGACCGCGGACGAGGCGGCCCGGATGCTCGCCGAGGTGCAGGCCGGGCACACGGTCGGCCTCAAAGCGGTCGCGCCGGTCCGGACGCCGACGATGTCGGTGCCCGTCGTGGACCGGAGCCATGCGACCGGCGGGGCCGCGGCCGATGCGGGTGACGCCGGTACGGACACCGGCAGCGAGCCGGACGGCGCCGGGGAGGCGGCCGGGGCCCGCTCGTCGGAGACCGCCGTCACCGCGGCGCACGCCCCCGCCGTGGGCGTTCAGGCGGGCGCGCCGATGGGTGCGGGGGCGCCCACCGGGCCCGTCGCGCCGGTGCCGCACACCACCGCGCCCGCGCGCGGACCGGCCAGGCGCCGCAGCCTCGCGAAGGTCGTCGGCATCGCGGTGGCCGTCGGCCTGGTCGCCGCCGCGGGCACCTTCTTCGCCACCCGGCACGTCGTCGGCTCCGACGCCGGCCCCGCCGACGACCCGTCGACGCCCGCCGTGACCACCTCGGCCGTGCCGGTGCCGACCGGATCGGCGAGCGGCGGGCCGGTGCCCGCCGGCTACCAGTGGGTGGAGGACCCGGCCGGGTTCCGCTTCCTCCTGCCGTCCACGTCCCCGGCCTGGCAGCGCATCCTCGGGAGCGACAACAACCAGATCTTCTACAGCCCCGACGGCAAGGTGCACTACCTGCAGTTCGCCGTCACCGTCGGGCAGCCGGTCAAGCCGCTGGAGCACATGCGGGAGATGGAGGCCAGCGTCTCCAAGGCGCAGAAGGACTACAAGCAGCACCGGATGGCGAGCACCGCGGTGAACGGCCACGAGGCTGCCGTCTGGGAGTTCAGCTACGCGGCCAAGGAGGGGGGCCGCCGCCGCGCGGTCGAGACCGAGTTCCTCGACGAGGACGGCACCGCCTACGCGATCTACTCGTCCAGCCCGGAGAAGGGCAACGACTGGAACGAGGCCCTCCAGCGCTTCACGACGGTGCTCAACAGCTTCACGCCCACGCGCTGACCGCGGCGCCGTCCGGGCGGGGCGCCCGCTTTCACCCGAGTGGGGCAGATTGTTGTTACCGACGGGTACCGCGCCGGGCGCCGAGCGCCTAGGCTGCGCCGTATGTCGGACCTCACAGCAGATGCAGTGGCCACCGGACGCCCCGACGCCGCTCCCGCGGGCGGCAACCCGGCCGCCCCGGGCGGCGGCCGGACCGTCGCCGGGGCCGTCCCGCCGTCCCTGGTCGCCCGGCTGGCCGGCGGTGTCACCGCGACCGGCGAGCCCAGCGTGGTGGAGACCGTCGCCCCGCTGACCGGTGAGCGGCTGGCGAGTCTGCCGCAGTCCACCCCGGCCGACGTCGAGGTCGCCTTCCAGCTGGCCCACCGCGCCCAGCCGGCCTGGGCCGCGCTGCCCGTGCGCCGCCGCGCCGCCGTCCTGCTGCGCTTCCACGACCTGCTGCTCAAGCGCCAGGACGAGGTCCTGGACCTGATCCAGGCCGAGACCGGCAAGGCCCGGCTGCACGCCTTCGAGGAGGTGCTCGCCGTCGCCATGGCCGCCCGGCACTACGGGCGCGCCGCGCACGGGTACCTGCGCGACAAGCGGCACGGCGGCGCGCTGCCGGTGCTCACCCAGGCGATCGAGGCCCGTCGGCCCAAGGGCGTGATCGGCCACGTCTCGCCGTGGAACTACCCGCTGGAGCTGTCCGTCGGCGACGCCCTGCCCGCCTTCGTGGCCGGCAACGCCGTCGTCAACAAGCCCGACACGCAGACCGCGCTCACCGCGCTGTGGGCCCGCGAGCTGCTCGTCGAGGCCGGGCTGCCGGCCGACCTGTGGCAGGTCGTGATCGGCGACGGACCGGTGATCGGCCCGGCCGTGGTCGAGCACGCGGACTACGTCTCCTTCACCGGCTCCACCCGCACCGGCCGCGACGTCGCCCAGCGCGCCGCCGCCCGGCTGGTCGGCGCCTCGCTCGAACTCGGCGGCAAGAACGCCATGCTGGTGCTCGCCGACGCGGACCTCGACCGGGCCGCGGCCGGCGCCGTGCGGGCCTGCTTCTCCTCCGCCGGTCAGCTCTGCATCTCCATCGAGCGCCTCATGGTCCACCGCTCGGTCGCCGACGCCTTCCTGGAGAAGTTCGCCGAGCGCACCCGCGCCCTGCGCCTGGGGGGCGGCCTCGCGTACGGCGCCGACATGGGCTCGCTGGTCTCGGCCCGCCAGCTGGACACCACCACCCGGCACGTCGAGGAGGCCGTCAAGGCCGGCGCCACCGTGCTGACCGGCGGCCGCGCCCGGCCCGACCTCGGCCCGTTCTTCTACGAGCCGACCATCCTCGACGGCGTCACGCCGGACATGGCGGTCTGCGGCGAGGAGACCTTCGGCCCGGTCGTCTCCGTCTACCGCTTCGACACCGAGGACGAGGCCGTGGCCGCCGCCAACGCCACCCCGTACGGCCTCAACTCCAGCGTCTGGACCCGGGACCCGCGCCGCGGCCGGGCGGTCGCGGCCCGGCTGCGCACCGGCACGGTCAACGTCAACGAGGCGTACGCCGCCGCCTACGGGTCGGTCGGCTCGCCGATGGGCGGGATGGGCGACTCCGGGCTCGGCCGGCGGCACGGCGCGGAGGGCATCCTGCGGTTCACCGAGGCCCAGACCATCGCGACCCAGCGGCTGCTCCCGCTCGCGCCCTCGCTCGGGCTCGACGACCGGCAGTTCGCGGCGGTGTTCACCGGCGGGCTGCGGGTGCTGAAGGCCCTGCGCCTCAAGTAGGCACGGCAGCGGTGAGGCCCGGCCGGTGGGCGGTGCGGGCAGGTTCGGACGGCTAAGGGAGCAGTGGCAGATGGCGGGGTCCCCGGAACAGGGCGAGTTCGACTACGACGTGGTCGTGGTCGGCTCCGGCTTCGGCGGTTCGGTCGCCGCGCTGCGGCTGACCGAGAAGGGCTACCGGGTGGCCGTCCTGGAGGCCGGGCGGCGCTTCGACCGCGACGAACTGCCCAGGAACTCCTGGGACCTGCCGAACTACCTGTGGGCGCCGCAGCTCGGCCTGTACGGCATCCAGCGGATCCACCTGCTGGCTAACGTGCTGATCCTGGCCGGCGCCGGGGTCGGCGGCGGCTCGCTGAACTACGCCAACACCCTGTACGTGCCGCCGAAGGCGTTCTTCGAGGACCGCCAGTGGCGCCACATCACCGACTGGCAGGAGGAGTTGGCGCCGTTCTACGACCAGGCGCAGCGGATGCTCGGGGTCCGGCTCAACCCGACCCTCACGCCGTCCGACGTCCACCTCAAGGCGGCGGCCGAGAAGATGGGCGTCGGGGACACCTTCCACATGGCGCCGGTCGGGGTCTTCTTCGGGGACGGCAAGGACACCGACGGGACGGCCAAGGCCGCACCCGGGGAGGAGGTCGCCGACCCGTACTTCGGCGGCGCCGGCCCGGCCCGCAAGGCCTGCGTGGAGTGCGGCGAGTGCATGACCGGCTGCCGGCACGGCGCCAAGAACATGCTCACCGAGAACTACCTGTACCTGGCCGAGAGGGGCGGCGCGGAGATCCACCCGCTGACCACGGTGGCCCGGATCCGGGAACAGGGCGGGGGCTACGCGGTGGACGTGCGCCGCACCGACTCGCGCTCGAAGACGGACCGGGTGAAGGCGGGCGCGCGGACCATCACCGCCGCCCGGGTCGTGGTCGCGGCCGGCACCTACGGCACCCAGTCGCTGCTGCACCGGATGCGCGCGGACGGCCACCTGCCCCGGCTCTCGGCCCGGCTCGGCGAGCTGACCCGGACCAACTCCGAGGCGCTGGTGGGCGCGCAGACCACCGACCGGCGCTACGGCAGCCGCGCGGACTTCACCAAGGGCGTCGCGATCACCTCCTCGATCCACCCGGACGCGAACACCCACATCGAGCCGGTGCGCTACGGCAAGGGCTCGAACGCGATGGGCGCGCTGTCGATCGCCCAGGTCGCGGGTGGTGGGCGGGCCCCGCGCTGGCTGCGCTACCTGGGCAACTCGGTGAGCCACCCGGTGACCTTCGCGCGCTCGATGAACCAGCGCCGCTGGTCGGAGAAGACGATCATCGGCCTGGTGATGCAGTCGCTGGACAACTCGATCACCGTCTCGCTGAAGAAGGACCTGCTCGGCAAGGCCCGGCTGACCTCCACCCAGGGCCACGGCGCGCCCAACCCGACCTGGATCCCGGCCGCCGAGAAGGGCGCCCAGGCGCTCGCCGAGGAGATCAACGGCTTCGCCGGCAGCACCGTGGGCGAGATCTTCGACATTCCGATGACCGCCCACTTCCTCGGCGGCTGTCCGATCGGCGACAGCGCCGAGACCGGCGTGGTCGACCCGTACCACCGGCTCTACGGGCACCCGGGGATCAGCGTCGTGGACGGCGCGGCCGTCTCCGCCAACCTCGGCGTCAACCCGTCGCTGACGATCACCGCGCAGGCCGAGCGCGCCATGTCGATGTGGCCCAACAAGGGCGAGGCCGACCCGCGGCCGGAGCAGGGTGCGGAGTACCGCCGCACCGCGGCCGTGGCGCCGGTGCGCCCGGCCGTGCCGCCGGACGCGTTCGGGGCGCTGCGGCTGCCGCTGCTGCCCGTCCCGGAGGTGCCGAAGAAGCGCGGCTGACGCCCGGCGGTTCGGCCAACACGCCGAGTTCGGAAGCCGGTTGACATCCGTTCGGATCCGATGGGATAAACGGGCGTCCTGGGGTCCAGGGACTCGTCGAGCGGGGGGAACGCGGTTCATGGCCATCTGCGCATCGTGCGGCGCGGCTTCGGTGGAGGGGGCGCGGGCCTGCGCCGCGTGCGGACGGCCGTCGGCGCCGCCGCCACCGCCACCGCCCCCTCCGCCGGCCGGCCCGCCCGCGGTGCCGCCGCCCCCACCGCCCGGGTACGCGCCCGCGCCGCCCTCCCGCCCCGCGCCGTACCCGCCCGGTGCCGGCGCGCCCGCGCTGGGCGCCTGGGGCGCCGGGCGGCCGTACGACCCGGCCACCGGGCAGTCGCCCGCGCTGCGCTGGCTCACCGGCACGGACTGGCGCCCGGCGCTGCTCGCGCTGCTCGCGCCGACCGCCGTCCTCCTGGTGGCCGCGCTGATCGCGGCGATCCCGAGCGACTACGGCGAATCCGCCACCCTGGTCCAGATCCCCGGGTTCGGCGACCGCTTCGGCGCCGCCCTCGCCATGGCGCTCGGCGCGCTCGGCGCCCCGTTCAAGCTCTCCTACGCGATCCACTGGCGGAGCACCAACACCGACTTCGGGCTCACGGCGCGGGTGCTTCCGCTGACCGTCACCGTGCTCTGGCTGCTCGCCCTCTGGCTCGGCCTGCGGACGCTCTCCCGCCGCCGGCAGGCCCGCACGGCCCAGCAGATGACCCGCGGCCAGGCGGCCGGCGAGGCGTTGCGCACCGCGCTGGTCGCGGCGGGAGTGACGCTGCTGGTCGGTCTGCTGGCCGGGGCGGACTGGAGCCCCTACGTGCCCGGCACCCCCACCGGGTTCGGCCGGTCGTCGGCGATCACCTACACCGCGGACGCCGGCTGGCCGCAGGCGGTCGGCTGGAGCGCCCTGCTCGCGGGGCTGGTCGCGTTCGCCGTGTACGGCACCGACGCGCTGCGCTGGGCGGCCTGGCGCAACCGGACGATCCGCGGCTGGGCGGTGGCGGCGCTGGCGGCCGGACAGACGCTCGCGCTGCTGGTCGGGACGGCCGCCCTGGTGGCGTTCGTCCTGGTCGCGGCCAACAGCGAGGGCTGGCAGACCGCGGTGTCGCTGGCCTTCCTGCCCAACCTCGGGCTGATGCTGATCGGCATCGGCTCGGGGGCGACGTTCCGGGCCGAGGGCGGGCCCGCGGCCCGGGGCTCGGACTGGAGCGGCACGGAGGGCGGTTACCCGGGCTTCCAGGAGTTCTCCTTCTTCGACCTGCACGACGAGAGCGGCGCCTGGCGGTTCGCCGGCCTGCTGGCCGTCGCCGCGGTGGCCCTGCTGGCCTGGACGGCCCACCGCCGCCGACTCGACGCGGCCGACCGGATCCGGCTGGCGGTGGTGTACGCGGTCGGGCTGACCCTGCTCATGGTGCTCTCCGGCGCCGCGACGACGGGCTTCGGCAGCGCCGCGACGCGCTCCGACCCGGCCACCGTCGGCTACTCGGTGAGCCTGGTCTTCGGTTCGCTGCTCGCGGCCAACGTGATCTGGGCGGCGATCGGCGCGCTGGCGCTGCCGCCGCTGCTGGCCGCCGTGACGGGCGGGCGGGGTGCCGCCGCCGTCCCGTACGCGGGGGCCGTGCCGCCACAGGGTCCGCCGGACGGGTACGACCACGCCGGGCCCGGCTACGCGCACGCCGCCGGGGAGCCCGAGCCGTACCGCCCGGAGACCGGGGTGAGCGACGTGGTCGGTTCGTACGAGGGGCCGTCGGGGCCGGCGGGCGGGGCGGACGACCGGCTCGCGGGGCCCCGGGACGGCGAGGACCGGGTCGACCCGAGCGTCTGGCGCGACCACCCGTAGCGCGGATCCGGCAGATCGGGGCCGGCCACGGCGGGGCCGGACAGGTCGGAGCCGGACAGGTCGGAGCCGGAAAGGGCAAAGGGCCCCGCGGGGGAACGGGGCCCTTTGTCGCTCAGCACGCGGCGTCAGGGCTGCGCCGGTGCTGGAGGTGACGGCACCGGGGGAGGAGCGCCGTCATTCGGTTGGCTTCGGGGCCGCGCCCGGTGCGGCTCCGGCGTGGGTGGCCGGCGGCGCGGGGGCGCGCACGCTCGCGGGGCGTCGGGTCGGCGCGCATGCCTGCGCCGGACACCCGCTCACGGAGCGTGAGGTGACGACCGTTGCCGCCCCAGGTCGCGGCGGCAGCGGTCCCGGACTCCACGGTGGGCCGTCGGCCGCCGGGAGAACCGCTTCCACGGAGCATCGTGCTGGACGGAGGGCTCGGTCTGCAACCGGTTCGGCACACTTCGGCCCGGTCCATTTTGTGACGACGAGCTCCGCTTCGCCCCGGAGATGATCACGGTGCGTAGTGGTTCGTTCGATTGCGGCGCACGGGGACGCGCGTAGCGGCGCGCAATGGTGAGTGATGTGCGCCCCCGGGCGCGCGCCCGGGGGTCGTGCCGGGGTGCGGCAGCCGGCCCCGGGCGTCCCCGGAGCCGACCGCCCCACCTCGCGGTCCAGTCGCGGCCGGGGTCGCTGTCCCCTGCTGGCCGGCCGCGGCACCCGCGCACGGTCCCACGGCGCGCCGCGCCCGGTCTGGCCGGAACGACGGCGGCGCCACGTGCGCGGGTGGACTGGAGTGGAGCTCCACGCGTGGTCCTGCGTGACGGGCGGCGGCGCCCCGCGCCCGGGGCGGAGGCGGCGCGTCTGGCGGGCGCGGCGCGGTCGCACGTCGTGTGAAGCAACGAAGCGCGGGCCCGCCCGGTCACGGTCGCTTGGACGTGCAGACGAGTGAAACCGGGCTGCCCGGTAGAATCGGGCTCAGACACCCCCACCCGTCGCCGTCGCGGCCCCTGCCCGGGACGCGTGCCGAGCGACACCCTCGATACCGCTGCCGGAAGGCCGTCTGTGTCCGCTGCAATTCCCGTCCAGTCCGTACCTGAGACCGACACCGTGCTGGTCGTCGACTTCGGTGCCCAGTACGCCCAGCTCATCGCCCGCCGGGTGCGTGAGGCCCGGGTCTACAGCGAGATCGTGCCGAGCTCCATGCCGGTCGCCGAGATGCTCGCCAAGAACCCGAAGGCGATCATCCTGTCCGGTGGCCCGTCCTCGGTCTACGAGGAGGGCGCGCCGCAGCTCGACCGCGCGATCTTCGAGGCCGGCGTCCCGGTGTTCGGCATGTGCTACGGCTTCCAGCTGATGGCCAAGACGCTCGGTGGCACCGTCGACAACAGCGGCGCCCGCGAGTACGGTCGCACCCCGCTGACCGTCAGCCGCTCCGGCTCCACCCTGTTCGAGGGCGTCCCGGCGAAGCACTCGGTGTGGATGTCGCACGGCGACGCCTGCTCCGCGGCGCCCGAGGGATTCACCGTCACCGCCTCCACCGACGTGGTGCCGGTCGCGGCCTTCGAGAACGACGAGGCCCGGCTCTACGGCGTCCAGTACCACCCCGAGGTGCTGCACTCCGACCACGGCCAGCAGATCCTCGAGCACTTCCTCTACCGCGGTGCCGGCCTCGCCCCGACCTGGACGACGGGCAACGTCGTCGAGGAGCAGGTCGCGCTGATCCGCGCGCAGGTCGGCACCAAGCGCGCGATCTGCGGCCTGTCCGGCGGCGTGGACTCCGCGGTCGCCGCGGCCCTGGTCAACAAGGCCATCGGCGACCAGCTGACCTGCGTCTACGTCGACCACGGCCTGATGCGCAAGGGCGAGACCGAGCAGGTCGAGAAGGACTTCGTCGCGGCCACCGGCGTGCAGCTGAAGGTCGTCGACGCGGCCGAGCGTTTCCTGGACGCGCTGAAGGGGGTCACCGACCCCGAGGAGAAGCGCAAGATCATCGGCCGCGAGTTCATCCGGGTCTTCGAGCAGGCCCAGGCGGAGATCATCGCCGAGGCCGGCGAGCACGGCGAGTCGGTCGACTTCCTGGTCCAGGGCACCCTGTACCCGGACGTCGTGGAGTCCGGCGGCGGCACCGGCACCGCCAACATCAAGTCCCACCACAACGTTGGCGGCCTGCCCGAGGACCTCCAGTTCCAGCTGGTCGAGCCGCTGCGCAAGCTGTTCAAGGACGAGGTCCGGATGGTCGGCCAGGAGCTGGGCCTGCCGGAGGAGATCGTCCAGCGCCAGCCGTTCCCGGGCCCGGGCCTCGGCATCCGCATCGTCGGCGAGGTCACCAGGGAGCGCCTGGACCTGCTGCGCGAGGCCGACGCCATCGCCCGCGAGGAGCTGACCGCGGCCGGTCTGGACCGCGAGATCTGGCAGTGCCCGGTCGTGCTGCTCGCCGACGTGCGCAGCGTGGGCGTGCAGGGCGACGGCCGCACCTACGGTCACCCGATCGTGCTGCGTCCGGTGTCCTCCGAGGACGCCATGACCGCGGACTGGTCGCGCCTGCCGTACGACGTGCTGGCCCGCATCTCGACCCGCATCACCAACGAGGTCCGCGACGTCAACCGCGTCGTCGTGGACGTCACCAGCAAGCCGCCGGGCACCATCGAGTGGGAGTAGGCACTCCCGCCGGCCCGGGCGTGCGACGCCGGACCGGAGCCTGAACGGCCGCGCCGTCGTTCCCTTGACGAGGGAGCGACGGCGCGGCCGTTGGCGGTTCCGGGGGGTCCGCGTGGGGCGGACCTCCCACCGAAAGCGTTCAGGAGCGGGCAGAATGCGGACCGGACCTGTCAGGAGCGGCAGGCCGCGAGGGAAGGTGTGAGGCATGTCGGAGGCTGGCAACTCCGTGACGGTCGACGGGGGCGCGGCCGGCCGGGCGGACCGGGCGGCCCAGCGGCGGGCGTTCGCGACCCGGTTCGCGATGCTGCCGCTGCGGCTCTTCCTCGGCGTCACCTTCGTCTACGCGGCCCTCGACAAGCTGTCCGACGCGCACTACCTGGCCGGAGCCGGCGATCCGGCGTCGTTCGTCTCGCAGACCCGGGCCGTCAGGGCCGCCAGTCCCGTCTCCCTCCTGCTCGGCCCCGCGCTGGACGCGCCGACCCTGTTCGCGCTCCTCGTCGCCTTCGGCGAGCTGGCCGTGGGCCTCGGCACGCTGCTCGGCCTGTGGGGCCGGGTGGCGGCGCTCGGTGGCGCGGCGATCAGCCTGAGCCTCTGGCTGACCGTCAGCTGGAACGTCTCGCCGTACTACCTCGGCAACGATCTGGTCTACCTGCTGGCCTGGACACCGCTCCTGCTGGCCGGCACCCCGGAGCTCTCGGTGGACGGCTACCTCGCCCGGCGCGCCGGGCGGGACCGCGAGCGCGGGCTGGACGAGGAGCACGTGCGGCGCCGGGCCCTGATGGACGGCGGGATCGCCGCGGTCGCGATCGGCGGCGCCGGACTGCTGACCGGCTCGCTCACCCGGACCTTCGGGCGGGACAAGGCGGCGGCGCCCAAGCAGTCCGCCGCCCCGGTCGCGACCCCTTCCGCACCCGCCGGGCCGGCTCCCTCGGTGGCCGCCGCGAGCGTGCCGGTCGGCGGCTCGGCCCAGGTCAAGGACCCGGCGACGGGCGACGCCGTCTTCATCGTCCAGCCCAAGGCGGGCCAGTACTGCGGCCTCTCGTCGGTCTGCACGCACTCGGGCTGCGCGGTGGACGCCCCGAAGAACGGCCAGCTGTACTGCCCGTGCCACGGCTCGCGGTTCGACGCGGCCACCGGCGCGGTGGTCAACGGTCCGGCCACCAAGCCGCTCGCCAGGTACACCGTCACGAAGAGCGGCGACAAGCTGAACCTCGGCCCGCAGCAGAGCTGAGCCGCCGGCCGGGCGGGCCGGGGCGTGTCTAGTCCGCGTCGTCGGACCGGCCGCGGCGGGCCACCGCCGCGACCGCGCCGGCCAGGCCGCCGGCACCGAGCACGATGAAGGTGACGGGGATGACGATCCGTCCGTTCACCGACTGGTCGTTGACCGCCGCGACCAGGTAGACCACCGCGATCACGGTGAACAGCGCGCCCGCGACCAGCGAGAACAGGTCGATCCGGTGCTTCCTCACTTCTGGACCACCTTGATGTTGCCGAGTCCGACCTCCAGCATGAGGTCGAGCGTGCCCTTGGACGGCCGGTCGGTTCCGGGGTGGATCTCGTAGGTGTGGCGGCCGGTGCTGTCGTTCCCGTCGCTGCCGGGGACGCTGATGCTGCCGAGCGCCATCTGGGTGACCACGTTGACGGTGACGTCGGAGGGCACTACGACCGTCAGGTCGCCCGCGCCCATCTCCACCCGGCTGGAGAGGTCGGCTCCGGCCGGGTCGAGCGCGCTCAGGTCGAGCCGGGCCTGGCCGGCCCCGAGGCCGTACTTCTCCTTGAGCTGGGACGCCGAGGCGACCGTCCAGGTGCGGTCGCCGAAGGCGTTCTGCAGCGAGTTCGGCGAGCGGCCGACGAAGACCAGGCCCAGGGTGAGCAGCAGGCCGATCACGGCCAGCTTGCGGGCCCGGCCGAACTTCGCGCCGACCAGCAGGGTCAGACCGACCACCAGCAGGGCGGTGGCCAGGACCGTCGAGCTCACCACGGTGATGCTGTTGTGGCCGACGGTGGCGGACCAGACCGCGGCGCCCGCGCCGATCGCCAGCAGGAATCCGAAGAAGCCGAGCGCCGAGCGTTCCTTCGGGTGACGGACCACGGTCGGCTTCGGCGGCGCCGCGGGGCCCGCCTTGCGCAGCGGGTCCCCCTCCGGCAGGTCGGTGCGCTGCCACCACGGCTGGGACGGCGTGCCGGGCGGGGGCACCGGGGTGCCGTACGGGGGCGTGGTGCCGGCCTTCGGCGCGCCGCTCCTGGGCGGTGTGCCCGTGGCGCCGTACGGGTTCCGCTCCGGGTGGCGCGGGTCCCACAGGTAGCCGGTGGGGCCGGGGGCGGGGGTGTCGGCGGGGACGGTGCCGGCGGCGCGCTCGGCGGCGTGCCGGGCGCGGGCCGACTCGCCCTGCGGCACGTCCTGCCGGGGCCAGACGTACGGGGAGCCGGATGCCTCGGCCTCGGGGAAGTAGCGGTCGTACGGGCCGCCGCGGCGGCGTCCGCGGGCCCGGCGGCGCTCCGGGTCGTAGCGCACCGCCAGGAAGACCAGCGCGGCGAGCAGCAGGAGCGGGAGCATCTGGTCGCCGTCGCCCATCGAGGAGAAGAACACCCCGGTGCCGATGACGGTCAGGAGCACCGCTCCGACCGACTGGCCGTCCACCCGGCCGGTGAGCACCCGCTGGAGCTCGGTGCGCCCGCCGCGGCTGCCGACCCTGCCGTCCGGCGAGCCCTCGGTCGGGACGATCAGCCAGGCCAGGCCGTACAGGAACAGGCCGAGCCCGCCGGAGAGGCAGAGCACGACGGTGACGACGCGGAAGACCACCGGGTCGATGTCCAGGTGCCGCCCGAGGCCGCCGCAGACGCCGGCCACCACGCGGTGGTGCTCGGCCCGGGTCAGCGGCGGGCGGTCGGGTTCCGGCGGGGCGGCGGGCCCGGCGTCCTGGATGCGGTGGTCCTCGGTCATGGGCACCATCCTCCCGGGCCGGGCCGCCGGGCCCAACCGGTACCAGCCCTGTCCGCACCCTGACTTGTCCCTGATAAGCGGTAGGGACCCACCCTGATGCGCCCGCGGGCGCCCGCGTGGAACCATCGGTGGCGTGGCAGCACCCGGTACCGATCCCCGTCCCCTCGCCCCCGACGCCCCGCCGCCGTCGGGCGGCGACCCGAACGCCCCCGACGGCGGCCGTCCGCCGTACCGCCGGCTCTACCGCAGCCCGCACGGGCGGATGCTCGGCGGCGTCGCGCACGGCCTCGCGGTGCACCTCGGGCTGCCGGTGCGGTGGGTGCGGCTGGCGTTCGTGCTGCTGTTCTTCGCGCAGGGGATCGGCGGACTGCTGTACGCGGCGTTCTGGTTCGTGGTGCCGATCGGCATCGGCGAGCCCTCGCAGCGCGGCGCGCAGTGGGTGTACGTCAACGGCACGTTCGTGCCGGCCGCGCAGTGGCAGGGTCCGAGCACGCCGCTGACCAAACCGGGGGCCGGCACCGGCTGGGTCGGTCGGCTGCGCGAACTGCTCCAGCACGCCCTGCAGGGCGAGCCGGTCGTGCAGACCGCCGCCGCTGCCGCCGCCGAGGGCGAGGCCCCCGCCCGGCCGGCCAAGGGCGGCCTCGGCCAGCTCGCCGCGCTGGTCATGACCGTCATCGGCGTGATCGCGCTGCTCAACGTCCTCGGCTGGCAGACCGCCAAGCCGTACACCTGGCCGCTGCTGGCGATCGGCGTCGGCGTCGCGCTGGTGTGGCGGCAGGCCGACGACTCGCGCTGGCAGCGCTGGTTCGGCCTGGAGGAGGGGGAGAAGCGGCGCGGCGCCTACACCCGGGTCGGCGCGGGCGTCCTGCTCGCGGTGGCCGGCACGATCGCCCTGCTCGCCATGCAGGGCAGCGGCTCGACGCTCGGCTCGGTCGTCGAGGCCTCGATCGCGGTGCTCGCCGGCGTGCTCGTGCTGCTCGGCCCGTACGGGCTGCGGCTCTGGCAGGACCTCGGGGCCGAGCGGACCGCCCGCATCCGCGCCCAGGAGCGCGCCGAGATCGCGGCGCACATCCACGACTCGGTGCTGCACACCCTGACCCTGATCCAGCGTCGGGCCGAGGACCCCAAGGAGGTGCTGCGGCTGGCCCGCTCTCAGGAGCGCGAGCTGCGGCTGTGGCTGTACCGCCCGGAGGCCGCCGCCGAGGCCGCGCCGGAGACCATGGCGGAGACCCTGCGCTCGGTCCTCGCCGAGGTCGAGGACCGGCACGGCGTCCCGGTCGAGCTCGTGATCGTCGGTGACTGCCCGATGGACGAGAAGATCGCGGCGCAGATGCAGGCCGCGAGGGAGGCGACCGTCAACGCGGCCAAGTACGGTGGCGGGGGACCGGTCCAGGTCTACGCGGAGGTCGAGGGGAGGACGGTGTCGGTGTTCGTGCGCGACCACGGCCCCGGCTTCGACCCCGACACGGTGCCCGAGGACCGGATGGGTGTACGGGAGTCGATCATCGGTCGGATGAAGCGCAACGGCGGCACCGCACGGGTGCGGCCCGCGCCGGACGGCGGCACCGAGGTCGAGCTGGAGATGGAGAGAACGAATGACTGAGGCAGCGCCGGAGCGCACCGCTCGGGTCGTGCTGGTGGACGACCACCGGATGTTCCGGACCGGGGTCAGGGCCGAGATCGGGCGCACCGCGGAGACCGGCATCGACGTGGTCGGGGAGGCGGACGACGTCGAGTCGGCGGTCCGCGTCGTCGCCGAGACCCGGCCGGACGTCGTGCTGCTCGACGTCCACCTGCCCGGTGGCGGCGGCGTCGAGGTGCTGCGGCGCTCGGCGGGGGTGATGACCGGCGAGCAGTCGGTGAAGTTCCTCGCGCTGTCGGTGTCGGACGCGGCCGAGGACGTCATCGGCGTCATCCGCGGCGGCGCGCGCGGCTACGTCACCAAGACGATCACCGGGAACGACCTGGTCAACGCGATCTTCCGGATCGCCGACGGCGACGCGGTGTTCTCGCCCCGGCTCGCGGGCTTCGTCCTGGACGCCTTCGCGGCCACCGACACCCCGCCGGTCGACGAGGACCTCGACCGCCTCACCCAGCGCGAGCGCGAGGTGCTGCGGCTGATCGCGCGCGGGTACGCGTACAAGGAGATCGCCAAGCAGCTGTTCATCTCGGTGAAGACGGTCGAGAGCCACGTCTCCGCCGTCCTGCGCAAGCTCCAGCTGAGCAACCGGCACGAGCTCACCCGCTGGGCCACCGCGCGCCGCCTGGTCTGAGCGCCGTCCGCACGAGCCCGTCCGTCCCGGGGGATTTCCCGGGGCGGACGGGCTTGTCGGTGCGTGGCCATAGACTCGGAGTGCCATGAGTAGCCTCTTTGACGACCTCCCGCTCCCCGGTTTCGAGGCCCCCGCCGCCGGGTCGAAGCAGCCCGCCGCCGCCCCCCTCGACGAGGAGCCCCCGCCGTTCGAGGACGACGTCCCGTACGACGCGTACGAGGAGGCGATCCCGGAGGGGCTCTTCCACACGGACCACACCGCCGAGGCCGAGCGCGACGCCTGGTACCGCAACGGCGCCGCCCGGACGGTGGTCGACCCGGCCCAGCTGCTGGAGGGCATGAACGACCCCCAGCGCGAGGCCGTCCTGCACGCCGGCTCGCCGTTGCTCATCGTGGCCGGCGCCGGCTCCGGCAAGACCCGGGTTCTCACCCACCGCATCGCCCACCTGCTCGGCGCCCGCGGCGTGCAGCCGGGCGAGATCCTGGCGATCACCTTCACCAACAAGGCCGCCGGGGAGATGCGCGAGCGCGTCGAGCAGCTGGTCGGCCCGCGCGCCCGGGCCATGTGGGTCTCCACCTTCCACAGCGCGTGCGTGCGGATCCTGCGCCGCGAGTCCAAGGTGCTGGGCTTCACGTCCAGCTTCTCGATCTACGACTCGGCCGACTCCCAGCGGCTGATGTCGCTGGTCTGCCGCGACCTCGACCTGGACCCCAAGCAGTTCCCGCCCAAGTCCTTCACGGCGAAGGTCAGCAACCTCAAGAACGAGCTGATCGACGAGGAGACCTTCGCCGACCAGGCCGCCAACCCGATGGAGAAGAAGCTCGCCGAGGCGTACGCGCTCTACCAGCGGCGGCTGCGCGAGGCCAACGCGCTCGACTTCGACGACATCATCATGACGACGGTGAACCTGCTCCAGGCCTTCCCCGACGTCGCCGAGCACTACCGCCGGCGCTTCCGGCACATCCTGGTCGACGAGTACCAGGACACCAACCACGCCCAGTACATGCTGGTCCGGGAGCTGAGCGGGGGCTCCGTCGCCGCCGCGCCCAAGCGCACCGTGGACGGGGAGTTCGTGAACCCGGCCGCCGCGCACCTCGCCGAGGTGCCGCCCGCCGAGCTGTGCGTCGTCGGTGACGCGGACCAGTCGATCTACGCCTTCCGCGGCGCGACCATCCGCAACATCCTCCAGTTCGAGGAGGACTACCCGAACGCGACGACGATCCTGCTGGAGCAGAACTACCGCTCCACGCAGACGATCCTGAGCGCCGCCAACGCCGTCATCGAGCGCAATGCCAACCGGCGCGAGAAGAAGCTCTGGACGGCCGGCGACCACGGCGAGAAGGTCGTCGGCTACGTCGCCGACGACGAGCACGGCGAGGCCCAGTTCATCGCCGACGAGATCGACCGGCTCACCGACAAGGGCGAGGCCAAGCCCGGCGACGTCGCGATCTTCTACCGCACCAACGCCCAGTCCCGCGTGTTCGAGGAGGTGTTCATCCGGGTCGGCCTGCCGTACAAGGTCGTCGGCGGGGTGCGCTTCTACGAGCGCAAGGAGGTCCGGGACGTCCTCGCCTACCTGCGGGTGCTCTCCAACCCCGAGGACACCGTGCCGCTGCGCCGGATCCTCAACGTGCCCAAGCGCGGCATCGGCGAACGGGCCGAGGCGATGATCGACGCGCTCGCCTCGCGGGAGCGGATCTCCTTCCCCCAGGCGCTGCTGCGGGTCGACGAGGCGTACGGGATGGCCGCGCGCTCGGCCAACGCGGTCAAGAAGTTCAACACGCTGATGGCCGGGCTGCGCCAGGTCGTCGAGTCGGGCGCGGGCCCGGCGGCGGTGCTGGAGGCCGTCCTGGAGGAGACCGGTTACCTGGCCGAGCTCCAGTCCTCCACCGACCCGCAGGACGAGACCCGGGTGGAGAACCTGCAGGAGCTCGCCTCGGTCGCCCTGGAGTACGAGCAGGACCCGGGCGAGCGACCGGACGCCGGCGAGGAGGGCGCGCCGCCGGTCGGCTCGCTGGCCGACTTCCTGGAGCGGGTCGCGCTGGTCGCCGACTCCGACCAGATCCCGGACGAGGACGAGGAGGGCCAGGGCGTCATCACGATGATGACCCTGCACACCGCCAAGGGCCTGGAGTTCCCGGTGGTCTTCCTGACCGGCATGGAGGACGGGATCTTCCCGCACATGCGGGCCCTCAACCAGGTCAAGGAACTGGAGGAGGAGCGCCGCCTCGCGTACGTCGGGCTGACCCGGGCGCGCGAGCGGCTCTACCTGACCCGCTCGGTGCTGCGCAGCGCATGGGGGCAGCCGGCGTACAACCCGGCCTCGCGGTTCCTGGAGGAGATCCCGGAGAACCTGGTGGAGTGGAAGCGGACGGGGGCGGCGCAGGCGCCGGCCGCTCGCGGCTTCTCCTCGGGCTCCTCGTGGGGCAAGTCCTCCTCGGGGGGCGGCGGTTCGCGCTCGGGTTCGTCGGCCTCGGCCTCGCCGAAGGCGGGCTGGGGGCAGTCGGCGCGACGCTCGGGCAAGGTCGTGGAGCGCGAGGCCGTCTCGCTCGCGGTCGGGGACCGGGTCACCCACGACACCTTCGGGCTCGGCACGGTGGTCGCCGTCACGGGTGTCGGCGACCGGGCCCAGGCCACGGTGGACTTCGGCACGGAGGGGCGCAAGCAGCTGCTCCTGCGCTACGCGCCGGTGGAGAAGCTCTAGGACCAGGACCGCGCCGGCGGCGGGCCCTTCGGGCCCGGCCCGCTAGCGCGGGTCCAGGCCGTTCGAGAGGAACCAGGGCAGCGGGTCGACCGGCCCGCTGCCCGGCGGCCGGATCTCGAAGTGCAGGTGCGGGCCGGTGCTGTTGCCGCTGCTGCCGACGAAGGCGATGACGTCGCCCTGCTTCACCGGGCCCTTGCGGACCTTGTAGCCGCGCAGGTGGCAGAACCAGGCCTCGGTGCCGTCGTTCATCTTCAGTATCGACATGTAGCCGTAGAACGGGTTCCACTGCGTGCGGATCGTGCCGTCGGCGACGGCGTAGACCTCGGAGCCGCCGTCCACCGGGAAGTCGATGCCGGTGTGGCGGTTGGCCCAGTGGGTGCCGGCCGCACCGAACAGTTCGCCGAGGCCGTGCTGGGCGACCGGCATGACGACCTTCGGCTGCGGCGCGGGCGGTGGCGCCGGCTGGGCGGTCGGGGCGTCCGTGGGTTGTGCGCCGGCCAGCGGCTGGCGGGCGTCGCCGCGCGAGGCCTGGGCGTGGTCGCCGCCGGCCGCGACGGCCTGCTGGGCGGTGACCTTGGCGGCGGTGGTGTCCGGGGCGTCGGCCGCCGTCGCCTGCGGGGGCACCTGGCCGGCCTCGTCCTGCACCACGGTGATCGCCGCGGCCGCGGCGACCCCGAGCGCGGCCACCGACGGCACCGCGACCCGGAACAGAGCGGCCCGGGTGGCCGCCTTGGCGGCGCCGCGCCGCTGCGCGCGGGACTGCTCCCGGGCGGCCACGCGCAGCTCCGCACGGGTCGGACGGGCGGCTGCGTCGGGAGCCATCGGGGGCTGCCTCCTCGGTGGGCCTCGGTCACGTCGTCGGGCGAGGGAAAACAGGCGTGACTGTATCCGTACGTTCCGTGCCCCCGAAAAACCTCCGCTTGTCAAGAGGTCGGGCGGGGGTCCGTGCGGTGGGCCGGAGGTGGGTATACCCACTGGTAGGAAGGGGTGGGCCTGTGATTTTGCCCTCCTCTTGAGGGGTGGCACGGTCAACCGGCCCGGGTGGCGCTAACCTCCCCTCAGGTTGGTTATTGACCGTTAACGCGCCCACGGCCCACGAGGCCCGGTGGGTTGGTGGACGACGAGGTCCAGGAGGCAGTCATGGGTGTGTCAGGGCCGATCCGTGTGGTGGTGGCCAAGCCGGGGCTGGACGGTCACGACCGCGGCGCCAAGGTCATCGCGCGCGCCCTGCGCGACGCCGGCATGGAGGTCATCTACACCGGGCTGCACCAGACGCCCGAGCAGGTCGTGGACACCGCGATCCAGGAGGACGCGGACGGCATCGGTCTGTCGATCCTCTCGGGCGCCCACATGACGCTGTGTGCGCGGGTGCTGGAGCTGCTGAAGGAGCGCGACGCGGCCGACATCAAGGTGTTCTGCGGCGGGATCATCCCGGACGAGGACATCGCCGAGCTGAAGGCGATGGGCGTCGCGGACATCTTCACCCCGGGCACCCCGACCCGGGACGTCGTCGCCTGGGTCGAGGCCAATCTCCGCGCGGCGGGCTGATCTTCGCCCGCATCGTCGGGTGAGCGGGCCGGTCCCCGGGCGGGGGCCGGCCCGCTTTCTCGTGCCGCGGGCCCGGCCCGGGGACCGGGTTCCACCCGGGCCCGGGCCGGGCTCACGCCCCGAGCTCGGCGAGCATCGCCTCCCGGAAGCGGAGCGTCCCGGCGAGGCGGGCGAAGGTCTCGGCCCACGCGGAGTCCGGCGCGGCGCCGGCGGCCAGCTCCTCGACGGCGCCGGCCGTCTCGGGGGCCAGCGCGCGCTCCGTCATCCCGAGCACGCCGCTGTGGCTCCACGGGTACGCCCCGGAGGCGGCGGCGCGGGACAGCGCGGTGACGACCGCGGTGGACAGCGGCGGCGTCCACGGCGTGGTGCACGCGCCGAGCAGTTGGAAGGCCTCGCCGAGGCCGTGCACCTCGATGAACGCGGCCGTCCAGGCGGCCCGTTCGGCGGGCGGCAGGACGGACAGCAGCTTGGCGGGCGCGCCGGTGGCCCGCGGCGCCCGCGCCCGGCCCGCGCCGCGGACCGGTGGGACGGGCGCCGGGCCGAGCAGCGCGCGGGCCCAGTCGGCGTCGTGCTGGCGGACGGCGGCGCGGGCCCAGGCCTCGCGGAGGTCGTCGGCCCAGCTGCTGCTGGTCTCGTCGATGCTGTCGCCGACCCGCAGGGCGAGCAGCTGGTCCGGCGTCAGGCCCGTCGTCTCCGGCCAGGTGGAGAGCGGCGCCGCCGCGACCACCTCGCCGAACCACCAGGCCCGTTCGCCGCGCCCGGTCGGGGACTTGGGAGGTATGCCGTCGCGCTGCATGGCCGCGTCGCACTCGGCGGGCGGGGTGACCAGCAGGTGCGTGCCCGACTCGGCGAGGCGGACGGCGGCGGTGGCGCGGACGGCCATCCGCCGGGCGAGCGCGGAGCCGGGGAGGGTGGAGAGCAGCTCGGCGGCCGTCGCCCGGACGTTCTTGCTGCGGTCACCGAGAGCGGCCTCCAGGAACGGCTCGTCCTCGGGGGAGAGGCCGTCCTGGAGGGCGTCCAGGAAGAGCAGCCGGTCCTCGGCGCGCTCGGTCGGCCATGTGCTCCGCAGCAGGGCGAGGCCGGCCGCCGGATCGCGGCGGCGCAGCAGCGTGAGGTGGGTGACGCGCTCGGCGAACAGGCCCTCGTGCCACAGGCGGTCGTCCGCGGGCTGCGGCGGCGCGCCGGGCGCCGTGGTGCGCAGGACGTAGCGCCAGTCCGGGTTCCGCACGGCCAGCCAGCGGCCGAGGGGGCCGGCCAGGGCGACGCCGTCCTGGCGCAGTTCGCTGCGGGCGCGGGCGGCATCGAGCAGGGCGGGCACCAGGGCGGCCGGCGGGCGCAGGCCCCGCTCGCGGGCGGCGGCGAGCCACTGCGGCAGCAGCTCGGTGAGGTTGGCGAGGGTGCCGGCGCCGCCGGTGGCGCGGCCGGCGAGCAGGACGGCGAGCCGCCGGGCCGCCGCCGGGGGCAGCTCGGGGCGGCCGTCCTCCGGGGCGGGCGGGCCCGGCGGCTCCACGGCCGGGACGGGCAGGGCGCCCGCGCGGCGCCGGACGGTCGCGAGCGCGGCGAGTTCCAGCAGGGCGGTGGCCGGGTCGTCCCGGTCCACGGACTCGGCGAGGGGCAGGGCGGTGTCCGGGAGCGGGCGGCGGTCGGTGCCGAGGAGGGCGGTGGTGTGGAGGGTCTCCCACGGGTCCTGGGTGGTCGTCATGTTCTGCTCCTAGACGGTGGTCAGGCCTATGGGGCGGTGGTCTCCGGGCCAGGCGGTGACCGGGGCGAAGCCCTGGTGGCCGTACTCGCCGAAGACGGTGAGCGGGCGGCCGGTGGACACGGCGGCCAGGCGCCACAGGGCGGCCTCCGGGACGGCCGCGGGGCGGACGGGGACGGTGTGGTGGCCGTCCGTCAGGCGCCAGCCGTCCGGGGTGAGGACGGGGACGACGCCGGTGAGGACGGTGGGCCAGGCGTCCAGCCACGGGTCGTCGGCGACGGCGGTGCCGTAGCCGGCCACCGCCTCGGCGACGGACAGGCCGTCCGGCGGGGCGGCCGGGCCGGGCGCGGGGGCGCCGTACCGGGTACCGAGGGCGGCGCGCAGCGGTCGGGCAGCGGGGTGGAAGGCGAGCTCGGCCTCCAGCGCGTGGCCGGTGGGCAGGGAGAGGTCCGGGGCCTGGCCGGGGCGGCCGAAGGCGAGCAGCAGGGCCGGGCGGCCGGTCTTGGCACCGCGCAGCCAGAGCCGGCGGGTGGTGAGCCGCTCGTCCCCTCCCTCGCCCATGGGCGAGGTCCGGCTGCCGAGGACGAGCCAGCGGTCCCGGACCGTCGGCCCGGCGAGCAGTTCGGCGGTGTCGGTGGTGTAGCCGACCCTGGTCCGCACCGTCGCCGCCAGCCCGGTGGGCAGCTCGTCGAGCCGGGTGGCGGCGGTGGCGAGCAGGTGGAGCATCGCGTACTCCTCCAGGAGCCGCTCCTGCGGGAGGCCGTCGAGCTCGCGGACCCGGGCGGCGAGGCCCGGCGCCTGGGCGTCGACCATCCGCGCCGCCACCTCCTCCCACGGACCGGCGGTGGACCGGTCGGCCAGGCCGTGCCGGATCCCGTCGGCGAGCCGCATCCGCAGCTCGGCCGCGCCGGCGGCGACCCGCGCGCCGCGCCGCTCGGCCCGGCGGCGGGCCGCGGCCGGATCGGCGGGGGCCGCGGGGGCGGCGGCGCGCCGCTCGGCCCGCTCGCGGCGGGCGTCGAGCCAGGCGGCCGCCCAGTCGGCGGGCTCGGCGGCGGGGACGGCCTGCGGGGTGCCGCTCCACAGCAGGAGGAGTCCGAGCGCGTGCTTGCACGGGAACTTCCGGCTCGGGCAACTGCACTGGTAGGCGGGCGTGGCGAGCTCGACCACGGTGCGGTACGGCGTGCGCCCGCTGCCCCCGCACTCGCCCCAGACCGCGGCGCCGTCGGTGCCCGGGGCCGACCAGGGCGCGGGCGTGGAGAGCTTGCCGGCCGCCTTCTGCGACGCGGCGTCAGGCGCCAGGGACAGGACGTGTTCGGTGCTCCAGCGTTCCTCCATGGCACCGACCGTAGGCGGCGGCACTGACACTCCCTCACCGCCCGCCGCGGATTGTCAGTGCCCGGGTGCAGGGTGGCACCCGCAGGCCGGAGTTGCCCTCCCGTCACCCGCCGCCCCGCCGTCACCGTGCCCGGCGGCCGACCCGAAGGAGCCCCCATGACCGACGTTCTGCGGCAGCACGCCGAGGACGCCTTCGCCGGTGAACTGGCCGCGCTGGCCGCGCAGGACGACCGTCCGCGCCCCGAGCGCTGGAAGCTCTCGCCCTGGGCCGTGGCGACGTACCTGCTCGGCGGCGAACTGCCCGACGGCACCCGGATCACGCCCAAGTACGTCGGCCCGCGCCGCATCGTGGAGGTCGCCGTCACGACGCTGGCGACGGACCGCGCGCTCCTCCTGCTCGGCGTGCCCGGCACCGCGAAGACCTGGGTGTCCGAGCACCTGGCCGCCGCGATCAGCGGCGACTCCACCCTGCTCGTGCAGGGCACCGCCGGCACCCCCGAGGAGGCCGTGCGCTACGGCTGGAACTACGCGCAACTGCTCACCAACGGGCCCAGCCGGGACGCCCTGGTGCCGTCGCCCGTCATGCGGGCGATGGCGGACGGCAAGCTCGCCCGCATCGAGGAGCTGACCAGGATCCCGGCCGACGTGCAGGACGCCCTGATCACCGTCCTGTCCGAGAAGACGCTCCCGGTGCCGGAGCTGGGCTCCGAGACGCAGGCCGTGCGCGGCTTCAACGTGATCGCCACCGCGAACGACCGGGACCGCGGCGTCAACGAGCTGTCCAGCGCGCTGCGGCGCCGCTTCAACACCGTCGTGCTGCCGCTGCCGGCCTCGCTGGAGGAGGAGGTGGACATCGTCACCCGCCGGGTGAGCCAGCTCGGTCGCTCCCTGGACCTGCCTGAACTGCCGGGCGGTGCCGAGGAGATCAGGCGGGTCGTGACGGTCTTCCGCGAGCTGCGCGCCGGGATCACGGTCGACGGCCGGACGAAGGTCAAGACGCCGGGCGGCACGCTGTCCACGGCCGAGGCGATCTCGGTGGTCACCAACGGCCTGGCCCTGGCCGCCCACTTCGGCGACGGCGTCCTGCGCGCCGCGGACGTGACGGCAGGCATCGTCGGCGCCGTCGTCCGCGACCCGGTCGCGGACCGGGCGGTGTGGCGCGAGTACGTCGAAGGGGTGGTGCGCGAGCGCGACGGCTGGAAGGACTTCTACCGCGCCGCCCGCGAGGTGGCCGCATGACCTCCCCCGGCACGACCGCACCGGGCACGGCCACCCCGGACGTGACCCTGCTCGGTGTCCGCCACCACGGCCCCGGCTCGGCGCGGGCGGTGGGCGCCGCCCTCGCGCGGCTGGCACCGGACGCGGTGCTGATCGAGGGCCCGCCCGAGGCCGACGGCATCGTCGGGCTGGCCGCCGAGAAGGACATGATGCCGCCGGTCGCGCTGCTCGCCCACGCGGTGGACGACCCGGCACGGGCCGCGTTCTGGCCGTACGCCGAGTTCTCCCCGGAGTGGGTGGCGATCCGGTACGCGGTGGAGCGGGAGCTGCCGGTCCGCTTCATCGACCTGCCCGCCGCGTACGGCTTGGCCGACGAGCCCGCCGCCGACGCTCCCGGGGCCGCCGACGAGCCCGCCGCCGACCCGATCGCCCTGCTCGCCGAGGCCGCCGGCCACGACGACCCGGAGCGCTGGTGGGAGGACGTCGTCGAGCACCGCACGCCCGGCGCGGACGCCCTGGCGCCGTTCGCGGCCGTCGCCGAGGCGATGGCCGCACTGCGTGCCGAGGGCCTCGCCGAGTCCCACCGGGACCTCGTGCGCGAGGCGTACATGCGCCAGCAGATCCGGGCCGCCCGGCGGGCCGGGCACCGGCGGATCGCCGTCGTCTGCGGGGCCTTCCACGTGCCCGCCCTCGCCGAGCTGCCGACCGTCGCCCACGACCGGGCGCTGCTCGCGCGGCTGCCGAAGAAGACCAGGACGGACATCACCTGGGTGCCCTGGACGCACCGCAGGCTCGCCCAGTCCGCCGGGTACGGCGCGGGCGTCGAGTCGCCCGGCTGGTACCACCACCTGTACGCGGCCGGGGCCGACCCGGTGCCGCGCTGGCTCGCCCGCGCCGCCGAACTGCTCCGCGCCGAGGACCACCCGGTCTCGTCCGCGCACGTCATCGAGGCGGTCCGGCTCGCCGAGACCCTCGCCGCCCTGCGCGGACGCCCGCTGGCCGGGCTCACCGAGACGCTGGACGCCGTCCGCGCGGTCATGTGCGACGGCTCGGACGTCGCGCTGGAGCTCGTCCGCGACCGCCTGGTGATCGGTGACGCCCTCGGCGGGGTCCCGGACGCCGCACCGGCGGTGCCGCTCCAGCGCGACCTCGCCCGGCTGCAGCGCACGCTGCGCCTCAAGCCCGCGGCCGCGCCCCGGGACCTCGACCTCGACCTGCGCAAGGACACCGACGCCGCCCGCTCCCGCCTGCTGCACCGACTACGGCTGCTCGGCGTCGAGTGGGGCGTGCCCGCGCGCTCCGCCGTCGCCTCGACCGGCACCTTCCGGGAGAGCTGGCGGCTGTGCTGGCAGCCCGAGTTCGCGGTCCGGATCGCCGAGGCCGCCCAGTGGGGCACCACGGTCGAGGACGCGGCCACCGCGAAGGCCGTCGCCACCGCCCGCGCGGCCGACGAACTCGGGCAGCTCACCGGTCTGGTGGAGACCTGCCTGCTGGCCGGACTGTCCACCGCCCTGCCCGCCGTCATGCGGGTGCTCGCCGACTGCGCCGCCCTCGACACCGACGTGGCCCACCTGGCCGGCGCGCTGCCCGCCCTCGTCCGCGCGCTGCGCTACGGCGACGTGCGCGGCACCGACCACGGCGCGCTCGGGGGGGCCGCCACCGGCCTGGCCGACCGGGTCTGTGTCGGCCTGCCGCCCGCGTGCGTCGGCCTGGACGCCGCGAGCGCGGCGGACCTGCGCACCCGGCTCGACGAGGTGCACGGCGCGGTCGGCCTGCTCGCCGCGGACGGCCTCGCCGACCGCTGGGCCGCCGCCCTGCACGCGCTGGCCCGCCGCGAGCCCGCCGGCGGCCCGGCCACCGGGGTCCCCGGCCTGCTGCGCGGGCGCGCCGTCCGGCTGCTGCTGGACGACGGCCGGCTCGACACCGAGGAGGCCGGCCGCCGCCTGCGCCTGGTCCTCTCCGCCGCCGGCGCACCGGCGGACGCGGCAGGCTGGGTCGAGGGCTTCCTCTCCGGCGGCGGCGCCCTGCTGCTGCACGACCCCCGGCTGCTCACGCTGCTCGACGAGTGGCTGACCGGCGTCTCCGACACGGCCTTCACCGACGTCCTGCCGCTGCTGCGCCGGACCTTCAGCGGCCTGGAGGCGGGTGTGCGCAGCACCGTCGGCGCCCGGGTCGCGGCCGGCCCGCTCGACGCCGAGCCGTCCGGCGAGCCCGCCGCCGGCGAGCTCGACCGGGCCAGGGCCGACGCCGCCGTGCCGGTGGTGGCCCTCCTGCTGGGCGTCCGGCCGTTCATCCCCCGGCAGGTCGCCGGCCGCAACAGCTGAGCCGCCAGCCCCTCGAACGCCCCCTCGAAAGCCCTCGCGAAGGAGGAGCACATGACGACCACGACCGACGAACGCCTCCGCCGGTGGCGCCTGGTGCTCGGCGGCGAGGCCGACGGCACCGGCTGCGCGCTGCGGGGCCGCGACGCCGCGATGGACGGCGCGCTCGCCGCGCTCTACCGGGCCGTCCCCGACGAGGCCGCCCGGCCCGGCCGGGCCGGGCGCCGCAGCGCCGGGCTCGGCGGCTCGGCCCCGCAGGTGGCCCGCTGGCTCGGCGACATCCGCAGCTACTTCCCTTCCACCGTCGTGCAGTTGATGCAGCAGGACGCGATCACCCGGCTCGGCCTGGACCGGCTCCTGCTGGAGCCCGAGATGCTCGCCGCCGTCGAGCCGGACGTCCACCTCGTCGCCACCCTGCTCTCGCTCAAGCACGCCCTGCCGGAGACCACCAGGGAGACGGCCCGCGCCGTCGTCGGCCGGGTGGTGGCCGAGCTGGAGCGCCGGCTGGCCGACCGGACCCGGTCCACCCTGGGCGGCGCCCTCGACCGCAGTGCCCGGGTGCACCGGCCGCGCCACCGCGACATCGACTGGGACCGCACCATCCGGGCCAACCTGAAGAACCACCTGCCCGAGCACGGCACCGTCGTCCCCGAGCGGCTGGTCGGCTACGCCCGCGCCCGGCGCGCCGTCCGCAAGGACGTCATCCTCTGCGTGGACCAGTCCGGTTCGATGGCGGCCTCGGTCGTCCACTCGGCCGTCTTCGGCGCGGTCCTCGCCTCGATGCGCACGCTCGACACCCGGCTGGTCGTCTTCGACACCTCGGTGGTCGACCTGACCGAGCAGCTCACCGACCCGATCGACGTCCTGTTCGCCACGCAGCTGGGCGGCGGCACCGACATCAACCGCGCCCTCGCCTACTGCCAGTCGAAGATCACCCGTCCGGCGGAGACGATCGTCGTCCTGATCAGCGACCTCTACGAGGGCGGGGTCCGGGACGGGATGCTCCGGCGGGTCGCCGCGATGAAGGCGGCCGGCGTCCAGTTCGTCTCCCTGCTCGCGCTCTCCGACGAGGGCGCCCCCTCCTACGACCACGCCCACGCCGCCGCCCTGGCCGCCCTCGGCGCGCCGGCCTTCGCCTGCACCCCCGACGCCTTCCCGGAGGTCATGGCGGCGGCGATCGAGAAGCGGCCGATCCCCCGGCACCTGATCGAGGGGGCCGAGCAAGGGGTCTGACCAGGCGGCCCGTCGGATTCACCCGGACGTGCGAATCCGCCCGACCGGCGGACCGGGCGTCGGTCACGCCGCTTTAGGCTGTCTGTGACGGTTCTCACCAAAGACGGGCCGGTCCCGGGCGAAAGAGTCCCGTCCCACGGGGATAACCTGCCAGACGGACGTGACGCGCGTGTTGATTGACGTGTGCGCCCGTGGCTGTGTGGGCCGCAAGGCCGTACCTCTGCGTACCCGCACCGCCCCGACGACCCGCAGCGAAGATCCTGCCGTGGCACGCTCGTAGAGACACAATCCGCGACCACGAACAAGGACAAACACGTGGACCTGTTCGAGTACCAGGCGAGGGACCTCTTCGCCAAGCACGGCGTGCCCGTGCTTGACGGCGACGTCATCGAGACCCCCGAAGCGGCTCGCGCCATCGCCGAGCGCTTCGGCGGCCGCGCCGTCGTCAAGGCTCAGGTGAAGGTGGGTGGCCGTGGCAAGGCCGGTGGCGTGAAGCTCGCCGCCGACCCGGCCGACGCCGTCGCCAAGGCCGAGCAGATCCTCGGCATGGACATCAAGGGCCACACCGTTCACAAGGTGATGCTCGCCCAGACCGCCGACATCAAGGACGAGTACTACGTCTCGTTCCTGCTGGACCGCACCAACCGCACCTTCCTGGCCATGGCCAGCGTCGAGGGCGGCGTGGAGATCGAGGTCGTCGCCGAGGAGAACCCCGACGCGCTCGCCAAGATCCCGGTCGACGCCAACGAGGGCTGCACCCCGGAGAAGGCCGCCGAGATCGTCGCCGCGGCGAAGTTCCCGGCCGAGGTCGCCGACCAGGTCGCCGAGGTCCTGCAGAAGCTGTGGAAGGTCTTCATCGCCGAGGACGCCCTCCTCGTCGAGGTCAACCCGCTGATCAAGTCCGGTGACGGCAAGATCATCGCGCTCGACGGCAAGGTCTCCCTGGACGAGAACGCCGAGTTCCGCCAGCCCGAGCACGAGGCCCTGGAGGACAAGGCCGCGGCCAACCCGCTGGAGGCCGCCGCCAAGGCCAAGGGCCTGAACTACGTCAAGCTCGACGGCCAGGTCGGCATCATCGGCAACGGCGCGGGCCTCGTCATGAGCACCCTCGACGTGGTCGCCTACGCCGGTGAGAAGCACGGCGGCGTCAAGCCCGCCAACTTCCTCGACATCGGTGGCGGCGCGTCCGCCGAGGTCATGGCGAACGGCCTGGAGATCATCCTGGGCGACCCCGACGTCAAGTCGGTCTTCGTCAACGTCTTCGGCGGCATCACCGCCTGCGACGCGGTCGCCAACGGCATCGTGCAGGCGCTGGAGCTCCTCGCGAGCAAGGGCGAGAACGTCTCCAAGCCGCTGGTCGTCCGCCTGGACGGCAACAACGCGGAGCTGGGTCGCAAGATCCTCGACGACGCCAACCACCCGCTGGTCCAGCGCGTGGACACCATGGACGGCGCCGCTGACCGCGCCGCCGAGCTGGCCAACAAGTAAGGAAGGGGACTTTCACACCATGGCTATCTTCCTTACCAAGGACAGCAAGGTCATCGTCCAGGGCATGACCGGCGCCGAGGGCATGAAGCACACCCGCCGCATGCTCGCCTCGGGCACCCAGATCGTCGGCGGTGTCAACCCGCGCAAGGCCGGCACCACGGTCGACGTCGACGGCACCGAGATCCCGGTCTTCGGCTCCGTCGCCGAGGCGATGGAGAAGACCGGCGCCGACGTCTCCGTCCTCTTCGTGCCGCCGGCGTTCACCAAGGCCGCCGTCATCGAGGCCATCGACGCCGAGATCGGCCTGGCCGTCGTCATCACCGAGGGCGTCCCGGTGCACGACACCGCCGCCTTCTGGGCCTACGCCGGTTCCAAGGGCAACAAGACCCGGATCATCGGCCCGAACTGCCCCGGCCTGATCAGCCCCGGACAGTCGAACGCCGGCATCATCCCGGCCGACATCACCACCTCCGGCAAGATCGGTCTGGTCTCGAAGTCGGGCACCCTGACCTACCAGCTCATGTACGAGCTGCGCGACATCGGCTTCTCCTCGGCCGTGGGCATCGGCGGTGACCCGGTCATCGGCACCACCCACATCGACGCCCTCAAGGCGTTCCAGGAGGACCCGGAGACCGAGCTCATCGTCATGATCGGTGAGATCGGCGGCGACGCCGAGGAGCGTGCCGCGGCCTACATCGCCGAGCACGTCACCAAGCCGGTCGTCGGCTACGTCGCGGGCTTCACCGCCCCCGAGGGCAAGACCATGGGCCACGCCGGCGCCATCGTCTCCGGCTCCTCGGGCACCGCCCAGGCCAAGAAGGAGGCCCTCGAGGCCGCCGGTGTCAAGGTCGGCAAGACGCCGTCCGAGACCGCCCGCCTGGCGCGCGAGATCATCGCCGGCTGACCCCAGCCCGGCCGACGAGTGCCCCCGTCCGGTTCGCCGGGCGGGGGCACTCGCCTTCTCGCACGTCCCGTCAGCGCGCCGGGGTGCAGGGCAGCGGCGCCCAGCGGGCGCACGTCGGCGGGCCCTGCGGCGGCGGGGCCTCCGCCCCCTTGGCCGCCGGCAGCTCCCACAGCGCGATCGCGCGCGGCGGCGGGTCCACCACCACCGCCTCCAGGCCGGGCGTCGGGCTGCACCACAGGCTGCTGATCCCGCCGGCCGGCCCGCCCGGCGCCACCGGCACGCCGGGCTCGGCCGTGTCCGCCTGGACGCACACCGACGGCGCCGGCTGTTCCGGCTCCCGGAACAGCGCCGCCGGACGGCCGCCGACCAGCGTCATCATCGCCGCGCCGCCCACCGACGCCGTCAGCGCCGCCGCCGCACCCGTCAGGACCAGGCTCCGCAGCCCGTGCCGGGCCCGGAGCACCGGCACCGCGGGCCGGTGCGGCTCAGGGCACCCGCGCACGGCAGCCCGGTGCAGCAGCCCGCTCAGCCGGTCCGCGAACCCCGGATCGGCCGGATCCGGCCCCGCCAGGTCCGGCACCCACTGCGCCAGCGCGGCCCGGGCCGCCCACACCCGCCCCTCCGCCGCGGCCAGCGTCGACTCCACCTCCACCGCGACGGCCGCCGCCGGCAGCCCCAGCCCGTCGTGCAGCACCAGCGCGCGCCGCTGCGGCCGGGACAACCGCTTCAGTGCCTTCAGCAGGGCCCGGTCCCGGTCCGTCAGGCGGTCGTGGTCCGGCAGCACGGCCTGCGACTCGTCGGCCGGGCGCACCTTGATCCGCCGGTGCGGCAGCCGCCACGCGTGCGCCCGGCGCGGCCCGCCCCGGTGCCACGGCGACAGCGCCAGCTCGGACGCCCGCACCCTCACCCACCCCTCCGGATTCCCGGAGCCGGCCACCGCGTCCCACGCGCGCCGCGCCTCCCCGAACGCCCGCCGCACGCAGTGCGCCGCCCGGTGCCGGCACGCCGTCAGCAGGAAGACCTGCTGCACGAGCCGCGTGTGCGAGGTCTCGTACAACTCCTCGAACGTTCCCGGGCCGGCGTCGTCGCGCGTGCCGATCCGCGGCCCGGGGTCGGCCGGCCGCGCGTCGGGCCGCTGCTCCGCCCCGGCTTCGTGGCGCTTCGCGGGGATCCGCCGCTGCTCGGTGGCGGCGGGGGCGGTGCGGGCTGTGCGGCCGCTGTCGGTGCCTTCGGCCGGGCGGCCGGGCGCCGTGGCGGGCTCGCGGCGCGGCTGCTCCGCGGCGCGGGCGGCGGACCGGGGGCGCTCGCCCGGCGGGGCGGCCGTCTTGGCGGGGGCCGCCCTCTTGGTGGGTGCCGCCGTCCTGGCCGGGGCAGCAGTCCTGGCCGGGGCAGCCGTTTTGGACTGGGCCCCGGCCGGGGGCTTCCGCCGGACGGCCGACGGCGCCTCGGCCGGGTCCGCGCCGAGGCGCTTCGCCAGGGCCACCGCCTCGGCCTCGGTGGCGGCACCCAGCTTCTCCATGGCGCGGCGCAGGGCGGCGCGGGCGCCGCGGGGCAGGGGGTGCCCGGCGACGAGCTGGGCGAGGGCCTCGGTCTCACGGGGAGTCAGTTTCCGCGTGCGGGGTGGCGTGGTCATCAGACGCTCCGGGCCGGGGCGCCGACGGCTTGGGGGCAGGGTCTGAAAATGCGCATAAGCCAATAATCTGGGACACGACGGCGGTTTGCCGCTTCACGGAGCATGGCGAGTCGCCTTGGCACCATGAGGCGCATGACGCAGCTGATGGGCCGTCCGATCCTGGAGGTGCCGGGCGAGCTGGGTGCTCGCCCCGCCCTGGCCGACCTCCTGGCGGGGGTGCGGACGGCGCTCGTCGGCCTCGCGGTGGTCGGAGTGCCGGTGTTCGGGCTGTGGGTGGTGACGCCGTACGCGGACGACGGCGCGGCCGGTGCGTCGCGGCTCGTGGGGGCGCTGTGGCTGCTGGGGCACGGCGCGCCGCTGCTGCGCGGGGGCGCGGGGGCGCCGCTGACCGTCACCCCATTGCTCATCGGTCTGCTGGCGGTGGTTCAGCTGTTCCGGGCGGGCGCCCGGGTGTCGGCGCGGAGGGGTCTGCGGTCGTGGTGGGGCGGCCCGGTGGCGGTGTGGGCGGGGTACTGCGGGGTGGCGGTCGCGGTCGTGGTGCACTGCGCGGGAGCCGGACTGTTCCGCACGCGGGTGCTGCCGGACGTGCTGGTGGTCGGGCTGCTGGCCGCGCTCGCGGTCAGCGCGGGGGCCCGGTCGACGCGCGAGGTCCGCGAGCCCGACGAGCCCTATGGGGCCTATGAGCCCCACACGTCGTACGGGCCGGACGGGCCGGACGACTCCGACGTGCTCGGGGCCGCGTTCGCGGGCCGTCTCCTCGACCGCCTCCCCGCGCACGCCCGTCCGGCGGACTGTGCGGAGTCCGTCCGCCGTGCGGCGCTCGCGGCCGGGGCCGGGCTGGTGGCGGCGGGCGGAGTGCTGGTCGCCGCCGCGGCGGTGTCGGACGCGGTGACCGGCGGCGGCCGGGGGATGGCGGTGCTGGACCGTGGCCCGACGGCCGTCGTGGGGCTGGTGCTGCTGGCGGTGGTGCTGCTGCCGAACGCCGTCCTGTGGGGAGCGGCGTACGCGCTGGGGCCGGGGTTCGCCGTGGGGGAGGGGACGGCGGTGGCGCCGGGCGGCACGGTGCTCGGGCCGGTGCCGGACTTCCCGCTGTTCGCGCTGCTCCCGGAATCCGGCCCGGGCGGCTGGCGGCTCGCGGCGATCGCGCTCCCCGTCCTGGCCGGGGCGGTCCCGGCGGTGCTGCTCGGCCGGGCCGCGGCCCGGCGCGCGTGGCAGCCGGCCGCGACGGCCGTGGCGGCCGTGCTGGCGGCGCTGCTGACGGGTGTCGGGGCGGCCGCGCTGGGCTGGTTGTCCGGCGGCGCGCTGGCGGGCGGGCGGATGGCCCGGCTGGGACCGGTGCCGTGGTGGGCGGGCCTGGCGGCGGCGGGCTGGTTCGTCGTGGTGGTGGTGCCCGGGGCGCTGCTGGTGCGCCACCGGGCGCTGGGCCCGGCCGCTCCGGGAGCCGGGGTCCTCGCGGGCCTGGCCGGCCACGCCCGCCGGAGCGGCTGGCAGCTGCGCGCCCGCGCGCACGCCGCGGTGCTGCGGCTGAGCGGACGCGCCCCCCGAGCGTCGGAGGACCGACCCTAGGGCGAGTCCTCGGGCTCAGGCCGGGTGCCTCGACGCCGGGGCACGCGCCTCGCCGCGCTTCCCGTCGGTCGCCGATGTCCCCCGGCCTCCGCCGTGCGATGCACGCAGCCAGACGCCGCGGTCCTCCGGCCCGAGCCGAAGGACACGCCCTAGTTCCGGCCGTTCCCGACCAGGTCGACGTACCACTGCGGCGCGAGCCGGCTGCAGTTGTCGGCGCCGACCGTCGTCAGCGAGTCGCGGACGCAGGTCACGTAGTCGTCGTAGTAGAGCCCGAGGCCGATCACCGAGGACGCCACCACGACGGTCATCGCGCCGGTGAGCACCCCGGCGAGCGCGGCCGGCGTGAGCGGGTTCGGCCCGGCGGGCGCGACGCCCACGGCGGTGGACGGCCGGGGGGCGCGCATCGCGCCGATGCCCCACACGATGCCGAGCGCCCCGACGAACAGGGCCACCCAGGTGACCCCGGCGAGCACGCAGATCAGCGCGAACAGCCCGGCGAGCGCCGCGTTGCGGGCCTTGCGCTGGGCCGGGTCGGTGGGGTCGAGCCGCGGCGGCTGCGGGACCGGCGGGCGGGGCTGCCGGCCGTCGCCGCCGGACCGGCCGGGGCCCTCGCCGTCGGGGCCGTCGCCGCCGTCGGCGGACCGGGGGGCGCGCGGCTGCCACGGCTGGTCCGGGGCATCCGCCGGCGGCGGCGCGAAGGGGTTGCGCTCGCCGGGGTTGTCACCGCTGCTCATGGTTTCCGCCATTCCTTCTCGGTCGGTGGGGCGGGTGCCCGTGCCCCTATGATCCCGCAGCGGTCCGACGGGCCCCCGGCGGCCTGCCGGGCCGGCTGCGGGGAGATCCCCGTCTCAACTACGCGCGTAGCCCCGGCCGGAGGGTTCGGGGGCCGTCCGACCAGCCGTTATCGTGGTGACGGTCAGCAGCTCACAGAGGTTCCCCGGGGCCCGCGTCGCGGCGGGTTCTCCTGGTGTTCCCCCTCGCTCGACCTGCCGTTCGTAGTGGCCCCACCGCCGGTGGACGTACCAGCGGGCGGCGCCCGACCTACGGAGAATCGCGCAGTGGCCGCCGCCCCCGCCCAGCTCTTCCCGCCCCGTACGCCCGGACCGGCCCGCCTGGTGGTGCTGGTCTCCGGCTCGGGCACCAACCTGCAGGCGCTGCTCGACGCCGCCGCCGACCCGGCCTACGGGGCCGAGATCCTCGCCGTGGGCGCGGACCGCGACGGCATCGCGGGCCTGGAGCGCGCCGAGCGGGCGGGCCTGCCGACCTTCGTCCACCGGGTCAAGGACCACGCGGACCGCGCCGACTGGGACCGCGCGCTGACCGCCTCCGTCGCCGCCCACGAGCCGGACCTGGTCGTCACGGCCGGCTTCATGAAGATCCTCGGCCCCGAGTTCATCGCGGCCTTCGGGGGGCGGATCGTCAACACCCACCCCGCTCTGCTGCCGTCCTTCCCCGGCGCCCACGGCGTCACCGACGCGCTCGCGTACGGGGTGAAGGTCACCGGCTGCACCGTCCACCTGGTCGACGCCGGGGTGGACACCGGGCCGATCATCGCGCAGGGCGTCGTCGAGGTCGCCGACGCCGACCACGCCGATGGCGGCGAAGCGCTGCACGAGCGCATCAAGACTGTCGAGCGCAAGCTGCTCGTCGACGTCGTGGGCCGGCTGGCCCGCGAAGGTCACCGCATCGAGGACCGAAAGGTATGGATCCCGGCATGAGTGCCAGCTCCACCACGCCCCCCGTTTCGGAGAACATCCGTCCGATCCGTCGTGCGCTGATCAGCGTGTACGACAAGACCGGTCTGGAGGAGCTGGCCCAGGGCCTGCACGCCGCCGGGGTCGCGATCGTCTCCACCGGCTCCACCGCCGGCCGCATCGCCGCCGCCGGCGTCCCGGTGACCGAGGTCTCCGAGCTGACCGGCTTCCCGGAGTGTCTGGACGGGCGTGTGAAGACGCTGCACCCCCGCGTGCACGCCGGCGTGCTCGCCGACCTGCGCCTGGAGTCGCACCGCGCGCAGCTGGCCGAGCTGGGCGTCGAACCGTTCGACCTGGTCGTCGTGAACCTCTACCCGTTCAAGGCCACCGTCGCCTCCGGCGCCACCCCGGACGAGTGCGTCGAGCAGATCGACATCGGCGGCCCGAGCATGGTCCGCGCCGCCGCCAAGAACCACCCGTCGGTCGCCGTCGTGGTCGACCCGGCCCGCTACGGCGACGTGCTGACGGCCGTTCGCGAGGGCGGCTTCGACCTGGCCACCCGCAAGCGCCTGGCCGGTGCCGCGTTCGCCCACACCGCCGCCTACGACGTGGCCGTCGCCTCCTGGTTCGAGGCCGGCTACGCCCCGAGCGACGAGCGCTTCCCCGAGTTCCTGGGCGCCACCTGGGAGCGGCAGAACGTGCTGCGCTACGGCGAGAACCCGCACCAGGGCGCCGCGCTGTACAGCGACGGCACCGGCGGCCTGGCCGGCGCGCAGCAGCTGCACGGCAAGGAGATGTCGTACAACAACTTCGTCGACACCGACGCCGCCCGCCGCGCCGCCTACGACCACGCCGAGCCGGCCGTCGCGATCATCAAGCACGCCAACCCGTGCGGCATCGCGATCGGCGCCGACGTCGCCGAGGCGCACCGCAAGGCGCACGAGTGCGACCCGGTCTCCGCGTACGGCGGTGTGATCGCGGTCAACCGCCCGGTCACCGTCGAGCTGGCCGAGCAGATCGCCCCGATCTTCACCGAGGTCGTCGTGGCCCCCGGCTACGAAGAGGGCGCGGTCGAGGTCCTGGCCCGCAAGAAGAACCTGCGGGTGCTGCTCGCCCCCGAGGCCCCGGTCAACCGCCAGGAGGTGCGCCCGGTCTCCGGCGGCGTGCTGCTCCAGGACGCCGACCGGGTGCACGCCGAGGGCGACGACCCGGCGACCTGGACGCTGGCCAGCGGCGAGGCGCTCTCCGAGGCGGAGCTGGCCGAGCTGGCCTTCGCGTGGCGGGCCTGCCGGGCCGTCAAGTCCAACGCGATCCTGCTGGCCAAGGACGGCGCCTCGGTCGGCGTCGGCATGGGCCAGGTCAACCGCGTGGACTCGTGCAAGCTCGCGGTCGAGCGGGCCGGCGAGCGGGCCAAGGGCTCGTACGCGGCCTCGGACGCGTTCTTCCCGTTCCCGGACGGCCCGGAGATCCTGATCGCCGCGGGCATCAGGGCGATCGTGCAGCCCGGCGGTTCGATCCGCGACGAGCAGGTCGTCGAGGCCGCCACCAAGGCGGGCGTGACGATGTACTTCACCGGCGCGCGCCACTTCTTCCACTGACGGCGTGACCGAACGCAGGAGCGGCCCGGCTCCCTCCGAGAGGGGGCCGGGCCGCTCCGCGTCGCCGTGCGGGCCGGTCAGTAGCGCGGCCGGTTGAACCAGGCGACGCCGTCCCGGGTGGTCACCGCGGCGATCCAGAGGACGCAGATCGCGATCCACAGCACGCCGATCCCGACCCCGAACCCGGCGCCCACCGCGGCACCCGCGACCTGGGACTGGGCGCCCCCGGTGATCGAGCTGATCAGCACGCCGAGGCCGAGCAGCAGGGCGATCGAGCCGTACACGATGGTGGTGATCCGGGTGGCCGGGCCGCCGCTGCCGAACTTCACGCCGAGCGTGATGGAGAGCACCGCGGCGAGCAGGTAGACGACCCCGATGACCAGCAGGACGCTCGCCGCCGCGTTGCCGAAGATCGCGGTGTCGCTGCCGGTGGTGTGCTCGTTGGCGACCTTCTTGGCGCCGGCCGCCCCGATCAGCAGACCGGCCGTGATGAGGACCTGCACCGCGCCGATGATGAACAGGAACACCCGGGCGGTGACCATCAGGCCCGGCATCGACATGCGCTGGGGCGCGACCGGCGGGTACCCGTACATCGGCTGCGCGGCCGGCTGCGGGTAGCCGTACCCGGCGGCCGGCGGGGCCTGCTGCGGGTAGCCGTACCCGGGCTGCTGCGGCTGGCCGTAGGGGTTGTTCGGGTCGGGCGGGTAACTCATCGAAGCCTCCGGGCAGTTACGGGGACGTGGGGACGGGACGGCGGAGCGCCCGGAGCCGGCCGGCGGGTCGGGGCGCCGGGCGGACGGGACGCTGGTCGGGCGCGTCGGCGGCACGGCGACGGTGCCGCGGCGCCGGGCGCCGGCGGCTCAGGAACGTGCCCGGTGCGGAGCGAGCGGGAACGGCGGCGGCGCGCTGGACGGCGCTGTGTCGTGTGGTCGGCTCACTGCTTCTTTCCCCCGGGTGCGCCCCGCCGTGGTGTCCGTCGGCCCGTCACCGGGCCGGTCGCGGCAGGGCCGTGCCCATATCGTCGACCGGACGGGAGCGCCGTGTCCAGCCGCCCCCCGCGGCGGTGGCGAGACTGTGGCGCAACCGCAACGCGGCACCGGCCTTCCGTGTCCGTCCCGTTCTCCCGCGGGCCCCGGCGGAGCGGGTCCGGTGCCCTGGTACGGAGGCTCGCCGCGATCCGGGAGAATGGGGTCATGACTGCCCAGATTCTCGATGGCAAGGCCACTGCTGCCGCGATCAAGTCCGAACTCGCCGTCCGCGTGGCGGCCCTCAAGGCGAAGGGCGTCACGCCCGGCCTCGGCACCGTCCTGGTCGGCGACGACCCGGGCAGCCGCTGGTACGTGAACGGCAAGCACAAGGACTGCGCCGAGGTCGGCATCGCCTCGATCCAGCGCGAGCTGCCCGCCACCGCCACCCAGCAGGACGTCGAGGACGTCGTCCGCGAACTCAACGCCGATCCGGCCTGCACCGGCTACATCGTCCAGCTGCCGCTGCCCAAGGGCCTGGACCAGAACCCGGTCCTGGAGCTCATGGACCCGGACAAGGACGCGGACGGCCTGCACCCGACCTCGCTCGGCCGCCTCGCCCTCGGCATCCAGGGCCCGCTGCCCTGTACCCCGCTGGGCATCGTCGAGCTGCTGCGCCGCCACAACGTCGAGATCAACGGCGCCGAGGTGGTCGTGGTCGGCCGCGGTGTCACCGTCGGCCGCTCGATCGGCCTGCTGCTGACCCGCCGCTCCGAGAACGCCACCGTCACCCTGTGCCACACCGGTACCCGGGACCTGGCCTACCACCTGCGCAAGGCCGACATCATCGTGGCCGCCGCCGGCGTGCCGCACCTGATCAAGCCGGAGGACGTCAAGGCGGGCGCGGCCGTCCTGGACGTGGGCGTCAGCCGCAGCGAGGGCAAGATCGTCGGCGACGTCCACCCGGGCGTGGCCGAGGTGGCCGGCTGGATCTCCCCGAACCCGGGCGGCGTGGGCCCGATGACCCGCGCGATGCTGCTCAACAACATCGTCGAGGCGGCCGAGCGCCGCGCCGGCGTCTGACACCTCCGGGAGGCGGCGGACATGAGTGACCCACGACCCGCGGCGCGGTCCCGGCAGCGGCCGGTCAAGACCACCGGCACCATCCCGCCGGAGGGCTCGGCCGCGGCCCTCGGGCGCGAGCACGCCCTGCCGGTGCGCCAGTGGCCGATAACGCTGGTCCTGCTGGTGGTCGGCGCCGGGCTGGCGGTCACCTGGTTCGCCGACTTCAAGGACGGCTTCAAGTACGGGCTGCTGATCCTCGGCGGCGGCGTGCTGCTCGGCGCCGTCCTGCGGCTGGTGCTGCCCGAGGTCGGGATGCTCGCGGTGCGCAGCCGCTTCACCGACGTGTTCGTGCTGGGCTTCCTGGGGGCGGCGATCGTCCTGCTGACGCTGGTGGCCCAGCCGAACCCGTGGCTGGAGTTCCCGCTGCTCGACAACATCGGGCAGTTGATCGGACGCCCCAAGCACTGATCCCGCGCCACCGCGCCGCGCGACGGCCCCCGTCCGGGTTCTCCGGGCGGGGGCCGTCCGCGTGCCCGACGGGCGTTCCGCTGTGACGCATCAGCCACGCCCGCGCACGCGGCGTACGCTTCCCTTTGCGATAACCTGACGCCGGTCTCTCGATGTCGAGAGACCATCCTCGGCTCCAGTGCCGGTGTGCCTGGGGCACCTGGCGATTTGCTGGAGAAGGTAGAAATGACCCGCACCCCCGTCAACGTCACCATCACCGGAGCAGCCGGCCAGATCGGCTACGCGCTGCTCTTCCGCATCGCCTCGGGCCACCTGCTCGGTGCCGACGTGCCGGTGAACCTGCGCCTCCTGGAGATCCCGCAGGGCCTGAAGGCCGCCGAGGGCACCGCCATGGAGCTCGTGGACTGCGCGTTCCCGCTGCTGCGCGACATCACCATCACCGACAACCCGAACGAGGCCTTCGACGGCGCCAACGTCGCCCTGCTGGTCGGCGCCCGTCCGCGCACCGCGGGCATGGAGCGCGGCGACCTGCTGCAGGCCAACGGCGGCATCTTCGGCCCGCAGGGCAAGGCCATCAACGACCACGCCGCGGACGACATCAAGGTCCTGGTCGTCGGCAACCCGGCCAACACCAACGCCCTGATCGCCCAGCGCAACGCCCCGGACGTCCCGGCCGAGCGCTTCACCGCGATGACCCGCCTGGACCACAACCGCGCCGTCGGCCAGCTCTCCGCCAAGACCGGCGCCCTGGTCTCGGACATCAAGCGCGTCACCATCTGGGGCAACCACTCGGCGACCCAGTACCCGGACATCTTCCAGGCCGAGGTCGCCGGCAAGCCGGCCTTCGAGGCCGTCGGCAGCGACCAGGCCTGGCTGGAGAACGACTTCATCCCGACCGTCGCCAAGCGCGGCGCGGCCATCATCGAGGCCCGCGGCGCCTCCTCGGCCGCCTCGGCCGCCAACGCCGCCATCGACCACGTGTACACCTGGGTCAACGGCACCGCCGAGGGCGACTGGACCTCGATGGGCGTCGTCTCCGACGGCTCCTACGGCGTCCCGGCCGGCCTGATCTCCTCCTTCCCCGTCACCACCAAGGACGGCAAGTTCGAGATCGTCCAGGGCCTGGAGATCTCCGACTTCTCCCGCGCCCGCATCGACGCCTCGGTCAAGGAGCTGACCGAGGAGCGCGACGCGGTCCAGGAGCTCGGCCTCATCTGAGCCACCCGGCTTCTTCGACGGCCCGCCGCCTCCCTCCCGGGGAAGCGGCGGGCCGTCGCCTTACACTGGCGCGCTGTGAACGAAACCATCGGGGACGCGGCGCTCGTCCTCGTCTTCATCCTCCTGGGCGGGCTCTTCAACGTCGCCGAGATCTCGCTGATCTCGCTGCGCGAGGGCCAGATCCGGACGCTGGAGGCGCAGGGCACCCGGCGCTCCGCCCGGGCCGCGCACCTGGCCGCCGACCCCAACCGCTTCCTCGCCGCCGTGCAGGTCGGCGTGACCTGCATGGGCTTCCTGTCCGCCGCCTTCGGAGCGGACACGCTGGCCGGCAAGGTCGCCCCGCTGTTCGTGCGGGCCGGGCTCACCCGGGGCGTCGCCGACGCCATCGCGCTGGTCGGCCTCACCCTGGTGATCAGCTACGTGTCGCTGGTGCTCGGCGAGCTCACCCCCAAGCGGATCGGCCTGCAGCGCGCCGAGTCGATCGCGGTGACCGCGGCGCCCGTCGTGGACGTGATGTCCTCGGTGCTGCGGCCGGTGATCTGGCTGCTCGGGCACTCGACCAACATGATGGTCCGACTGCTGGGCGGCGACCCGACCGCCGGGCGCGGCTCGATGAGCTCCGAGGAGTTGCGCGGCCTGGTCGCCGCCAACACCGAACTCGGCAGCGACGAACGGGCGTTGATCGCCGATGTGTTCTCCGCCGGGGAGCGGCAGCTGCGCGAGGTGATGGTCCCGCGCACCGAGGTGACCTTCCTGGACGCCGAGCGTGCCCTGACCGCCGTCCGCCACCAGGCCGAGACCTCGCCGCACTCGCGCTACCCGGTGGTCGAGGGCAGCGCCGACGCGGTGGTCGGCTTCGTCCACGTCCGCGACCTGTACGGCACGCGCGGCGAGCAGGCCGCCAAGGTCCGCGACCTGGCCCGCCCGGTCAAGCTGCTGCCCGGCACCAAGCTGGTGCTGGAGGCGATGGGCGAGATGCGCCGGGAGGGCCACCACCTGGCGATCGTGGTCGACGAGTACGGCGGCACCGCGGGCATCGTCACCCTGGAGGACCTGGTCGAGGAGGTCATCGGCGAGATCCGGGACGAGTACGACCGCCCGGAGACCGCCACCATCCGCCGACTGGCCGGCGGCGGCATGGAGCTGGACGGCCTGCTCAACCTCGGCGACTTCGCGGAGGAGACCGGCGTCGCCCTCCAGGAGGGCCCGTACGAGACGGTGGCCGGCTGCCTGGTCGCCTCGCTCGGCCGGCTGCCCAGGGACGGCGACCAGGTGCGGGTACCGGTCGAGGGCGGCGGCGGGGTGCTGCTGACGGTGGCCAAGCTGGAGGGCCGGCGGATCGCCCGGGTCAGGGTGAGTGCCGTCACACTGTCGGAACCTCCAGGGGCAGAGGTTTCCTGACCGCCCGGTGGAACTGGAACAATGGCCCGCATGGTCAACGCAGCGGTCACTGGTCCGGTCAAGGACCGTCCTCGGGTGCTCTCCGGGATCCAGCCCACCTCCGGGTCGTTCCACCTCGGCAACTACCTCGGCGCGGTGCGCCAGTGGGTCGACCTGCAGAAGGACAACGACGCCTTCTACATGGTGGTCGACCTGCACGCGATCACGGTGCCGCAGGACCCGACGACCCTGCGCGAGAACACCCGGATCTCCGCCGCCCAGCTGCTCGGCGCCGGCCTGGACCCGGAGCACTGCACGCTCTTCGTCCAGTCGCACGTGCCCGAACACGCGCAGCTGGCCTGGGTGATGAACTGCCTCACCGGCTTCGGCGAGGCCTCCCGGATGACCCAGTTCAAGGACAAGTCCGCGCGCTACGGCGCGGACAGCACCACGGTCGGCCTGTTCACCTATCCGATCCTCCAGATCGCCGACATCCTGCTCTACCAGGCGGACGCCGTCCCGGTCGGCGAGGACCAGCGCCAGCACGTGGAGATCACCCGGGACATCGCGGAGCGCTTCAACTCCCGCTACACCCCGACCTTCACGGTGCCGAAGGCGTACATCCTCAAGGAGACGGCGAAGATCCAGGACCTCCAGGACCCGGCCGTCAAGATGAGCAAGTCGGCCTCCTCGCCCAAGGGCCTGGTCAGCCTGCTGGACGACCCGAAGGTCAGCGCCAAGAAGTTCAAGAGCGCCGTCACCGACACCGGCACCGTCGTCTCCTACGACGAGGACGGCAAGCCCGGCGTCTCCAACCTGCTGCGGATCCACTCCGCGCTCAGCGGCCGGTCCGTCGAGCAGCTGGTCGCCCACTTCGAGGGCAAGATGTACGGCGCCCTGAAGACCGAGCTGGCCGAGCTGTTCACCGAGTGGGTCACCCCCTTCCAGGAGCGCACCCGCACCTACCTGGACGACCCGGCCGAGCTGGACCGGGTGCTGGCGCTCGGTGCGGACAAGGCCCGCGAGGTGGCGTCGCAGACGCTGGCGACGGTGTACGACCGGATCGGCTTCCTCCCGGCCGCCAAGCGGTGACTCCCCTCACACGCCTGCCCGGTGGTGGCGACCTCCCCGAGGTCGTCACCATCGGCGTGTCCGTGAGCGTCCCGGACCCGTTCGGCGCGCAGATCCAGGACGCCCGGGCCGGGCACGGCGATCCGCTCGCCCGGTCGATACCGACGCACGTCACGCTGCTGCCGCCGACCGAGGTGCCGGCCGAGGAGCTTCCCAAGATCGAGGAGCACCTGGCGGCGGTGGCCGCGGCGCACCGGCCGTTCCGGATGCTGCTGAGCGGCGGCGGCACCTTCCGCCCGGTCTCCCCGGTGGTGTTCGTCCGGGTCGAGGAGGGCGCGCAGGAGTGCCGGCTGCTGGAGGCTGACGTCCGCTCGGGCCCGCTGGCCCGCGAGCTGGCGTTCCCCTACCACCCGCACGTGACGGTGGCGCACGGCCTGCCGGACGACGTGCTGGACCAGGCGTACGAGCAGGCGCGCGGCTTCCGGGCGGCCTTCACGGTGCCCGGGTTCGGCCTCTCCCGGTTCGACGCGGACGAGGTCTGGCGGCCCTGGCGGAGCTACTCCTTCGCGTGAACCGGCCGGATCCGCCGGATCGGCTGGACCGGACGAACCGTCCGGAGCGAGCGAATCAGCTGGCGGTGCGGGTGAGTTCGAGCATCCGGTCGACGACCCGGCGGGCCGCGCCGCCGTCGTCCAGCGCGCAGTGGGCGGCCCGGAAGCGGCGGTAGCGCTCCGCGTACCCGGTGGTCAGCCCGGTGCCGCCGTCGGCGAGTTCGCGCAGCGCGCCGACCAGCTCGGCCGAGTCCGGGACGAGCGGGCCGGGGGCCTCCGTCTCGAAGTCGAAGTAGAAGCCGCGCAGGGTGTCGCGGTAGTGCTCCAGGTCGTAGGTGAAGAAGAGCACCGGGCGGCCGGTGATCGCGAAGTCGAACATGATCGACGAGTAGTCGGTCACCAGCACGTCCGCGACCAGCAGCAGCTCCTGGACGTCCGGGTAGTCCGCGCAGTCGTACAGGAAACCGTCCCCGGCGCCCGGCAGCGGCTCGCGGACGTGCGCGTGCGGGCGGATCAGCAGCACGTGGTCCGGGCCGAGGGCGCGGCGCGCGTGGTCGAGGTCGATCCGCAGGTCGAGCCGGAAGCCGTCGCCGTCGCCGCGCTGCTGGTCCTCGCGCCAGGTCGGCGCGTACAGCACGATCCGCTTGCCCTCGGGGATGCCGAGGCGGCGGCGGACGGCCGCGGCGGTGCGCCCGTCGGGCCGGGCCAGCACGTCGTTGCGCGGGTAGCCGGCCTCCAGGATCTCGCCGCCGTACCGGAACGCCCGGCGCAGGATCGGGGTGGCGAACGGGCTGGGGGAGACGAGCACGCTCCACTGCGGGGTCTCGCGGTCGAGCGCGTCCAGGTAGCCGTGGTCCGACAGCCAGGGGTTCTCGACGTCGTGGGCGATGCGCTTCAGCAGCGAACCGTGCCAGGTCTGCACGACCACCTGGCCGCGGCGGCGCTCCAGGAAGTCCGGGAAGTGGGTGTTGCCGACCAGGTACCGGCAGGTGGCCAGCGCCCGGTACCACTCGGGGCTCCAGATCCGCACCGCGGTGACCCCGGGCGGCAGGTCCGCCTGGGCGTCGTCGACCACCCACAGGTGCTCCAGCGGCAGCTCGCGGCGGACGAGTTCGGCGTGCACCGCGCGGGGGGAGTCGGCGTAGCCGCGGCCGCCGAACACGTCGTACAGCACGGCTTCGCGCAGCGGCTCGCGGCGGGCGGCGGGGTAGTCGGAGGCGCGCAGGCGGGACTGCGTCCAGGCGCTGCGCTCGGTGGCGCTGAGCACCGGTGTGGAGTCCACCAGCAGGGTGTCGTGCCATCGGCGCTGGAGCAGGACGGGCTTGCCGCCGGCCTGGGTGGCGGCCGGCAGGGCGGCCAGCGCGCCGGGCGCGGCGAGCAGCGGGCGGGTCGGGCCGGAGCGGTCGGCGGGCTCCAGCGCGGCCTCCCAGATGCCCTTGCGCAGCGGCAGGGCGGTGCCGTCCGAGCCGGTGCGGGTGGCGGGCACCTGCACCCGGAAGCGGCCGTCGGCGCCGGCCTCGACCGGTCGGCGGACCTCGCCGGCCGTGCCGGTGTGCCGCAGCACCAGCTCCAGCCGGCCGGCGGCGGGGTCGGGGCAGTGCCCGGCGAGCTCGAAGGCGCCGGCCTTGACGGCGATCCGGTCGATCATGCCGGCCGCGGGCTGGACGCAGACCTGGAGCCGGCCGTCGGCGAGGTGCTTGAGGTAGAGCGCCCGGTCCGCGGTGCCGGGCAGCCGGTGCTGGCCGGCCACCGGGCCGCCGCGCTCGTCCACGACGAGTTGCTCGGTGCTGCCGTCGGGGCGGCGCAGTTCGGCGTCCCAGTGCTCCAGGTCGCCGGTGCCGCGTCCGTCGGCGGTGAACGGCCGGTAGGGCAGGTGGACGGCGAAGGCGTTGCCGGCGCGGGCGACGGGCAGCTCGACGACGGCGTCGCTCTGCCGGTGGCGCAGCCGCAGCGCGGTGCCGGACGGGCAGTGGTCGGCGGTGCCGCGCAGGTCGAGGCCCCCGTCGACGGGGGTGGCGGCGGTGAGCCGGACGCCGGGGCGCTCCAGGAGCAGGTGCAGGCGGTCGTCGGTGAAGTGCGGCAGGAGGCGCACGTCGCGGTCGACCCAGCGGGCCGGCGGGTACTCGCCCGAGCCGCACCAGTGCGGGGCGAGCGTGCCGTACTGGCGGCGCACCCGGGTGGGGCGGGGGCGGGTGAAGAGGGTGGCCTCGATCTGCCAGTCGCCGAGCAGCCACTGGCCGCCGCGGCGCAGCCGCCCGGGCTCGATCACGGCGGTGAAGCCGGACCAGTCGTGGTTGTGCTCGGGCTGGGCGCTCTCGTCGGTGATCTCGGGCAGGCGCCGCGGCCGGGAGCGCACGTGGACGGGCGGCTGGGCGTCCTCGGGGTGGCGCAGGGTGAGCCAGGTCCAGGCGGAGCCGGCCCGGCCGGTGTCCTGGTCGTGCGGGCGGGCGAAGCCGGTGAGCTCCAGGCCGCGGCCGGCCCAGCGGGCGCGCAGCAGGCCGAAGACGGCGTCCTCGGACCGGGTGGGCAGCGCGGTGGTCACACGGGGGTCGGCGTGGGGCAGGACGAGCCGCGTGAGCACTGGCATTTCGGGTGGAGCCCTTCGGGACGGGAACCCGGCGTGGCGCTTGGCCGGGGGTGTTGCCGACCGGCGGCAGCCGGGCGGTGACAGTCGAATTGACATCCCATACCGGGACGACACCCGGGGTCAACTGTACGGTTCGTAGAATTTCCTGAGAAATTTGCCGACGAAACGCCAGTTCGAGTGCAATGCGGGTGTAAAGGCCCGGGCGTCCTCAGGTAACTCTCAGAAATGCCGAGGCGTCCGGTGCGGAATCGCACCGGACGCCTCGGGACGTTCGAGGAAAAATTACTCCTTTCGGAGCATGGCATCGACGACGCGGGCGGAGGCCTTGCCGTCGTCCAGGTCGCAGTAGGCCTCGCGGAAAGCGGCGGCCTTGTCGGCGAATTCGGCGGCGACCTCGTCGACCCGGCCGAGTGCGGCGACGAGTTCGGCGGACGTGGCCAGCAGCGGGCCGGGGGCCACCGATTCGAAGTCCAGGCTGAAACCGCGCAGGTTGTCCCGGTAGTGCTCCAGGTCGTACGTGAAGAACAGCACCGGCTTGCCGGTCGACGCGAAGTCGAAGACCGAGGCCGAATAGTCGGTGACCAGCACGTCGGCGATCAGCAGCAGCTCCGCCATGTCGGGGTAGCTGCCGACGTCCCAGACGTAGCCGTTGCCGGCGCCCTGGATCTGACCGCACATCACGCTGTGCCGGCGCACCAGCAGCACCTGGTCCTCGCCGAGCGCGGCCCTGGCCGCGTCCAGGTCGACCCGCAGGTCGATCTGGTAGCCGCCGTTGGGCCGGCGCCGGTCCTCGCGCCAGGTCGGGGCGTAGAGCACGACCTTCTTGCCCTCGGGCAGCCCGAGGCGCTCGCGGACCTGCTCCGCGGTCTTCTCCCGGTCCGGGGCGAACAGCAGGTCGTTGCGGGGCGAACCGCTCTCCAGGATCTCGCCCTTGTAGTCGAAGGCGCGCTTGAGCAGCGGGGCCGACCAGCTGTTGCCGGCCACCAGGAGGCTCCAGTTCGGGACCTCCTTGGCGAGGCCCTTCAGGTAGTTGGAGTCGGTGAACCAGACCTTCTCGAAGTCCAGGCCGATCTGCTTCAGCGGCGTGCCGAGCCAGGTCTGCACGACCACCTGGCCGGGGCGGCGGACGAAGAAGTCGGGCAGGTGGGTGCTGGTGACGATGTACTTGGCGGTCGCCAGCGCCTCGAACCACTCCGGGCTCCACAGCCGGATCGCCTGCGCGGTCTGCGGCAGGTCTGCCTGGAGGTCGTCGCTGCCCCACAGGTGCTCCAGCGGCAGGCCGCGGCGCACGAGCTCCTCGTGGATCGCCCGCGGGGAGTCCGCGTAGAGGCCGCCGAGGCCGCCGTTGTAAAGGACGGTCTCGCGCACCGGGTGCCGACGGGCGGCCGGGTAGTCGGTCGTCCGCAGCTGGCGCTGGCGGTAGCCGCTGCGCTCCTCGGGCAGCAGGGCCGAGTGCGACTCCAGCGACAGGCCGTCGTGGTGGCGCCGTTCCAGCACTATCCGCTTGCCGCGGGACTCCACCTCCAGCGGCAGCGTGCCGAAGCACTCCGGCGAGATCAGCGCGTGCAGGACGACGGCGTCGTCGAACGGAGCGCCGACCGGACGGAAGAAGACGTTCCAGGTGCCCTGGGCGAGCGGCACGCGCCCGGCGAAGGAGGCGGTCGGCACGGCCGGCATCGCGGTGCGGAAGCGGCCGTCGGTGATCTCCACCGGGTAGACGTGCTCCTCCTCGCGCCAGTCGTGCCGGACGACCAGCTCCCAGCGGTGCGAGTCGGGCAGCGGGAAGGAGCCGCTCAGCAGGAAGCCGTCGGCGCCGCGCGAGGCGACCTCGTCGACGATCGGCTGGAGCAGCTGGTCCGAGAACTGCAGGTTCCCGGCGGGGGAGGGCTTGGAGTAGAGCGCGCGGCGCTCCGCGGTCGGCGCCTGCGGGTTGAGGACGACGTGCAGCTGCTCGGGCGCGTTGCGCTCGTCCCAGACCACCGGCACGGCGGTTCCGTCGGTGAGCACCAGGGCGGTGTCCCAGCGGTCGCGGGCACGCTCGGCGGCCACCGGGTCCAGCTCGGCCCAGGCCTCGCGGACGGCGGTCAGCTCGGCCGCGGGGAAGGAGACCGAGAACGGCTGCAGCGTGCCGACCGGCGCGCCCAGCTCCAGCGGGAAGGCCAGCTCGCGGTCGGACTCGACGTGGATGAGCCGCAGGCGGGCCCCGGCGAAGCTCGTGCCGGAGCGGGCCGCGCCCGAGACCTCCACCTGGCCGGCGTGCGCGGCCAGGCCGGTCACCCGGGCCCTGACCGTCTCCACCTTCAGGTAGACGAAGTTGTCCCGCACCCACGGCACGATCCGCACGTCCGGTTCGACCCAGTGCGTCGGGAGGTACTCGGCGGTGTCGCTCCAGCCGGCCGAGACCCGGCCCTTGTACACGCCGCCCTTGCCCGCGCCGGCGACCAGGACGCGCCAGTGGCCGTCCTTCCACTGGCCGCGGTGCTTGAGCTTCTTCGGGTCGAGGGCGACGGTGAAGCCGGCCCAGTCGCAGTTGTACAGGTCGTGGCTGCAGCTCGCGGTGGCCTCGGGGCTGTACTGGGTCCTCATCGGTACGGCGACGACCCGGCGGCCCTTGGTCTCGCGCAGCACCAGCGTGCGGACCATGTCGTGCTTGCCGGCCGCGCCCAGCTGCTCCGGGTACGCGTGCCCGGTCAGCTCCAGCTTGCCGCCGACCCAGGCCGAGCCGTACAGCCGGCTGCGCATGACCAGCGAGTTGTCCAGCTTCAGGACGCCGGCCGGGACGCTCTTGCGGCCGCCGCGCAGGAACGGGTAGTCGGCGTACGGGCGCAGCAGGCCGCGGGCCTGGACGCCGCCGTTGCTCTCGCCCTCGTACTTGATCTGCTCGACGAACTCGTCGACCCGGCCCTGGAGGGTCAGGTGGTACTTGAGCCGCAGCGGCGCGCGCAGCTTGCGGACGTGCTCGGGGCCGATCGCCCGCAGCAGCCGGCTGACGTGCTTGACGTAGGCGTCCCGGTACTCCTTGTCGCCGTCCACGACGGACCAGAAGAACATCGGGATCTCCTCGACGAGGGTGTTCTCGTCGTAGGAGCGCAGGTACTGGGCGAAGCGCGGCTCGGTCTGCTTCTTCAGCCAGCCGCGGACCAGCTCGACCGAGGCGACCCGGTCGATCAGGCCCTTCGGGTTGGTGCGCATCTGCGTGATCGACATCTCGCCGACCTCGCGCTCGCGCCAGTGGTAGATCGGCTCGGCGAGCACGTCCACGCTCTTGGCGAGGTAGTGGTGCGGCACGCTGACCGGGGCGTCCTCGTACAGGATGCCCTCGGGGTACAGCAGGCCGGCCGCGTCGAAGAAGGAGCGGCGGTACACCTTGTTCCACGCGGTGCGGTCGGTGACCAGCGCGGGGATCTCGGTGATGTGGGTCTTGAGCCTGGTCTCCTTGAACGGCTTCACGTGGCCGCCGGACTGGTAGTAGCCCACCGCGCGGAAGCGCAGCACGTTGCCGGTGGCGAAGTCGGAGCCGGTCTCGTCCAGCGTGTTGATCATGAGCTCGTACGCGCTCGGCGGCATCGAGTCGTCGCTGTCGACGAAGCAGAGGAACTCGGAGTCCGGGTCGATGTGCCGGATGCCGGTGTTGCGGGCCGCGCCGAGACCCTTGTTCACCTGGCGGACCAGGCGGAACCGGGAGTCCTTGGCGGCGTAGGCCTCGGCGAGCGCCGCGCTGCCGTCCTTTGAACCGTCGTCGACCATCACGCACTCGAAGTCGCCGAAGGTCTGGGCGGCGATCGAGTCGAGGCACTCGACGAGGTAGCGCTCGACGTTGTAGATCGGAACGACGATGGAGAGGCGGGGAGCCATCGGCTACGCAGGCCTTTCTCGGGAATCAGCGTGGCAGCCCGGGTCGGGGTCTGGCCGCACTTTTGAATCGGTGCGTACGTGCACCGCGATCCTACCGTCCTGGCCAAGGCGCTCCCGGGGGCCACTACGCTGGGCCCGTGCCCCGCTTCAGCGTGATCGTCCCCGTGTACCAGGTCCAGGACTACCTCGCCGAGTGCCTCGACTCGGTCCTCGGCCAGGACGGTCCCGACTTCGAACTGATCGCGGTGGACGACCGCTCCCCGGACGGCTGCGGCGCGGTGCTCGACGAGGCGGCCGCCGCGGACCCCCGCGTCCGGGTGCTGCACCTGCCGGAGAACGTCGGCCTCGGCCGCGCCCGCAACGCCGGCCTGGAGGTCGCCACCGGCGAGTACGTGATCTTCCTCGACAGCGACGACACGCTCACCCCCGGCTTGCTCCGGGCCGTCGAGGACCGGCTCGCCGCCACCGGGGACCCGGACGTCCTGGTCTACGACTACGCCCGGACCTACGTCGACGGCCGGATCACCCGCGCCGCCTCCGCCCACGTCTTCGACGCCGCCTCCCCGGACGTCTTCGACCTCGACGCCCGCCCCGACCTGCTCGACCTGCTCCAGGTCGTCTGGAACAAGGCCTACCGCCGCGGGTTCATCACCGAGCAGGAACTGGTCTTCCCGGCCGGCTACTACGAGGACACCCCCTGGACGTACCCGGCGCTCCTCGCCGCCGCGAGCATCACCCTGCTCGACCGGATCGGCGTGCACTACCGCCAGCGGCAGGAGGGCGGCAACATCCTGGCCACCGCCAGCCGCAAGCACTTCGACGTCTTCGCCCAGTACGACCTGGTCTTCGCCTTCCTCGACCGCCGCCCCGACCTCGACCGCTGGCGCCCGGTGGTCTACGGCAAGATGCTGCACCACCTCAACACCGTGGTCGCCAAGCCCGGCCGGGTCCCGGCCGGCGACCGCCGCGAGTACTTCCGCCGCGCCGCCGAGCACTGCGCCCGGCTGCGCCCGGCCGGCTACCGCCCGCCCGCCGGGGTGGACGGGGTCCGCGCCGAACTGCTCAGCCACGGCCGCTACGGCGCGTACCGGACCGTCCGCGTCCTGGCCCGGGCCCGACGGCTGGTGAGGCGCTGAACCCGCCCGCCGCAGGTCGAGCCTGACGGCCGTTCGGGGGACGGGCGGGTATAACCGGTCGGGTGGACTTCCTGACCCGCCTTCCGGTCGTCGGCCCGCTCGTCGCGCGGGTACTGCGCAGCCGCCCGTACCAGGTGTACGAGCACTTCACCGCCGCGCGCGGCAACCGGCTGGCCGGCGCGGTCACCTTCTTCGGCTTCCTCGCGCTGTTCCCGCTGCTCACCGTGGCCCTGGCGATCGCCGCCGCAACCCTCAGCGACAGCCAGGTCGCCGACCTGCAGAAGCGCATCTCCGACCAGTTGCCGGGCATCTCCGACGCGCTCGACCTGCCGTCCCTGGTGTCCAACGCGGGCGCCGTCGGGCTGGTCAGCGGGGCCCTGCTGCTGCTCTCCGGCCTGGGCTGGGTGGACACCATACGCACCTCGATCCGGGACGTCTGGCAGTTGCCGTGGGAGGACGGCAACGTGATCCTGCGCAAGGCGTGGGACTGCGTCGTGCTCGGCGGCCTCGGCCTGGTGTCGCTGCTCTCGCTGGGCACCTCCGCCGCCGGCACGACGCTCGCCGGGCGGATCGCCGCCGCGATCGGCCTGCACAACGGCTACCTGCTCACCGGGGTCGGTCTCGTGATAGCGGTGGCCTGCGACACCCTGCTGTTCGCCTACCTGCTCGGGCCGTTCGCGGGGATCCGCGGCCAGCGCCGGCGCGACGTCCTGCAGGGCGCGCTGATCGGCGCGGTCGGCTTCGAGCTGCTGAAGGTCCTGCTCGCGTCCTACCTCGGCTCGGTGGCCGGGAAGAGCCTGTACGGCGCCTTCGGCGTGCCGGTGGCGCTGCTGCTCTGGATGAACTCCGTCTGCCGCCTGCTGATGTACTGCGTCGCCTGGACCGCCCTGGCCGACCCGGCCGCAGCCCGCGAGCGGACCCGCGAACACGGGCGGGCGCTGCTGGCGGCGGCGGCGGACGAGGCGGAGACGGAGGCGGCCCGGCCCCTGGGGTGAGGCCGGGCCGCCGCAGGGCGACGCCGCGTCAGCTGCCGCCGGTGGGAGTGCCCGCCCGGCGCTTCAGCACCGCCAGGGCCCCGGCACCGGCCACCGCCCCGACGACGATCGCGAGCCAGCCGCCGACGCCGATCCCGTCGCCCCCGTCCTTCGAACCGGCCGCCGCGGCCCTGGACGCGGAAGCCGACGGGTGCGGCGGCGGTGCCGGCGTCCCGGCCGTGCCGCCCGCCTGGCCGGTGGGCTGCTCGGCGCCGGGCTGCTGCTCGTCCACGAGCCTGCCGACCGGCTGCACCTTCCCGGCCGCGGCGAAGCCCCAGTCCAGCAGCGCGGCCGTCTCGTCGTAGACCTTCTGGTACGACGCGGGGTGCATCACCGTCACCAGCAGCGTGCGGCCGTCGCGCTCGGCGGCGCCGACGAAGGTCGAGCCGGCATTGGTCGTCGTGCCGTTCTTCACCCCGATCAGGCCCGGGTACTTGCCCAGCAGCCGGTCGGTGTTGGCGATGCCGAAGCTGCCGCGCTGGCCGGTGTTCTTGTCCACGGCGCCCGGGAACATCGCGTCCCGGGTGGCGCAGTAGCCCCGGAAGTCCGCGTTGCGCAGACCGGCCCGCGCGAACAGGGACAGGTCGTAGGCCGAGGAGACCTGGCCGTCCATGTCGTAACCGTCCGGGGAGATCACCTTGGTGTCCCGGGCCTGGAGGGCCTCCGCCCGCGACTGCATCTCGGCGACGGTCTGCTGGACGCCGCCGTTCATGTGCGCCAGGACGTGCACGGCGTCGTTGCCCGAGCTGAGGAACACCCCGCGCCACAGGTCCTCGACCCGGTAGTCCAGGTTCTCCTTGATGCCGACCAGGCTGCTGCCGGGACCGATCCCCTGGATCTCCTCGTCGGCGACCCGGTGGACCGCGTTGCGGTCGAACTTGGGCAGCACGGTGTCCGCGAAGAGGATCTTCAGGGTGCTGGCCGGCGGCAGCCGCAGGTGCGGGTTGTAGGACGCCAGGACCTCTCCCGACGCGGCGTCGGAGACTATCCAGGACTGGCCGGTCAGATCCCCCGGCAGTGCCGGAGCGCCGGCCATCGGCGAGACCTGGACCCCGGACTGGCCGAGCCGGTCGCCGCCGACCACGGCCGGCGGAGCCGGCGCGGTGGGGGCCGCGGCCGCCGCCGGGGCGACGAACAGGGCCGGCAGCACCGCGGTGGCGGCGAACAGGTGCGCGAGCTTGCGAGGGCGTGCGATCACCCGCCGACCGTACCCACTCGGGACCCCCTCCGTGCGCCACACCGGCAAGGTCCTCCGGAGGAGGGGCCCTCCGTACGCCGATCGGCAGCCCGCGCATACTGGGGGTGCACACCGCCTCCACACCGCCGCCGAGGACCCCGCATGAAGCTCAGCCGCCGCACCTCCTGGTTCCTGACCGCCTTCGGCGTCTGGTCGGTCATCATCTGGACCACCTTCGTCAAGAACCTGTGGAAGGACTCCGGCGGCCAGGCCTTCGTCAACGGCGACCACTCCCAGCCCACCGCCTTCTTCTGGATCCACCTCCTGCTCGCCGTCACCTCCTTCTGCCTCGGCATCGCCGTCGGCACCATCGGCCTCCGCGGCCTGCGCGCCACCCGCCGCACCCCGGCCACCGACTGAGGAACGCCCGAAGGCCCCGTCCGAGCGATCTTGAGTTCTAGGGATCGTTGCAACACCCCACTTCAAGGGGTGCGATGTTCGAGATCCGGAAGAACCGGACGGTGGCTCAAGGGTCGAGGACCCT
>NZ_JBEZGX010000010.1:0-158419 GCF_040650235.1 Kitasatospora sp. NPDC048722
GGTGTGGTCGTGGGCTTTCGGGTGGGTGGGGTTCGCCGGGGGTGGCTGCGGGGGTGGCCGCTCCGGGGGCTGGGTGATTTTCCGACTGCCGACTCCGTGGGTGGGGGGCTTGGACCGTTGGCAGTCTGAAAATCACCCGTCACGCCCCTCTCCGCGGCCACCCCCTCCCGCAGCGCACCCTCTCGCTGTGTGTGTGGCGGGGGAGGGGGTGGCCGGGGTGGGTGCGGGGGTGACGGGGGTGTGGGGAGGGGTGGTTGGGGTGGGGGGTGTTGGTTTCGGGGCGGGGTCCGCCGTTTGGGTTGTGTGCGGCTGTTGGCGGCGTTTCCCGCCTGCCAGGGGGTGAGACTGCGGCCGGGTGGTATCGGACTGGGAGGACGGAACGGTGACGGGTGCGGGTGAGGCTGTGGCGGTCGGGGTGCCGGGCGCGCGTGGGGCGGACGGGTTGCCCCGGCACGGGGTGGACCGGGCCACGTTCCGGGCGATCGCGGGTGGGCGGGGTGGGGCGCAGGCGGTTCGGTTGTTGCGTGCGGGGCAGTTGAGCAAGCGGGCTCTGCTGCTGGTGGCGCTGCGCCGGGCGGCTCCGGAGGGCGACGGGTACCACGCGGCGTACGCCGAGGTGCGCGCGCTGCAGCGGGCGGACCGGATGCGGTGGGAAGAGGTGCTGCTGCGGCCGGAGTTGGATGCCTGGGCGGCCGACTGTCTGCGCGGCCTGGTGGCCGGTGAGGACGTACCGCTGGGCGGGCTGGGCGAGTTCGTGCGGTCCGGTGCGGGCCGTCCGCTCGCGCTGGAGTGCGACGGGCTGCGCTGGGCTCCGGTGGTCGACCACGCCGGGCCACGCCGGGTGGATTACGGGCGGCCGCCGGCCGGGCCGCTGACGCCGTCCGAACTGGACGAGTGGGAGCGGCGGTTGGCGCAGGCCTGGCAGGTCCTGGTGCGACGGCACCCGTGGCACGCGGAAGCGGTCGCGGCCTGCGTCACCACGATCGTCCCGCTCCGGCCGGCTCCTGGCGGGGAGGCGGTGAGCGCCGCCGCCCGGCGCGCGTACGGCGCGGTGGCGGCTTCGCTGCCGGACGACCCGGTGCTGCTGGCGCTGGCCCTGGTGCACGAGTTCCTGCACGTCCAACTCGGTGCGTTGCTCGACCTCGTGCCGCTCCACCGGCCCAACGGAGCCGCCGTCTACCACGCACCCTGGCGGTCCGACCTGCGCCCGGTCGGCGCGCTGCTGCAGGGGACGTACGCGCACCTGGGGGTGGCCGCCTTCTGGCGGACCGAGGCCGCCTCGGGGCCCGACCGGGAGCGTGCGGAGCGGGAGTGCGAGCGCTGGCGGACGCACACCCTCTCAGCGGGTGAGACGCTTTTGGCGAGCGGAGAACTCACCGACTACGGTCGGGAGTTCACGGAGGAAGTGGTGCGGTCCGTCCGCGAACCGGGCGGGGGATGACCGGTCGGTTCGAACGACAGCTCGAAGAGTCCCGCCTCGGCGCGCGCCACGGCGAAGTGCGCGACCGCCGAACGGGTGAATTCTCGGGGGCCCACGCGCCGCCGCACGGCGTTCGGACCGTTGCGGAGACCAACTCGAAACCGCAAGGTGCCGCGCTGGTGCCTCGTGGGCACTACATTGGTCGCAACCGGGTGGCTTACCCACCCTCGGCAGGTCGTAACCGCGCCTAAGGAAACGAATATGACACCGGTAACCAGCATCAGGCCGGCCGGCAACCTGACTGACCCTCAGGAGACGCCGGAGCGCCCCTCCCTCGCCGATCTGGCCGCGCTGGGCGCGGAAGAGCTCGCCGAGAGCCTGCGGCGCGCACTCCCCGGCGCGGAATCCGGCCTCGTGCCGGTCGCGGCCTTCAACTCCTCGATCTGACCGGCGGGCCGAGACCGACCCTTCGAGTCAGACCGTGACGACGCGAATTCCCCTGACGCAATTCGTGGTCAAGATGCACAGCCGGTGCGATCTCGCCTGCGACCACTGCTACGTCTACGAGCACGCCGACAGCAGCTGGCGCACCCGGCCGAAAACCGTCGGTGACGAGATCCTGGCCAAGGCCGCCGAACGCATCGGCGAGCACGCGGCCGCCCACCGGCTGCCCGCCGTCCGGGTCGTCCTGCACGGGGGAGAACCCCTGCTCGCCGGCCCGGACCGGCTGCGCCGCGCCGCCGAGGCGCTCCGGGCGGCGCTCCCGCCCGGCTGTGCCCTCGACCTGCGCATCCACACGAACGGCGTGCTGCTGAGCCGCGCCTTCTGCGAGCTGTTCGCCGAACTGGGCGTCCGCGTCGGCATCTCGCTCGACGGGGACCGCGCGGCCAACGACCGCCACCGGCGCTTCGCCGACGGGCGCAGCAGCCACCCGCAGGTCCTGCGGGCCGTCGCGCTGCTGCGCGAGCCCGCGTACCGGCACCTGTTCGCCGGACTGCTGTGCACGATCGACGTCGAGAACGATCCGGTCGCGGTCTACCGGGCCCTGGTCGAACTCCAGCCCCCCGCCGTCGACTTCCTGCTCCCGCACGCCACCTGGGACGATCCGCCGAAACGTCCCTCCTCGCTCGGGCCGACCCCGTACGCCGACTGGCTGCTCGCCGTCCACGAGCTGTGGGAGGCGGATCGGCGGCCCTTCGCCGTGCGGACGTTCGAGTCCGTCCACCGGACGCGGCGCGGCTTCTCCAGCCTCACCGAGTCGCTCGGCCTGGAGCCCTCCGACCTCGCGGTACTGGAGACGGACGGGACCTTCGAGCAGGCCGACAGCCTGAAGACCGCGTACGACGGCGCCCCCGCCACCGGGCTGAACGTCTTCGAGCACAGCCTCGACGACCTCGCCGGGCACCCCGGCATCGCCGCCCGCCAGTCCGGTCTCGCCGGCCTCTCCGGCACCTGCCGCGCCTGCCCCGTCGTCCGGAGCTGCGGAGGCGGTCTGTACGCCCACCGCTATCGGAGCGACGATGGGGGAGGCGGCTTCGACAACCCCTCCGTCTACTGCGGGGACCTCATGGCGCTCATCAACGGCGTGGCGGCGTACGGCGGTGCGGTGACCCTCCCTGCCCAGAGCGCCGCGCCGGTCGTTCCGGCCGCGCTCGCCGACCACCAGCTCGACGAACTCGCCCGGGGCTACGGGAGCGCGGACACCGTCCATGCCCTCGGCCGTTCCCAACTCGCCCTCACCCGGGCGATGCTGGCCGCCGCCTGGGACGCCTCCGGACAGGGGCGGGCCGAGGCGTGGTCACTGCTGGCCGCGCTGGACGTCGCCGCCCCCGCCGCCGTCGACGCCGTCCTCGTCCACCCGTACGCACGCGCCTGGGCCGCCCGGCGGCTCGCCGGGGACCTCGGCACCGGGCTCGGGCCGCTGGCCGCGCTCGCCGCGGCAGCCGCGGTGCGGGCCGCCCGGGGCGACGCGGTGGCCGTGCCGGTGCGCGGCGGGTGGCTGCACCTGCCGACGCTGGGGCGCCTCGCCCTCCCGGACGGGGAGGCCGTCGTGACGGGCACGGCGGACGGCTTCACCGTGCGCGCCTCCGACGGGACCGTCCGCACCCTGCTGGACGAGCCGCTGCGGCGCGTCCGACTGGCGGGCGGGTGGACGATCGCGCTGGAGGACGTCGACCCGCTGCGCGACAGCCACGCCCACGCGGTGTCGGCCCGGCTGTCGGGCGGCGAACTCCTCGACTGGACGGGTGCGTTGCGCGAGGCCTGGGAGCTGCTCGGGCGGGACCTGCCCGGGTACGCGGAGGGCATCCGGGCCGGCCTCACGACGGTGACCCCGTTGCGGCCGGGCCCCGTGGGCCGGGACGTCAGCTCGGCGGCCCGGCAGGCCTTCGGCGCGGTGGGCATCGCCCGCCCGGCGACGGCGCCGACGCTCGCCCTCCTGCTGGCCCACGAGTTCCAGCACGTGAAGTTGGGCGCGGTGCTCGACCTCACGGACCTGTACGACCGAGGCGACGACACGCTGTACTTCGCGCCCTGGCGGCCCGACCCCCGGCCGCTGGAGGGCCTGCTCCAGGGAACGTACGCCCACCTGGCGGTCACGGAGTACTGGGGCACCCGCACGCTCGCCTACGACGGGCTGCCGGGCGAGGCCGCGGACCGGGCCCGGCGCGAGTTCGCGCTGTGGCGGCGGTACACCGCGGAAGCCGTCGAGCGGCTGGCCGGTTCGGGCGCGCTGACCGCGCTCGGATCGCGCTTCGCCGACGGCATGCGTGCCACCGTGGCCCCCTGGCTGGCCGTACCGCTGCCCGCGGCGGCCGAACGGGCGGCCGATCGGGCCCGGCGGGAACGCGCCGCGGTCTGACCACCATCCACCTGCCCCGGGGCACCCTCACCCGGGGCCCACGACCCCGGGGTGCCGTCATCCTCACCGAATCCCGCGCGGGCAGTACCGCCCCCGCCGTGCTCGCCCGTGAGTTCACCGCACTCGGCGTCCGCCCGGGCATGGTGCTCCATGCCCAGGCGTCCCTGCGCGCGCTCGGCCCGGTGCCGGGCGGCGCGACGACAGTGGTCGAGGCCCTGCTCGAAGCGCTGGGGGGCGAGGGGGGCGGAGGCACCCTCGTCGCCTACACGGCGACCCCGGAGAACTCGGCCACCTCGCGCATCCATCGCGCCGAGACCGCCGGCCTCTCCCCGGAGGGCGTGGACGACTACCTCTCCCGGATGCCGCGGTTCGACCCGGCGACCACCCCGTCGTCCCCCACGATGGGCGCCCTCTCGGAGGCGATCCGCACGCATCCGGGCGCACTGCGCAGCGCGCACCCGCAGACGTCGTGGGCAGCCGTCGGCCCGCATGCCCGGGCGATCACTTCGAGTCACCCGCTGAACTGCCACCTCGGCCGCGAATCCCCGCTCGGCCGCCTCTACGACCTCGACGCCCGGGTCCTGACCATCGGCGTACCGATCGCCCGCTTCACCGGCTTCCACCTCGCCGACCTGCGGATGCCCGATGTTCCGCAGCGCGAGTACCGCTGTGTCGGTGCGGAGGGCTGGACGACGTTCAAGGCCCCGGACCTCGACGACCTCCACTTCGCCACCCTGGGCGCCCAGGTGCTCGCGGCGGCCACCACCGTCGCCACCCGTCCCATCGGCAGTGCCACCTGCCGCCTGATCCCCCTGCGCGAAGCCGTCGACCTGGCCGAACACTTCCTCCGCCTCGCCCGCTCCTGACGTCCCGCGCCCGAAGGGCCCGCCGGCGACGTCACGGACCCCGCGTCACTTTCCCAGACCTGAAGTCTCAGTGAACCGCGCACCGGACGGGTGGTCAGTGACATCCGCAACCGGGGCAGGTGGTGCCTCCTGTCCGGGCTCCGCAGGGCACTCGCATCGCGAACCGGCTCACGACCTACCCACGGGTGCGCCCCTCCACTCACCGTCTCCCGCGAGGCGTTGCGCGACGCGATGGCGTGCGCCGGGTACGGGCCATCCGTGATCGCGGACGCCGGTCGAGCTGGTACCGGCGCCACCGGGGATAGGTGTCGTCCATCGCACACGGCCCGTCCGGCCGCCCGGGCGGGCTCGGCGCATAGGATCCGGACAGGTGTTCGTCGTGTGAAGGGTTGATCGTGATCTTCAAGCGGGCCGCTGCCGTGGCCGGGATCCTCGCGACCCTGACCGGTCTCGCCGGGTGCGGGGACGGCGGGAAGACGGGCGGCGCTGCCCAACCGAGTGCTTCCGCCACCACCGAGCGGCTGGAGTCGGCGACCGGGGGGACGATCCTGGCGGAGGGGCACAAGGTGTTCTCGAAGGCGGCCTCGGTCAAGATCACCGGGAGCGAGGTCGAGTCGGGGGACAAGACGGCATTCGTCCTGTCGGTGGCCGATAACGGGGACTGTGCCGGGACGTTCGACTTCGGAGACTCGGGCAGGCTCGACGTGCTGATCAGCCACGGGCAGACGCTGTTCAAGGAGGACGACCGGCTGCTTGCCAAGGCCGGCGGGGACAAGGCCGTCGGGGCGGGCAGGGGGCGGTGGCTGCGCGTGAAGCCGGGGGACGCGCAGGAGAAGGTGACGTCGTTCTGCGACCTCAAGAGCACTCCCGTCTTCGGGAACGGCGACTGGTACGAGAACGTCCTCTCCGAGGGCACCACCACCGTGAACGGGCAGAAGGTGGTGTCCATCCTGTCGATCAGCCAGGCCAACGGCACCTTCGACGGTTACGTCGCCACCGACGGCCCGGCGCACCCCGTCCGGATCGAGACGTCGCGGATCGACGGGAACACGGACGGCTTGACCATGGACTTCTCGGACTACGACGCCCCCGTCACCGTCAGCCTCCCGTCCGCCGATCAGATCATCGATCTGGACTCCCTCAAGCAGAGCTGACCAGCACGTCGTTTCGGTCATGTCAATTCGTGCGAGTCGTTGTGCTATTCCATTGGGGCGTCAGTCGTTCCTACACTGAAGCCCCGCGCACGGGGGCTGCGGGGAACAGGTTGCCGGCGGGCCCGGGGGAGGCGCGTGTGAACGACCGGGGCTGGGACGAGGACGACGCCCGCCCGTACTTCTTCCTCTCCTACGCCCACACCCCGAGGTCGGGCGCGCGCGGTGCCGGGGACCCGAACCACTGGGTCCGCCAGCTGTACCGGGACCTGTGCGAGGCGGTGCTCCAACTGACCACCGTGCCCGCCGGGGTGCCGGTCGGGTTCATGGATGAGTCCATGCACCAGGGCGAGTTGTGGGCGGAGCGGCTGTCGGAGGAACTGGCGAACTGCCGCGTGTTCGTGCCCCTTTACTCGCCGCGGTACTTCAACAGCCTTCCGTGCGGCCAGGAGTGGCACGCCTTCACCCGGCGGCCGGTCTATCCGGCGAACCTGGACTCCGAGCGCACCAGCGGGATCGTGCCGGTCCTGTGGGCACCGATGAGCCGCTACAAACTGCCCAAGGTGGCCAGCGACCTCCAGTTCAACCACACGAGCTTCGGGCCGGACTACGCCACCGAGGGCCTGTACGCGCTGATGAAGCTCACCTACTTCCGCTCCGCCTACGAGCTGGCCGTGCACCGGCTGGCCGCGCGGATCGTGCAGGTCGCCGAGGAGACGGTGATACCGGTCGGGCGGCGGCTGGACTTCAACGCCCTGCCCAGCGCGTTCAACGTCACCGCGCCCACCAAGCAGCTCCGGATCTCCGTCCTCTCCTACCACCAGGGCGAGTTGCCCGAGGACCGCAGCCCCGACTACTACGGCGCCAAGCGCACCGACTGGCACCCCTACCGCCCCTCCGGCTCCCCGATCGCCCAGCACGCGGTGCGTCTCGCGCGGCAGTTGGGCTTCCAGCCGACCGTGCACGAGTTCGACGACGAGGCCGAGGCGATCATCGCCGGCGAGGCCGCCGCGCCCGGCCTGGTCCTGCTGGACCGCTGGGCGCTGTGCGACGAGCGCCGCCGCGAGCTGGTCCGGCGCTTCGACCGCTCGGACGCCACCTGGGTGAGCGTCCTGGAGCCGTGGAACATGGACGACCCGGAATGCCAGGAACGCGAGGGCGAGCTGGGCGAGCTGAGCGACCGCACGCTGCGGATCACCCGCCGGGCCAGCCGCCCGAGCTTCCTCGGTGCGACCGGAACCCCCGGGCTCACCAGCCTCGACGACTTCGACGACGCGCTGCCCCGGGCCGCGATGAAGGCCAAGTACGCCTTCGAGAGCCGCACCCGGGCCGAGCCGGACGACCCCCCGGCGCCGCGGCCCAACCTGCGGGACGCGTTCCGGCGCGAACCCGACCCCTTCGGACCTGGCCCCACCGACCGCGACGACCACCCAGACCGCGACGACACCGACGACGACCCCGGCTACGGGACGGCGCCCGTGGGAGGACCCAGATGAGTGACAACACCACCAGGAACCTCCGCCTCGGGGGGCTCACCGCCGCCGACCTGGCCGCGCAGCGCGAGGCCCGCGGACGCGCGGAGGAGCAGGACCGCGGCGGGCGGATCATCACGTTCTACTCGTACAAGGGCGGCACCGGCCGCACCATGGCGCTCGCCAACACGGCCTGGATCCTGGCCGCCAACGGCTACCGCGTGCTCACCGTCGACTGGGACCTGGAGGCGCCCGGCCTGGCCAAGTTCTTCCACCCCTTCCTCGACCCGGCCTCCCTCGCCGGCACCACCGGCATGATGGACCTGATCGCCGAGTACCGGGAGGAGGCGCTGCGCCCGGTCGAGCACGCCGAGGGCTGGCACCTCGACTTCGCCCGCGTCCACCCGCACGCCCTGTCGCTGTCCTGGCCGCTGTTCCCGCGCGGCGGCAGCCTCGACTTCCTCTCCGCCGGCCAGTTCAACCGGGACTACTCGGAGGCCGTCACCCACCTGGACTGGGACATCTTCTACGACCGGTTCGACGGTGGACAGTTCTTCGACGCCCTCAAGGCCGACATGGCCAAGCGCTACGACTACGTGCTGATCGACTCCCGCACCGGCCTGTCCGACATCGCCGAGATCTGCACCGTGCAGATGCCCGACGACCTCGTCGTCTGCTTCACCCTCAGCGACCAGTCGATCGACGGCGCCTCCCGGATCGCCCAGCACATCCACGACCGCTACCGCGAGCGCGGCATCCGCATCCTGCCCGTCCCGATGCGCATCGACGAGGGCGAGAAGGAGAAGGCGGACGCCGGCCGCGCCCTCGCCCGGGTGCGCTTCGACGGGCTGCCGGCCGGCCTGGGCGGCGAGGAACTCGCCCAGTACTGGGGCTCGGTGGAGATCCCGTACCGGCCGTTCTACGCCTACGAGGAGATCCTCGCGACCTTCGGCGACCAGCCCGGCACGCCCACCTCGATGCTCGCCGCGTGCGAGCGGCTGACCTCCGTCATCACCGAGGGCAGGGTCACCAACCTGCCGGCCGTGGACGAGGAGGTGCGGCTGCGCTACGTCGACGCGTTCACCCGCCGCCGCCCCTCCGTGCCCGCCGACCTCTACCTGTCGTACGTGCCCGAGGACCGGATGTGGGCGGACTGGATCGAGTCCGTCCTCACCCGGGCCGGCTTCCGGGTGCTGCCGCGGGACCTCAGCGCCGGCACCGACCCGCGCGAGGAGACCGAGCGCGGCATCGACGCCGCTTACCGGACGGTCGCCGTGCTCTCGCCCGCCTACCAGCGCTCCCCGCAGGCCCGGGCGCTGTGGGAGTCCGTGGTCAGCTCCGACCCGTCCGGGACGCGCCGCCAGCTCGTGCCCGTCCGGGTCGGCGACGTCCGGCTCACCGCGCCGTTCAGCAACCGCAACCCGGTCGACCTGGTCGGCCGCGACGAGGCGCAGTCCGTCCAGACGCTGCTGCGCGCGCTCGGCCGCGGCGAGGTCGTCCTGCCGGAGAGCAACGGCGGGGGGCCGCGCTTCCCCGGCAGCAAGCCCGCCGTGTGGGACGTCCCGCCGCGCAACCCGTCCTTCACCGGCCGTGCCGCCGTCCTGGAGCAGCTGCGCAACCAGCTGCGCGGCGGCATGGCGGCGGTCCTGCCGACCCCGCAGACGCTGTACGGGCTCGGCGGCGTCGGCAAGACCCAGGTCGCCCTGGAGTACGCGCACCGGTTCATGTCCGACTACGACCTGGTGTGGTGGATCGACGCCGAGCAGACCGAGCTCGTCGCCCCCGCCCTCGCCGACCTCGCCCGGCGCCTGGGCCTGCGCGTCGGCGACTCCGTCACCGAGGCCGCCGAGGCCGCCCGCGAGGCGCTGCGGCGCGGCGTGCCCACCCCGCGCTGGCTGCTGATCTTCGACAACGCCGACGAGCCGTCCGAGATCCGCCGCTTCTTCCCCGGCGGCTCCGGTCACATCCTGGTCACCTCCCGCAACCAGGCCTGGACCGGGCACGCCGAGGCCCTGGAGGTCGACGTCTTCACCCGCGGCGAAAGCGTCGAGCACCTGTGCCGGCGCGCCCGCGGCCTGTCCAGGGCGGACGCCGACCGGGTCGCCGAGGCCGTCGGTGACCTGCCGCTCGCCGTCGAGGTCGCCGCCGCGTGGCTGGACACCACCGGCACCCCGGTCGAGGCGTACGTCGCCCAGCTGCACGCCGAGGCCGCCCGCGCGCTGGCCGTCGCCCGGCCCGCCGACTATCCGACCCCGGTCGGCGCCACCTGGAACGTCTCCATCGGCCGGCTGCGCCAGCAGTCCCCGGCCGCCGTGCGGCTGCTCCAGCTGTGCGCGTTCTTCGCGCCCGAGCCGATCTCGATGAACCTCTTCTACAGCGACCAGATGATCCGGGCGCTGGTGAAGTACGACGCCGACCTCAGCGACAAGTTCATGCTGGGCAAGGTCATCCAGGCCATCGGCCGCTACGCGCTCGCCAAGGTCGACGCCGGCAGCAACAGCTTCCAGGTGCACCGGCTCGTCCAGGCGGTGATCCGGGCCGAGATGACCGACGATGAGCAGGAGGTCGCCGTCCACGAGGTGCACCGCATCCTCACCGGCGCCCGGCCCGTCCTCGGCGACACCGACGACCCCGCCAACTGGCCCGCCTTCGACGAGATCTGGCCGCACCTGTCGCCCTCCAAGGCGCACAACTGCGACGAGGCCGACACCCGCCAGCTGCTCATCGACCGCGTCCGCTACCTGTGGAAGCGCGGCGAGCTCGACCGCGCCCGCGACCTCGGCCACGCCCTGGACACCGAGTGGACCCGCAAGCTCGGCGAGGGCGACCGGCAGACCCTCCTCCTGCGCTTCCAGCTCGCCAACGTCCTGCGCTCCCAGGGCAACTACGCCGAGGCCCTGGCCCTGGACGAGGACACCCTGGAGCGCCAGCGCGGCCTGCTCGGCGAGCACCACGCGTACACCCTGATGACGGCCGGTTCGCTCGGCGCCGACCGCCGGGCCCTCGGCCGGTTCCAGGCCGCCCTCGAACTCGACCGCGAGATCCTCTCGCAGTTCCGCGAGCTGTTCGGCGACGACCACCCGCGCACCCTCGCCATGGCCAACAACCTGGCGATCGACTACCGGCTCGTCGGCGAGAGCGAACTCGCCCGCGAGCTCGACCAGGAGACCCTCGACCGGCGCACCGCCGTCCTGGGCCCCAAGCACCCCTACACCCTCTCCACCAAGTCCAACCTCGCCCGCGACCTGCGCGAGCTCGGCGACTACCAGGGCTCGGTGGAGCTCCTCCAGGAGGTCACCGCCGACCTCGGCGACGTCCTCGACCCCGACCTGCCGGAGAACCTGCGCAACGCCAAGTCGCTGGCCGTCTCGCTGCGCCGGATCGGCCAGCTGGCCGAGGCCCGCCGGATCACCAAGGAGACCTACGAGCGCTACCTGGAGCGCTACGGCGCCGACGCGCCCGACGCGCTCGCCTGCGCGCTCAACCTGGCCGCCGACCACAGTGCCTCCGGCGACAAGGAGACCGCCCGGGACCTGTGCGCGACCGTGTTCGAGGGACACCGGCGGCTGTTCGGCGACGAGCACCCGTTCACCCTGGCCTGCGCCAACAACCTCGGCATCTACCTGCGCGGCAGCGGCGACGTCCCGGGCGCCATCGAGCGCGGCCGGGCCACTGTCGACGGGCTCACCCGCTCCGTCGGGCCGGACCACCCGTACACCCTCAACGCGATGATCAACCTGGCCAACGCGTACGGCGACGACGGGCAGATCCAGCGCGCCGAGGAGCTGGGCCGCGCCGCCTACGAGGGCCTGTGCGCCCGCTACTCCCCCCGGCACCCGGACGCCGTCGCCTGCGAGGCCAACCTGGCGATCACCCTGCGGGCGGCCGCACGGCACGGCCAGGCGGCGGAACTGCGGGCCCGCTCGATCGCCGAGCTGATCCGGCAGTTCGGCGAGGAGCACCCCAACACGGTGGCGGCCCGCGGCTGGAAGCGGATCAACCGCGACCTGGAGCCGCAGCCGGTGTGACGCGTCCGGACACGTTCGGAGGGACGTTCAGGGGGCGGGGTACGCTCCGGAGCCATGACTACCCCGCCCCCGGTCCTGGTCACCCGCCGCCTCGCGCCCGGGGTGATCGAGCGGCTCACCGCGCACCACGCCGCCACCTGCCACGACTCCGACCGGTCGATGCCCCGGCCGGAGCTGCTGGCCGCCCTGCCCGGCCGCCGGGCCGTCCTCACCACCCTGGACGACCGGGTGGACGCCGAGTTCCTCGACGCCGCCGGGCCGCAGCTGCGGATCGTCGCCAACCACGCCGTCGGCTACCACAACGTCGACGTGGCGGCCTGTGCCGAACGGGGGGTGCTCGTCACCAACACCCCCGGCGTGCTCACCACCGCCACCGCCGACATGGCCTGGGCGCTGCTGCTCGCCGCCACCCGCCGGCTCGGCGAGGGCGAACGGCTCCTGCGCTCCGGCCGGCCGTGGGTGTGGGCGCCGAACTTCCTGCTCGGCATGGAGCTGTCCGGCACCCCGCTCGGCATCCTCGGCATGGGCCGGATCGGGCAGGCCGTCGCCCGGCGGGCGCGCGGCTTCGACATGCCCGTGAGCTACCACAACCGGAGCCAACTGCCGCCGGAGCTGGCCGAGGGCGCGGAGTGGAAGCCGCTGGACGAGCTGCTCGCGACGTCCACGGTGCTGGTCGTCACCTGCCCGCTCGGCGCGTCCACCCGGCACCTGCTGGACGCCCGGCGGCTGGCGCGACTGCCGCGCGGGGCCGTCGTGGTGAGCATGACGGCGGGTGTGGTCGACGAGGAGGCGCTCGCGGCCGCCCTGGAGTCCGGCGCGCTGTTCGCCGCGGCCGTCGACAACTTCGAGCACGAGCCCGCGGTGCCGTCCGCCCTGCTGGCCCAGGAGCGCGCGGTGCTGGCCCCGCACCTCGGCAGCGCCACCGTGGCGACCCGTCAGGCGATGGGCGGGCTGGCCGTCGACAACGTCCTGGCGGTGCTGGCCGGGGGCGGGCCGCTGACGCCGGTGAAGGCCTGACGTCCGTGGAGCGCTAACCCGCCGCCCAGGCCAGGGCGGTGGTCAGCACCCGGAAGGCGCCGAAGTGCGCGGCGCCGGGCTCCAGGAAGAGCTCGGCGCCCGGGATGTGGTCGGCCAGCCACCGGGAGTGCTCGACCGGTGAGAACTGGTCGTCCGCGCCGTGCCACAGCCAGGTCGGCACCGCGATGTCCTCGCACTTGAAGCCCCACTCGGCGGTGAACGCCAGCACGTCGTCGATCCAGCCGTCCGCGCCGTGCCGGAACGCCTCCCGGTAGTTGCTCTGCAGCATCCGCCGCAGCCCGCTGTCGGCCACCACCATCCGGTCGGCGGGCGACAGTTCGGGCCGCAGGCCCTTCAGCAGCCGGACCGGGTCGTCCTTGATCTGGCGGGAGCGGAACTCCATCGTGTCCGCGATCCGGTCGTGGCCGCGCTCCGCCTCCCGGTAGGCGCGGACGTTGGACGGGGTCATCCCCGCGTACCAGTCCAGTCCGGTCGCGTTGCGCGGCGCGAGCCCCACCAGCACGGCCACCCGGCTCACCCGATCCGGCAGCAGCGCCGCGCAGGCCAGCGCGTGCGGGCCGCCGCCGGAGCGGCCCAGCACCGCGAAGCCCTCCAGGCCGAGGTCGTCCGCGATGATCCGCACGTCCGCCGCCGCCGCGCTCACCCGCCGCCCGACCTGCCGGGTCGAATCGCCGTACCCGGGCCGGTCGTAGGAGATCAGGCGCACCCCCAGCCGGTACAGCACGGTGCTGCGCGGGTGCGGGCCGACCCGGCTGCCCGGCATGCCGTGCAGCAGGAACACCGGACGGCCGCGCGGATCGCCCAGGGACTCCACGGCGAGTGCGCGTCCGCCCGGAGCCTTGACCATTCGTAACGCCACGCGCCTGCCTCCTGAGTGTCACCGGTTGGGGGTCACCGGTCGGTGGTGGTGCGGATCTCCCGGCGGGCCTGCCAGGTGGTGTGCTCCCGGGACACCGCGTCCTCGGCGTCCCTGGCCAGCCGGGCCCAGATCTCCTCGGCGTCCGCCGACTCCAGATCCAGCGCCGCCAGTTGGCGCCGGATCTGGTCCAGCTCGTCGGCCGCGAGGCCGTACGCCGCGGCCAGCGGACGGTACTGGCGCAGCTGCGCCCACGCGGCGACGGACGCGGCCACCGCCGAGACCGTGCCGAGCGCGTCGTAGGTGAACGCGCCGAGCGCCCGCAGCACCGCGAGCACCAGCCCGAGCGCGGGCAGCACGACGCCGAGCACTCCGGTCCAGAAGCCCGCCCGGGCGCAGTACCGGGACTTCGAGCGGTACCACGCGTGCTGCACCTCGATCCGCTCGCGCAGGTACACCTCGCGGCGGACGGCCAGCGGCTGCGCGCGCAGGTCGCGCATCGCGTCGGTGATCCCGGCGGGCTCGGTGAGCGGTTCCCCGCCCGGCTGCGACCCGACCGCCGGGCCGTCGCGGAAGGCGCCCAGCACCCGGCCGAGCTGGAAGCGGTACAGGCCCTCGGCGTCCGGCAGGGCGCGCGGCGGCGGCTGGTAGGCGTCGGCCCGGACGGCGAACTTCCAGGCGAGCGTCTTCACCGACTCCGCGGCGGCCCGGCCCTGGTACCAGAGGCCCTGCGGGTTCTGCCGGCCGATCACCACGGCGAACCCGATCGCGCCGAGGTAGGCGACGGCGGCCGGCCAGGCCCACGCCTCGCCGTCGGCCGAGCCGGTCGCGGCGGCGACGAGGAGCAGGAGCAGTTCCCACGCGGAGAGCACCACCGAGCGGTGCTGCCCGCGCAGCGAGGCGGAGTCGGCGGCCCAGAAGAGGTCGGGCAGGAGGTCCGGCTCCCGCACCCACCCGGTACGCCCCGCACCAGACGCCATGTTCGGCCCCCACCCGTCGCTCCGGTCGCACCCCTTCCCTGCCCCGGCGGGCTCCCCGGTACGCCTGCGGCCCGGCCGTCCGGCCCGCAATGGCCGGGAACCCCCGGTGGTTGTCCGGCGGGCGGCCCGGGGTCCAGGGGCACGGCTCAGTAGGTGTAGAAGATCCGCTCCGCGTTGTCGCTCATCTGCCGGACGTTCCACTCCGTCCCGCCCGGCACGTTGCCCGAGCGGAACAGCGGCGGCGCCTCCGCGGTGCCGGCCTCCGCCGCCTGCGCCAGGCGGCCCACCGCGGAGGCGACGACGGCCTGCATCAGGGCGCTGGTGACGATCGTCGAGACCGGGCCGAACGTCGTCCGGGCGCCCGGGTGGGTCAGTTCCCCGTCGCCGACCGCGATCTTGCTGTCCAGCACGACGTCGCAGTTGTCCTTCAGGTACGTCCCCGACGGGTGCGCCGAGGGCACCTCGCCCGGGTAGGCGAGCGAGGTGACGCCGATCACCTTCAGCCCGCGGCCGCGCGCGTACCGGGCCAGCTCGACCGGCATGACCTGGCGGCCGGACAGCGAGATCACGAAGAGCACGTCGCCCGCCGTCGCCGGAGTGAGGTCCAGGCTCGTCGTGGCCAGGCCGGACACCCGCTCCAGGGCGCTCGCCAGCGGCGCGGGCATCACCGTCACCCCGGCCATCCCGGGCACGTTCAGCAGGTTGACCGGCACCAGCCCGCCCGCCCGGTAGACCACGTCCTGCGCGGGCAGCGAGGAGTGCCCGGCACCGAAGGTGAAGACCCGGCGGCCCTGCGCGATTGCCTCGGCGAGCAGCGCGGCGGCGGCCTCGATCGGCTCGGCCTCCTCCTCGCGGACCCGCTGGAGATGGGCGATCGCGGCGTCGAAGTACCGGCCGACCAGGTCGTTCATCTGGTGCCTCCGCTCTCTGCCGGTGAGGGAGCCGGCCCGGGTGGGGCGGCCGGGGTGGTCCGGGCCGCCAGTGGAGAAAGCTACGGCGAGCACGGTGGTGCCTCGGCGGCACCGCTGTCAACAGGAACGAAAACCGGTGCCGGAAGCCGCCGGGCGGGCCCGGTCATCGGCCCGGTACGTCAGAATTGGCGGTGAGGACACCGAAGAACGGAGCCAGCGGCGATGTCTGGGCTGATCGACACCACTGAGATGTACCTTCGCACCATCCTGGAGCTGGAGGAGGAAGGCATCGTCCCGATGCGCGCCCGGATCGCCGAGCGACTGGAGCAGAGCGGCCCCACCGTCAGTCAGACGGTCGGCCGGATGGAGCGCGACGGGCTCCTCCAGGTCGCCGGGGACCGCCACCTGGAGCTCACCGAGGAGGGCCGCCGGCTCGCGGTGCGCGTCATGCGCAAGCACCGCATCGCCGAGTGCCTGCTGGTCGACGTGATCGGCCTGGAGTGGGAGCAGGTGCACGAGGAGGCGTGCCGCTGGGAGCACGTCATGAGCGAGACGGTCGAGCGCAAGGTGCTCGCCATGCTCGGCCACCCGACCCAGTCCCCGTACGGCAACCCGATCCCCGGCCTCGACGAGCTCGGCGACGCCAAGGCCGAGGGCGAGGGCTTCGACGCGGCGCTGGTCCAGCTCGACTCGGTCAAGACGGGCGAGGAGGGCGTCAGCGTGGTGGTCCGCCGGATCGGCGAGCCGATCCAGACCGACGAGGGCCTGATGCGCAGGCTGCGCCGGGCGGGCGTCCGGCCGGGCTCGACGGTCATGGTGAGCCCCGGCGTCGGCGGTGTCCTGGTGGGCACCGGGGAGAACGCCGCGGAGCTGGGCAAGGACATCGCCCAGCACGTGTTCGTCGCCAAGGCCTGAGCCGCCGCCGGGCCGCCGCCGGGCCGCCCGAGCCGTCGGCGGCGCACGACGGCGCACGCCAGGGCACATCGGCGGCACGAGGCCGCACACACGACGAAGAGGGCCCGCTGCTCCTCATGCAGCGGGCCCTTCCGTCCTCCCCTGTCCCCCTCTTCCCTCCCGTCCCCTCCGGTCCCTCCCGCTTCCCCTCCGCACCGCCCCGCCCGGCTTCCCCGTCCGAGCGTCCCTTCCGGCGTCCCCTCGCACCGAATTCCTCCCCTCGGTCGATCATGGCAATCCTTGAGCGCTGTCACTCGTACGAGGGGCTTCTCCGGTTGACCAGCGGGTAGACCGGGCCTTTATCCGCACATGCGTATGACGGGCCCTGCCTCCGGTGGGAGACAAGGCCCGTCACTCGCGCGCGTTGTGTCGCGCGGCGCACGCCCTCACCCGATAGGCGTAGGGCGGCTGTCCGGGAGAGGGTGAATCCGGCCCGGCCGAACGGCCCGGCGGACTTCCCTCCGGCGCACCACGGCTCAGTGCACCCCCGCCGGCTGGGCGTTCTGCGGGCGGGCCGAGGGGGCCTCGCGCCCGCACGCGTACGCCAGCGGGCTGATGAGCTCCGCCGCGTCCGGCAGCCAGCGGTTGAGCGCGGAGGGGGAGCGGGCCCACTGGGCGTACCCGGTGCTGCCGACCCGGGACGGCGGGGCGACCGTCCAGTCCCCCTCGCCGCGGGCGACCAGGTCGAGCCGGCCGGGCGGCCAGCCGAGCTTGCGGAGCATCTCCGGGAGCTTGGCCGCGACCCCGGGCAGCACCAGGAAGTGCAGCCGGCGCCCGATCCGGCCGGGGGAGGCGGGGACGGCCACGACCGGGCCGAGCTGGAGGTCCTGCCGCTCCATCCGGGCCAGCGCCAGGCAGCCGGCCACCTCCGGGACGTCCAGGACGTCGAAGGAGCGGCCGGTGGGCAGCAGGATGGAGGCCTGCGGCCGTTCGGTCCACCAGCGCCGCACCGCCCCGGGGCCGGCGCTCGCCTTGCGGGCCCAGTCCGCGTCCAGCGGATGGGCGCCGGGCAGCGGGCAGCGCGGGTCGCCGCAGGAGCAGCGGGCGGGCCCGTCGCCGTCGATCAGCCAGGCGCCCGGGGCGACCTCCCAGTGGCGGTTCTCGGCGTAGCTGACGGCTTCGATGAGCAGCGGGGGCAGTCCGGTGTTCTTGCCCTGGTCGGGGGAGTCGGGGATGTCTTCCACGGGCTGCTCAACTACCGTGTGTGAGCCTGGTTACGGCCCCGCGGTGCCCGGATGGGCGCATGACGGCAATGTCACCCGAACCGGTGACTCAACCGAGTTGGGGCGGGCGGGGGCCGGCGCAGAGGGGGCGCACGGGAGCATTTCCCAGGGCGCGTGGGGGGTGCGGTTCGTCACCGTGGGTATCCCGCTGGCGTTGCTGATCGCTAACCTAGTGTCAGATTCCTTGGACGGTCGGACAGTCGGCAACAGATCAGCAGAATCGTCGCCCGCCGGCCGGGACCGGAGGGTGTGGGGAGGCGAAGCCCAATGGCCGCGAGACCACTCGTCGCACGACAGCCCAACGAGCGTCTGCAGCAACTGATTCAGGAGGCCAGCTGCTCCAACGCCGGCCTGGCCCGGAGGGTCAACCTCTGCGGCGCCGAGCACGGTCTGGACCTGCGCTACGACAAGACCTCCGTCGCCCGGTGGCTGCGCGGCCAGCAGCCGCGCGGGCAGGCGCCGGCGGTGATCGCCGAGGCCCTGGGCCGCAAGCTCGGCCGCAGTGTGTCGGTCGAGGAGATCGGCATGGCGGACGGCAAGAACCTCAGCTCCGGCATCGGGCTGCAGTTCGCGCCGACCCTCAACGCGGCCCTGGAGCAGGTCTGCGAGCTCTGGCGCAGCGACGTCGGCCGGCGGGACTTCCTGACCGGGGCGACGGTCGCCGCCTCCGCCCTGGTGGAGCCCAGCCGGGACTGGCTGATCACCCCGCCGGACCCGGTGGTGGCGCGCACCGGCGGCCCGCGGGTCGGTCCGACGGACGTCGCGGCGATCAGGGCCACCACGACGATGCTGGTGGACCTGGACCACCGCTTCGGCAGCGGGCACGTGCGCCCGGTCGTCGTCCACTACCTCAACTCGGTGGTCTCCGGCCTGCTCGGCGGGGCCTACCGCGAGGAGACCGGGCGCCAACTCTTCGCCGCGGTGGCGAGGTTGACCGAGCTGGCCGGCTACATGGCGGTGGACACCGGACAGCCCGGACTCGCCCAGCGCTACTACATCCAGGCGCTGCGCCTCGCGCAGGCGGCGGACGACCGCGGCTACGGCGGCTACGTCCTCGCGGCCTCGATGAGCCACCTCGCGGCGACGCTGGGCAACCCGCGCGAGATCGCCCAACTCGCCCGCGCCGCGCAGGAGGGCGCGCGGACGGTGGCCACCCCGACGGCGATGGCGATGTTCTACGCGGCCGAGGCCCGCGGCCACGCGCTGCTCGGGGACGCCCGCTCGTGCGAGGCGGTCGCGGCCAAGGCGCTGGAGATGATGGAGAAGCGCCGCCCGGAGGACGACCCGGACTGGATCGTCCACTTCGACGATGCCTACCTCGCCGACGAGCTGGCCCACTGCCACCGGGACCTGGAACAGGCCGGCCAGGCCGAGCACTACGCCCGCCGGGCGCTCGACCTGCACCCGCCGACGCGGGTGCGCCGCCGCGCGGTGGACCTGGTCCTCCTGGCCACGGCGCAGCTGCAGCAGCGGGACCTGGAGCGCGCCTGCGAGACGGGCGCTCAGGCGGTCCGGCTGCTGAGCGGGCTGCGCTCCAACCGGGGCGTGGAGTACCTGGACGAGTTCCGGCGCCGGCTGGAGCCCTACCGGGAGCAGCGGGTGGTCCGCGAGTTCCACGCCAGGGCGGACGCGGAGGCCGCCTGAGCGGATCGGCCCCCGCGGGGGAGCAGGTCGTGATGTCCCGCCCACGTGGTCACCCGATGAGGCGAACCGGTAGCGTGGGCGCGACGTCCAAGGAACTGTGATGCTCCCAAGAACCGACGAGATGTGGTCCGCCGTCAGCGCGCGGTCGTGCACAGGTGAGGAATCGCGTTGAGTCAGCGCCGCTCGTACCCCAACTCGGGTGACTTCAACCTGGACGACCTGTTCCGCCCGGAGCCCGGCCAGCAGCAGGGCCCGCAGGCCGTCGTGCCTGGCCAGGCGGGCCAGCCGGGCCAGCCGCAGGGCGCGCCCGGCCAGCAGATGCCGCCGGTGGGGCAGCCGTCCGGGCAGCCGGAGTACCTGGGCGAGGGCGGGCACGCGCTGCCGACGCAGGCCATGCCGGCCCAGGGCGCGCCGTGGGCCGGCGCCCCGGCTCCCGGGGCCCAGGGCTACCAGCAGGGCGCCCCGGCGCCGGAGACCCAGCACCTCCCGCCGTACCCGACCGGCGACCCGCAGGCCGGCGGCTACCGGGGCACTCCCGGATACCCGCAGCAGGCGCCCGGATACGCACCGCAGCCGGACCAGGGGTACGGCCACCAGGGCTACCCGCCGGCCGCCCAGCCGCAGCCGGTCCAGCCCGGCTACTCCGGTGTCGACTACTCCGGCGCGGAGTACCAGACCACGGCCGCGCCGGCCCGCGAGGAGCGCGGCGGCGGACGCCCGTCCTCGAAGCTGATCATCGGCGGCGTGGTGGCCGGCTGCGCCGCGGCCGGGATCCTCGTCGCCGTGCTGATGAGCGGCGGCGACGACACGGGCGGCGAGCAGAAGAAGACCCCGCCGGTGGCCTCGGCCGGCAGCGCCTCGACCGGCCCGGCGAGCGCGAGCGGTTCGGCGGCCTCGGTCGACCCGGAGGTCAAGGCGCAGGCGCAGCCGCTGTCGGATCTGCTGGGCACCGCGAGCGACAGCCGCTCTGCGGTCGTGAACGCGGTCGGTGCCGTGCAGAAGTGCAACCAGCTGCCGGAGTCGCAGCAGGCGCTGACCGCGGCGGCCGGCAAGCGGCGCGAGCTGCAGACCAAGCTCGGCCAGCTGAAGACCGACAAGCTGCCCGGCGGTGCGCAGCTGGTCGAGCAGCTCAACGCGGCCTGGACGGCCTCGGCGCAGGCGGACGACGAGTACGCGGCCTGGGCCTCGGACTCGCAGGCCCCGGGTGCGTGCGGCAAGCAGGACAACCAGCACTACAAGAACGCGGTCACGGCCAGCGGCTCGGCGACGAACGCCAAGAAGCAGGCGTCCACGCTCTGGAACGCGATCGCGACGCAGACCGGCCTGCCGAGCCGCGGCGACGGCGACCTGTAGGAGGGCGCCGCAGGGGCGGGCCGCCCACGCCCCACGAGGGCGGCCCGCACACCGTCACGCCGGGGGCTTGCCGCCCGTGAGCACCCAGCGGACGTCGACGAAGCCCGGCTGCTGCAGGGTCATCCGGCCGCCCTTCACGACCTGGTAGGTGACCCAGGTGTTCACCAGCCGCGGCGACTCGGTGCTGGGCAGCATGTTGGTGGTGCCCCAGCTCAGCGGCGGGGTGAGGCCGACGTCGATGCCCTCGCCGCTGTCCAGCAGGGCGGTGATCGTCTTCGCGGCGACCGCCTTGCCGGCCGAGGTCAGCTTGTCGGAGACGACGCGGAACACCTCGTACGCGACCCAGGTGGTCTCCACGCCGGGGTCGGACACGTCGATGGTCCGGCCGCCGGCGCGCACGACGTCGCGCAGCCCGTCCCACACCTTGGCCGACTCCGGCGGGTACCAGCTGGTGACGAACGCGCCGCCCAGCGGTCCGCTGTCGCCGCCGGTGGAGTCGACCACCGACTGCTGGACGCTGCCGATCACCGAGGCGATCCTGGTGTTCCTCGGGCCCAGCCGCCGGTAGGCGTCCAGCAGGTTGCCGGTCGGCTCGGCGCCGAGCGCGATGGTCACGCAGTTGCCCGGCTCGTCCTTGCCGATCGCCTTGCGCACCACCGGCGTGTAGTCGTTGGACTTCTCGGGAGCCTTGATGTCGAGCAGCTTGAGCCCGGCCGGCTTGAGCGCGTTGGCCAGGTAGCCGAGCAGGTTGTCGCCGGCCGGGGTGTCCGGGCGCACCAGGGAGATGTTCTTGCAGCCGGCGTCGACCAGCTGGCGGCCGCTGCCGCCGATGAGCGCGGGCATGCCGCCGTCCACCGGGTAGGACAGCGGGCTGCTGAACTCCGGCTGGGAGAGGCCGTAGCCGCCGATCAGCGGGATCCCGGCGCGCTCCAGGACGGGCATGAAGGCGTCCCCCCACTGGCTGTAGGAGCCGATGACGGCGACCGCGTTGTTCTCCACCGCCTGCTGGGCGCAGGCCTTGGCGCCCTCGGCGTCGTTGTGGTCGTTGCAGGTGAGCACCCGCAGCCGTCGTCCGTTTAACCCGCCCTTGTTGTTCACGTCGCGTCCGATGGCCTCGGCGAGCGCCGTCATGCCCGGCCGGTCGGCCGAGCCGGTGCCGGCCGGCGCCCAGGTCATGACGGTGAGGTCGGAGCTGGTCGTGGCATCGGCCGGTCCGCCGCACGCGGAGGCCGAGAAGAGGGTGGGGAGCAGGGCCGCGGCGGTCGCGGCGGCGGCGATCGGGCGGCGTCGCGCGATCTGGTTCCGGGCCTGGAAGGTGTCCCTTCGGCGGGTCATCGGTCTTCCCTCTCTGGGGCGCCCTCCGGCGCACCGGAGCAAGCCAAGCCCCGGTGTCACAAGCCGAGAGGACCGAAGTGTGAACACGCGGAAAACGGGTGCCGAACTCCCGCGGGGAACGCGTGTAGATCCCGCGAGTGGAGCACGAACGGCACGGGAACGTACGATCGTTCCCCATGTCCGCCAGCACAGATTCTTCGCACCGGTCCGCCCGAAACCCTTCTCGTCCGGGCCACCGCTCCAGCACGATGGGCGGCATGCCGCTCAACGACCTGCCCTGGTGGCGCTGGCGAGCCCGACTGCGCTCGGCCCTGCACATGCTGTCCGACCCCGCCTTCCAGCAGGAGGCCTGGCTGACCGGCCGCGAGGGGTACGGGGACGTGACCGACGCCGTCTACCGTCTGGTGGAGGACACCTGGCTGGACCGCTGGTCCGCCGAGAAGTACGTCGGCGCGATCTTCCGCGACGCGGCCGAGGCCGCCCTGGTGGACGTCGCCGTGCTGCGGGTGGTCAGTCTGCTGCACGAGGTCGGCGCGGACGCCCCGGCCACCGCGTACGTCGGCCACCCCGGCTGGCCCGAGGCCGTCCGGGCCGCGCGCGAGGCGCACGTGCTGCTGGCGGTCAACGACGGGGACGACCCGGACGCGGCGCCCAAGTCGCTGGACGTGCTGCGGATCCTGACCTCGGTCTGAGCCCGGGGCCCGGTGCCCGTACTGCGGAGCGGGCGGCGCCGTCCCGCAGTACGGGCACCGGGACGGGCGCTGTCCAGGATGTGACACGCTGGACCATTCACGAAACGCACGACCATAGGACGGGATACCCCCACGTGGAACAGCAGCCGGCTAGTGCCCAGTACGTCCTCACGCTGTCCTGCCCCGACAAGCAGGGCATCGTCCACGCGGTCTCCAGCTACCTCTTCATGACCGGCTGCAACATCATCGACAGCCAGCAGTTCGGGGACGGGGAGAGCGGCCTGTTCTTCATGCGGGTGCACTTCTCGGCCGCCGAGCCGGTCACCGCGGACAAGCTGCGGGCCAGCTTCGCCGCGATCGGCGCCTCGTTCGGGATGGAGTGGCAGATCCACCCGACCGAGGAGCGGATGCGGATCGTCCTCATGGTCAGCAAGTTCGGGCACTGCCTCAACGACCTGCTGTTCCGCAGCCGGATCGGTGCGCTGCCGGTGGAGATCGCCGCGGTGGTCTCCAACCACACCGACTTCCGCGACCTCACCGAGGGTTTCGGCATCCCGTTCCACCACATCCCCGTCACCCGGGACACCAAGGCCGACGCCGAGCGGCAGCTGCTGGACCTGGTGGAGCGCGAGAACGTCGAACTCGTCGTGCTGGCGCGCTACATGCAGGTGCTCTCGGACGACCTGTGCAAGGCGCTGTCCGGCCGGGTGATCAACATCCACCACTCCTTCCTGCCGAGCTTCAAGGGCGCCAAGCCCTACCACCAGGCCCACGCCCGCGGCGTGAAGCTGATCGGCGCCACCGCGCACTACGTCACCGCCGACCTCGACGAGGGCCCGATCATCGAGCAGGAGGTGGCCCGGGTCACCCACGACATCACCCCGGACCAGCTGGTCGCGCTCGGCCGGGACGTCGAGTGCCAGGCGCTGGCCCGCGCGGTCAAGTGGCACAGCGAGCACCGCGTGCTGCTCAACGGCAGCCGGACGGTCGTCTTCGCCTGACGGGCAGGGGTCCTCAGGGCCCCTCAGGGCCGGGACAGCAGCGGCACCGCGCGCAGCACCTCGCGGATCGCGGCGCGGTCGCCGTGCTCGCCGACCGGCACCCGCTCCGGATCGCGGTGCGCGGCGGCCAGCTGGCAGAACTCCAGCCCGTCCAGCACCATCGACGCCACCGGCTCGCCGCCCGGCTGGTCGTCGCTCCGGCCGTCCCCGCGGCCGAAGTCCGGGCCGTCCAGCGGGATCAGCCACTCGCCGGCCGCCGGGCCGTCGATCACCAGCCGCAGCCGCCGCCCGCCCGGTCCGGTCCCGGGCGGCCCGGCCACTCCGGCCGGCTGGGCGGCCCGCAGCCCGGCCAGCGCGTGCGGGACCATCCGGACCGCCAGCTCCACCATCTGCCGCAGGTGCTGCGGCGCCGGCGGGTCGTACGGGTAGGCCACCGCGCGGGCCACGTCCTCGCCGTGCACGAAGCACTCGAAGGCGCGGTCCACGAACGCGTCGCGCAGCGGGACGGCGGCGAAACCGAAGTCCACCGGGGTGTTGCCCTGCGGGGCGAGGGCGGCGGTGCGCACCAGGTCGTGGGTCTGCCGCCGCCAGCGGGCCCGCACCGACTGCGGCGGAGCGCCGGCCGCCCCGGCGAGCAGCCGTGCGGTGCGCTCGGTGACCCCGGCGTACCGGCCGCCCTGCGGCGGCACCCGGGGCGGCCCTGGCCGGGCGTCCGGCTCCTGCGGCGGCACCCGGCGTTCGACCGGCGCGGCGGCGGTGCCCGGAGCGGCCGGCACCGGGTCCGGCAGGCCGAGGGCGAGCGCCACGTAGCCGTCCACGGCGGTCAGGTGGCACAGCACCTCGGCCGGGCGCAGGTATTCGGTGCCGCCGTGCCACGGGAGTTCGGCGACCTCCTGCCACTCCTCGGGGCCGAGGTCGCGCAGCAGCGCGTCGAGCTTCGCGGTCTCCGCCGCGTACGGAACTCCCCAGGCGGGGACGGGCAGTTCGGCCGGGCGGCGGGCCAGGCACCAGTCGAGCACCTGCTGGCGCAGCGGGCCCGGCTGGTCGAGCGGCTCGTCCACGGCGAGCCAGCCGGCCGCCTCGCGCAGCCGCGCGGCCTCCTCGGCGCACTCCGGACAGGCGCGCAGGTGGAGTTCGAGTTCGGCGGCCTCGGCGGGCGGGCACGCGCCGAGGGCCCAGGCGCCGAGCAGCGAGCGCAGGGCGTCGTGCTGTTCCCCGGTGGTCGTCACGTGCCCCCGTTCCCGTCCTGCGCGGTCCGGCCGCACTGGCGGGCGCGCTCGTCGGCCAGTTCGGTGGCGAGCAGGTCCAGGCCGAGCCGCATCCGCTGCTTGGCGGCCTGATCGCTGATGCCGAGCCGGCGGGCCGTCTCCTGGTAGGTGCGGCCGTCGTAGTACGTCACGGCGATCGTCTCACGCAGGCTGTGGGGGAGGGAGTCGACCACGTACTGCATGCGCGCGGCGGTGGCGACCTCGCGGATCTCGTCCTCGGCGGACCCGGGCCCGGCGCCGGGTTCGGCGGCCCGGCGCAGGCGCAGCCGGTCGACGGCGCGGCGGTGGGTGAGCGCGCCGAGCCAGGAGCGCAGCGAGCCCTGGGCGGGGTCGAAGGCCTCGGGGTGCTCCCACACGTGGGCGAAGACCTCGCGGGTGAGCTGGGCGGCGGCGGCCTGGTCGGCCAGTATCCGCCCGGCGAGCCCGTGCACCATCGGCGCGAGCAGGTCGTAGAGTTCGCCGAGCGCGGTCTCCTCGCCGCGGGCGAGGCGCCGCTGGAGCTGCTCGTCCCAGCGGGGGACGGCGTCCGCGGCCGTCGCGGCACCGCGGTCCGGGGTGGCCATCGGGCCGGGGGTGGCCATCGGGCCGGGGGTGGCCATCGGGCCGGGGGTGGCCATCGCACACCACCCTCCTGACCGGGGTCCGCTGGCTTACTCAACGGTATCTTGCGGCCGACGGGCGGCGGGAGGAATCCCCGAAGAAGGGAACCCCGAGTTTCGGATCGTCACATGGTGGGACGTTCGGCTCGTGGGACCGTCCGCCGATGCCGCTGTTCGAGAACGGTCGGACATATGTCGCACGGGTGGTTCGCGAGTGGCGGGCCGGGTGTCGGGGGTGTGCGGCGGTAGGTTCGCCACTGCCGGTCCGGCGTGGTCGGCCGCGGTCCGGCCGAGCGCCGGTGCGAGGTTCGCCAGAGTGAACGGGACAGTATGCACTGCCCTGTCCCCCGATCGCTGGAATATGCCCGAAGCGCTTGCTGCGGTCCGTCCGCCCGCTCATCCTGAGGCGTATTCGTGTCGCGGCCAGCACCGGGTGGGACGTGCGAGGGCCCTGCCGGCCGGCCGAACCGGCCCGATCGGGACGATGGCCGAACTGCGAGTGCGGGTGGTGGAGCGGTGCAGGTTCTTCAGGTACAGCTGGCGGTGCAGGCGGATCCCGCCGAGGTGGGCCGGGCCCGCCGGTGGGTGCGCTCGCGGCTGTTGAACCACGGGGTCGACCCGGACGCGCCGATGGCCGAGACGGTGGTGCTGGTGGTCTCCGAGCTGGTGACCAACGCCGTGGTGCACACCGGCTGTCCGGCCGTGCTGCGGCTGTGCCTGCCGGTGGACTGCGCCGCCCCGGAGGGTGCCCCGGCGCCGGCCGTCCCGCTGCGGGTGGAGGTCGCGGACGCGAGCCAGGTGGCGCCGGCCCCCCGGCACGCGGGCGCGGACGCCGACGCCACCAACGGGCGCGGCCTGGAACTGGTCGAGCTGCTCTGCGAGCGCTGGGGTTGGTACCCGGACGGCTCGGGCAAGCGGGTGTGGTGCGAGATCGGCGCGGACGCCCGGCCGGCGGACCCGCTGGCGGGCGTGGACTGGGCGGCGCTCGCGCAGTAGGCGCCGCCTCGCGATCAGCGGGCCGACCACGATCACCGGACCGACCCGGGGCGCGACCGCCGCGATGATCACCGGCCGAAACCTGACGCAACCATTCCGAATTTCCGACAACCCATTGACGTGACGTATCCGACTGATCACGCTTGGGTGCAGCTCTCCGTCGCGAGGGGACGCCGAGGGGACACCCGTGCGGCCGTCGTGGTGCTGCTGTCCAGGGGGATCGTGCCAGCAGGGGGACCACGGCCCGCCGGAGGTGTGACCTCCTCGGCGAGTGCGGAGAGCCGGTGCGCGGGTTCAGGGCCCGTGCGTTGCGATCGGATGGCGGCCCGCCGTGCCGCGCTCGGGGTGTGCACGGCCGGCCGCCATCCGACTCGTCCTCGGCCTCGCCGTCCGGTTCGCCGTCAGTTCAGGACACCGCCCGGAACGTCCTGCGGTAGGCGCTCGGCGCGACGTCGAGGCGTCCGCGCAGCTGGAGCCGCAGTGAGGCCGCGGTGCCGAAGCCTGACTCCCGGGCCACTTGGTCGATCGTCAGGTCGGTGCGCTCCAGCAACTGCCGGGCGCGCTCGGTGCGCTGGACGGTGAGCCACTGGCCCGGACTGCTGCCGGTCTCCTCGCGGAAGCGCCGGGTGAACGTCCGCACGCTCATCCCCGCGCGGTCGGCGAGCTGGCGCAGGGCGAGCGGTTCGTCCAGGTGCTCCAGCGCCCACGCGCGGACCGCCGCCGTGCCGGTGCCGCCGTGCTCCACCGGGCTCGGGGCCTCCACGTACTGCTTCTGGCCGCCCTCGCGCCACGGCGGGACGAGACAGTTGCGGGCGACCGCGTTGGCGACCGCGCTGCCGTGGTCGCGCCGCACCACGTGCAGGCACAGGTCCACCCCGGCGGCCACCCCGCCGGAGGTGAGGACGTCGCCGTCGTCCGTGTAGAGCACGTCGGGGTCCAGCCGGACCCGCGGGTACAGCTCGGCGAAGCGCTCGGTGTAGCGCCAGTGCGTGGTGGCCGGGCGGCCGTCCAGCAGGCCGGCGGCGGCCAGCAGGAAGGATCCGGTGCAGATCGACATCAACCGGGTGCCGGGCCGGATCCGGGCGATCGCGGCGGCCAGTTCGGGGGTGTAGGCGGCGTCGGCGGTGGCCGGGTTGGCGTCGGCGGAGGCCGGGATCACCACCGTGTCGGCCCGGTCCAGGAGTTCGGGCCCGTGGTCGACGGCCACCCGGAAGTCGGCGCTGGTGGCGACCGGCCGGCCGTCCAGCGTGCAGGTCGCCACCTCGTACAGCGGCTCGCCGCCGGGCCCCTTCGCGCCGCCGAAGATCCTTGCGGGGATGCCGAGTTCGAAGGCGATGACCCCCTCCAGGGCCAGGACCGCGACCAGGTGCGCCATCTCGTTCCTCCCGTCATGGCCCGCGTGGCCCCTACGGCTGCGGACCGGGCCAGCCTAGGCCAGAGCGTGGCCCGATTCTTTCGAAAGCTGGCATTCAGGCCACTCGTCGCCGTCCGGCCGCCCCGGGAGACTCGAGCGCGTGACCGAACGCAACGTCCTCGCCCCCACCCCCTCCACCGCGACACCCGCCCGCCCCACCCGGCGCGTGCACTACGCCTGGGTGGTCGCCGGCGTCTCCCTCCTGGTGCTGCTCGGCTCGGCCGGCTTCCGCTCCACGCCCAGCTTGATGATGGACGCCCTGCACAACGAGTTCGGCTGGTCGCTCGGGACCATCTCCAGCGCCACCTCCGTCAACCTCACCCTCTACGGCCTCACCGCCCCCTTCGCCGCCGCCCTGATGGACCGCTTCGGCGTGCGCCTGGTCGTCGTCTGCGCGCTGCTCACCATCTCGGTCGGCTCCGGACTCACCATGCTGATGCGCGAGCCGTGGCAACTGGTGCTCTGCTGGGGCGTGTTGGTCGGCCTCGGCAGCGGCTCGATGGCCGGCGCGTTCGCCACCACCATCACCGGCCGCTGGTTCCGCGCCCGCCAGGGCCTGGTCACCGGCGTGCTGACGGCCGCCGGCGCCGCGGGCAACCTGGTCTTCCTGCCGGTCGGCGCCTGGCTGGTCGAACACCACGGCTGGCGCTCGGCGGTGGTCGTGGTCTCGCTCGCGGCCAGCGCGGTCGCCGTCCCGGTCCTGCTCCTGATGCGCGAGCGGCCCGCCGACATCGGCCTCCTGCCCTACGGCGCGACCGAGGCCCCGCCCGCCCCCGCCGCCGACGGCCGGGCGCTGGCCCGCACCCTGCGCGTGCTGCGTGACGCCGCCCGTACCCGGGCGTTCTGGCTGCTCGCCGGCTCCTTCGCGATCTGCGGCGCCACCACGGCCGGCCTGGTCGGCACCCACTTCATCCCGGCCGCCCACGACCACGGCATGCCCGTCACGACGGCGGCGAGCCTGCTCGCCATGATCGGCCTGTTCGACGTGGTCGGCACCATCGCCAGCGGCTGGTTCACGGACCGCGTCGACTCCCGCCTCCTGCTGGTCGTCTACTACGGGCTGCGCGGGATCTCCCTGCTCCTCCTGCCGCAGCTGCTGGCCGGCTCGCTGCAGCCGCCGATCCTCGCCTTCGTGATCTTCTACGGCCTGGACTGGGTGGCCACCGTGCCGCCGACCGTCGCCCTGTGCCGCCGGCACTTCGGCGAGGACGCCCCGATCGTCTTCGGCTGGGTGCTCGCCAGCCACCAGATCGGCGCGGCCGTGGTGGCCGGGCTCGCCGGCTTCGCCCGGGACGCGCTCGGCGACTACGACGCCACCTGGTACGGCGCCGGCGCCCTCTGCGCGATCGCCGTCGGCCTCTGCCTGGCGCTGCGCGGCACCGGCCGCAAGGACCGGGTCCTGCCCGCCCTGTCGTAACGACCCATTAGGCTCCGCACCCATGACGCTTACCTTCACCCTCGACCCGAAGTCCGACCCCGACCTGCGGGCCGCGATCGTCGGCCTGTGGGCCGACGTCACCAACGCCGACGGGGCCGTCGGCTTCGTGGCGCCGGTCACGGAGGACGACGTCTGGGACACCGCCGACCACCACTTCGCCGGGATCGCCCCCGAGGGGCCGGACCGCCTGCTCGTCGCCCACGAGACGGAGACCGGCCGACTGGTCGGGGTGCTCTTCTTCGAGTCGATGCGCTTCAACCTCATGGAGCACTGGCGGATGCTCAAGCGCGTCATGGTGCACCCCGACACCCAGGGCCGCGGGTACGGCGTCGAGTTGATGGCCGAGGCGGAACGGATCGCCCGGGAGTGGGGGCTGGACGGCCTTCGGCTGACGGCACGCGGCGGCCAGGGCCTGGAGCGGTTCTACGCCCGCTGCGGCTACCGCGAGGTCGGCCGGGTCCCGGGCGCGATCCGGGTGGCCCCGGGGGACGACCGCGACGACATCACCTTCTGGCTCGACCTGCGCTGACGGCCGGGCCCCGGCCCGCGCCGACACCCGCGCCGCCGACCGTCCCGAACGGGCTCGGAGCGGGGGACGGGCGACCCGTCCCCCGCTCCGCCCGTCGGGCATGCTTCACTGGGAGACCGGCCCCGACCCCCAGCGCAGTGAAGGACGTGCCCCAGTGAGCAGCAGCAACGGCCCCGCCAAGTCGCATGCCACGCTCCGCTACACCTCCCTGCGGGTCAGCATCTTCCTCGGCTGCCTGCTGGTGGCCCTCCTGCTCGGCCACTTCGGGATCATCCCGGTCAGCGGCCAGGCCGGCGTGATCTTCCTCTTCCTGCTGGCCGCGATCGCCTCCGCGCCGCTCAGCTACGTGCTGCTGAGCCGCCAGCGCGACGACATGTCCGCCCAGATCACCACCAAGGTCTCCGGGATGCGCAGCCGCACCGCCGAGCGGATCGCCGCGCAGAACGCCGAGGAGGACGCGGCCGACGAGGCGGCCCGCGCCGCCGCGCGGAACTGAGGCCGGACCGCCCCGGACCCGCTCCCGCCGCCGTGTCCGCCTCCGCCGATCTCCCGCAGACCCCCGCGCCGCACGCCCCCGAGCCGCCGCCCGACGGCGCCAGCGGCACCTGGCCCGCCCCCGCGCGGCGTCCCACCGGCCGGGACGTGGCCCGGCTCGCCGGGGTCTCCCAGGCCACCGTCTCGCTCGTGTTCTCCGGCTCCGAGGCCGGCTCCCGGGTCTCCGACGCCACCCGCGAACGCGTCCGAGAGGCCGCCCGCAGCCTCGGCTACCGCCCGCAGGCGGCCGGCCGCCAGCTGCGCCTGGGCCGCAGCGGGATGATCCTGCTGGCCGTCCCCAACCTCCTCGGCCCGTTCTTCGGGCGCGTGCTGGAGGGCGTCCACGAGGAGGCCGGGCGGCACGGCCTGGCCGTCGTGGTCAGCTCCGGCTGGGGCAGCGCGACCCTCGCCGAGGCCGCCACCACCAGCCGCTTCGACGGCCTGCTGATCTGCTCGCCGGACGACAGCCAGCTCGGCGAGCTTCCCGCCGACACCCCCGCCGTCTTCCTCGACGCCGACCCGGGCACCGACCGCGCCCGGCCCACCATCGAGCTCGACGTCGCGGGCGGCATGCGGGCCGCGGTCGAGCACCTGGCCGCCCTCGGCCACCGCCGGATCGGCCGGCTGCGTTCGATCCACTCCGCCTACACCTTCCGGGTGCGGCAGGCCGCCTTCGAGCAAGCCGTGGCCGAACTCGGCCTGGACGTCGTCGAGTTGGGCGTCCGCCTGAACGAGGGGCACCCGGCCGCCCGGAACGTCGCCCGCGGGATGCTGGAGCGGCCGGACGCGCCGCGCGCGGTGATCTGCGACGACGACGTGGTGGCGTCCGGGGTCTACCAGGCCGCCGCCGAGCTGGGCGTGCGGGTACCGGAGGACCTGTCCGTCGTCGGCATGGACAACGTCGCGGTCGCCGCTCTGCTCGCCCCGCCGCTGACCACGGTCGACCTGCCCGGCGAGGAGCTCGGCCGGGCCGGCACCGCGGCCCTGGCCGGCCTGCTGCGCGGCGAGCGGGTGGCCCCGCCGCCGCCGCTCGCGACCTCGCTCGTGCTGCGCTCGTCCACCGCCGCCGCCCGCTGACCGACCGGCCGTGGCGCACGCATGACTGTGCCCGCCGGTCCAGACCTCCGGCGGGCACAGTCGTCTCTGGGGGTGGTCAGGCCACCGGCACCGGCACCGGCTGCGGCACCGGCGCGAGCGGCACCGTCCGGAACCACCGGCGCGCGCCGAACAGCAGGAGGCCACCCAGCCCGATCCCGCCCGCCGCGCACAGCGCGACCGGCCGCAGCGAGCCCTCCGCGAGGTTCCCGGACACCGCGTAGCCGAGCGAGTTCCCGGTCGCGAACAGCGTCACCAGCCAGGCGAACGCCTCCGTCACCGTCCCGGTCGGCGCCAGCTCCGCGACCAGCACGAACGCCGCCGCCAGCAGCGGGGCCAGCACGATCCCCGACACGAACGCCAGCGCGGCCATCGGATACGGCCCGGGCAGCACCACCAGCGGCAGGTAGGAGGCGGCCATCACCAGCGCCATCACCCACGTCCGGGTGCCCGTGCCGCTGCGCCACTTCACCGCCCCGTACGCGAGCGCGCCCAGCAGTCCGCCGAGCGCCGCCAGCGCCAGCAGCGTGCCGGCGCCGCCGGGCAGGGCGCCCGCGTGGTGCTCGGCGTAGGCGATGAACAGCACGTTCTGCGCGCCGACCGCCCAGCCGGCCCCGGCCAGCCCGACCAGCAACAGCACCAGGCCGGGGGAGCGCAGCGGGCCCAGCAGCCCGGCCGAGTGCTCGCGCGCCGGGGCCCGCCAGGCCCGCGCCGGTGCGGCGGTGGCGACGACCACGGCGCCCGCGAGGCCCAGGCCGGCCGCCACCCACAGCGCCGCGACGGGGCTGAAGAAGCCCGCGATCCCGGCGACCGCGAGCGGCCCGGCGACGTAGAGGATCTGCTGCGAGGCGGAGTCGAAGGCGTAGGCGGTGTCCAGCTGTTCCTCTTCGACCACGGCCGGCCACAGCGAGCGCAGGCAGGGTTCGAGCGGGGGCATCGCGAGCCCGGCGATCGCGGCGCCGACCGGCGCGGCGAGCACCGAGCCCGGCGCGAGGGCGAGCAGCGCGTACCCGCCGCCGGCGACGACGGCGGAGGCGATCAGCACACGGGGCTGCCCGGTGAGGTCGACGATCCGGCCGAGCACGGGCCCGCCGACGGCGGCCGCCAGGGCGTACACGGCGGTGGCCAGGCCGATCCGGCCGTAGGGCGCGCCGGCCTCCCGCAGGGCGAGGGCGATGACCAGGGCGGTCATGCCGGCGGGCAGGCGGCCGAGCAGGGTGCCGAACAGGAGGCGGCTGACGTGGGGGGCGCGGAGCAGGGCGAGATAGCCCATCGGCGGATCTCCGGTGGGGCGTGCTGGAACAGGGACGTCGTCAAGGTTATACGTATAACTGCCGCCGGTCAATCGGCCCCGGCCGGCCACCTGGTGTCGCGTCGGGCTCGTTCGTGTCCGGATCTCGCTCTTGCACCACCCTGACCTCAAACAACTACTTTGAACATCTCAAACCTTTACTGCTAACGTGTCGCCCATGACCCCCTCGGACGCACCCCGGATGCACGGCCTGGGCACCCCGCCCACCGCCGCCCGCGCGTGCCGTCTGCCGGGAGCCGTGGACAGCCCGCGCCGTTGTCGCGCCGCCCGCTGTATTCCGGCGGCACGCCCCTGACCGGGGCCGAGCCCTCACCGCCCGGCCCGCGCGCCGTGCCGCCGTCCCCGCCGCACCCCACCGTCAGCACCGCCCTCCCCCGGAGTCGCACCCCCATGTCCACAGCGCCCGAGGCGACCTCGTCGCCGTCCGTGCTCGCCCGCATCCGCAAGACGCCGTTCTGGGTTCAGATCGTCGCCGGCCTCGTGCTCGGCGTCGGCCTCGGCTACGTCGCCCGCGCCGCCGACGTCTCATGGCTGGCCACCACCCTGGAGACCATCGGCAAGACCTTCGTCCAGCTGCTCAAGCTGGCCGTCCCGCCGCTGGTCTTCACCGCGATCGTGGTGAGCGTCGCCAACCTGCGCAACGTCACCAACGCGGCCCGCCTCGCCGTCCGTACCCTGCTCTGGTTCCTGATCACCTCGCTGATCGCCGTCGCCATCGGCCTCGGCCTCGGCCTGCTCACCGACCCGGGCAAGGGAACCAACCTCAGCACCGAGGGCCTCAAGGCGCCCAAGGGCGGCGGCACGTGGGTCGACTTCCTGACCGGCATCTTCCCGACCAACATCGTCACGGCGTTCACCGAGGTGAACGTGCTGCAGATCGTCTTCATGGCGGTCGTCGTCGGCGCCGCCGTCATCAAGCTCGGCACCAAGGCCGAGCCCGTCCTCAAGCTCAGCGAGTCGCTCCTGGAGCTGACCCAGACCGCCCTGTGGTGGGTCATCCGGCTCTCCCCGCTCGGCACCCTCGGCCTGATCGGCAAGTCGGTCGCCAAGTACGGCTGGGACCTGCTCAAGCCCTTCGCGACCCTCACCGCCGACATCTACGTCGGCTGCGCGCTGGTGCTGTTCGTCGTCTACTCGCTGCTGCTGAAGTTCGCCGGCGGCCTCAACCCGCTCAACTTCTACCGGGGCGCCTGGCCCGCCATCCAGCTGGCCTTCGTCTCCCGCTCCTCGGTCGGCACCCTGCCGGTCACCCGCCGCGTCACCGAGCGCCTCGGCGTCCCGAGCGAGTACGCGTCCTTCGCCGTCCCGTTCGGCGCCACCACCAAGATGGACGGCTGCGCCGCGATCTACCCGTCGATCGCCGCGATCTTCGTCGCGCAGGTCTACAACATCGACCTCGGCATCAAGGACTACGTCCTGATCGCCTTCGTCTCGGTCATCGGCTCGGCCGCCACCGCGGGCCTGACCGGCGCGATCGTGATGCTGACCCTGACCCTCTCCACCCTGGGCCTGCCCCTGGAGGGCGTCGGCCTGCTGCTCGCCATCGACCCGATCCTCGACATGATGCGCACCGCCACGAACGTCGCCGGTCAAGTTGTAACGCCGATCATCGTCGCTGCCCGCGAGGGCATCCTGGACCGCACGGCCTACAACAAGCCGCACGGTGACCTGCTGGACGAGCCGGCCACCATCCCGGCGCAGGCCACAACGAAGGCTGCCGCTGCGGCCTGATGAGTCCAGCGAACGGGCCCTCTCCCCGAGGTGGGAGAGGGCCCGTTCGCTGGGCGTGCGCCGCGTGGCGAGCTGCGTGCCCTACTGGGCGATCAGAACCACCGGCCGGTGACCGGGGTGTCGGTGGCAGCCCCGAAGCGGAGGCTGTAGAGCACCGAGCCGGAGTCGTAGAGTGCGCCGTAGAAGCTCGCCGTGCTGGGCCGGAAGACGCCGACCTTGTCGATCCCGCTCCCGTTCCAGTCGCCCTTGATCGGGACGTCGCCCTGAGCGCCGAACGGGACGGCGTGGTTGATGGCGACCGAGGTGTTGGAGTTGCTCAGGTAGAACGTGCAGTCGCTCGGCCGGTAGATCCCGACGGTGTCCCTGCCCGTGCCGCTCCAGTTCCCGACCATCGGAATGTCCCCGGGGTTGCCCAGCTTGATGGCGAAAGCCACCGTCTGGTTGTCGTTGGTCAGGTAGAACGCGGAGTCGCTCGGCCGGTAGACGCCGATGGTGTCCCGGCCCTGGCCGGTCCAGTCCCCGACCAGGGGGATGTCGCCGGGGCTGCCGAACGGGGCCGCGACGGCGACGGTCGCGTTGTCGTTGCTCAGGTAGAACGCGGAGTCGCTCGGTCGGTAGACGCCGATGGTGTCCCGGCCCGGACCGCTCCAGTGGCCGGTGAGCGGAACGTCGTTCGGTGAGCCGAAGGTGACGGCTGCGGTGACGTTGCCGCTGCTGTCGGCCATCGCGAAGGTCTGGGCGCCCGGACGGTAGATACCCGCCAGGGTCGGCTTGCCGTTGGGCGTGGTGTCGACCTGGACGTCGAGGTAGTCGTGGTCGATGTTGACCGTGGCGCCGCCCCAGGTCTCGGTGAGGTTGCCATCGTACTGGTGGACGCGCTGGTGGTTGGCCCAGGCGGTGCTCGGGATCACCGGTTCGTTGACGTCCGCAGCGCCGTTCCACCGTGCGGTGAACAGCACGTCGGGCATGGTGTAACCCTTGCCGCTGCCACTGTTGTTGACCAGATCCGCGATGCCGGTGGAGGCACTGCTGTAGACACCGGAGTTGTAGCCCTGCGCGTGGAGTTCGGCGCTCCAGGCGGACAGGAACGGCTGAACCGTCGAGGAGTACGTCGCGACGTTGTAGGACTCCATGTCGTAGTACAGGACGCTCCCCGGGCCGAGACCGAGAGCCGCGGCGTTGGCCACGGCATCGTCGGCCGCGGCGGCACCCTGACTGGCCGGCGCGGTGATCCTGGAGGCCTGGAGACCGACGTACACCGGCAGGAAGCGCCAACCGGCGGAGTACTGCTGCTGCATCCAGGACGCCGTCAGATTGGGCTGGCTGCAGGCTCGGCTGGCGCCCCCGATGTAGATGCCGACGGCTTGGTAGGGCGAGTTGGCGCGCCAGGTGTTCATCGTGTTGGCGTCGGGTGCCGAACAGGCGTCGAAGCCCTTGCCCGTGTACTTGGTCGCATCGGCCGGCAGCGCGGGCGGGGTCGACGCAGTGGCGGCAGGAGACGATTGGACAGGTGCCGCCGCCGCGAACGACCGCTTGGTGGGCGGGGCAGCGATCGGCTCCTTCGTTGCGCCGGCGGGGAAGCCGGCCGAGGAGAGGACCGTCCGGACGAGCGCCTGGTCATCGTCGTAGACTCCGGTGGCCGTGATCCCCGGAGCGGTGGCGTGGACCTTCCGCTCGATCTCCGACACGGTCGTGGCCGACGCGGCGTCATCGGCGCCGGGCTCGACGAGCAGTGCCTCGGTGGTGCCCACCACGTGTGCGGGGCAGTCCTGGCGGGCCCCGGGGGTGCCGAGATAGACGGCGTGCCGGTCGAAACGCACGCAGGCCGTCGGATTGGCCGCGAGATCGATCACCGGCCAGTCGGCGGGCACGTGAAACGAGTGGCCGAGGTAGGAAACATCCTTGGTGGGCGTCGCCGGCGCGCTCGGATCGGCCTGCGCGGATCCCAGGCTGACGACGGACAGCGCCGTCGTCAGCCCGAGTGCGGTGAGTATTCGACGACGGGGACTGGTCAGTGTGGTGATGGGGTTCTCCCGTGGGAAGCGTCCCGGGCGGTGCCCGGTTCGGCGGCCAGGTCCCGCGCCCAGGCCGTGCGGCCGAAAGCGCGTCGGCACAGCATAGAAATCCCGGCTGACACGCCATTGGCCGCTTACCTCTCAGGCGAACGTGGACCACTGAGTGCCCATCACCCGAATCTCCGGATACTGGGTGACGCCCTGACGGACAGGGCTGTTGCGTGACCCGTCGACCGGCTCCGGGTCGACGTCCCTCGGGTGCCACGGAGGGAGACGAAGCATGGCCGGCCCAGCGGCGATCCCGGCCCAGGCCCTTCGGGAACGTCGCCGGTCAGGCGCTGGTGCCGGTCATCGTCGCGGCGCGGGAGAAGACGCTCGACCTCGTCGCCTACAACAGCCCGGCCGGCGACCTGCTGGACGCCCCGGACTCGGCCGTGATCCGGCTCAGGCCGGCACGAAGGCCGCCGCCGCGGCCTGACACGCCGCTGACGAGGCCCGCCGCCGCGCCCGACCGGCGCGGGGGCGGGCCTTCGCGCGTCCGGGGGCGGGGTGGGAAAAGGCAGGGGGCCCGCCGTGTGGCGGGCCCCCTTGGGTGTTGCTCTTGTGCTCACCGTGGCGGCCGTCGGGGGCCGCCTGCGGACCCGTCGGGGTCCCGAGCGATCAGATCATCAGAGGATGGTCAGATAGCGGTGACGTTCTCCGCCTGCGGGCCCTTCGGACCCTGGGTGACGTCAAAGCTGACCGCCTGGTTCTCCTCCAGCGAGCGGAAGCCGCTCGCGTTGATGGCGGAGTAGTGGACGAAGACGTCGGGGCCGCCGCCCTCCTGGGCGATGAAGCCGAAGCCCTTCTCAGCGTTGAACCACTTGACGGTTCCCGTGGCCATGCCGTTCTCCTTGCGAGGCGTGTCGGGGGCCACACCGTGTGGCTCCCGGTCCGCTGCGCTGATCGCCCTGCCTCCGGACGAGTCCGAAGTTTTTCGATATTGCTGAAAAACTACAAAAAGCCTGCGGTTACATGCTCCGCAGGCTTCAAGTACTGCAAGGGGAATCAAACTGCAACTGAGGGCAACGCTAGCATGCGGTTGCGGTGACGACCAGGGGTGAACTGCGGTGCGGACGGCGCGTGTCGGGAGGGCGGGTGCGAGCCGTTCACGACACCGGGCATACGCTGCGGGGAGGCGCACGAAGAGCATAGGGAGCGGCGCAGTGGAGCACACCCCGGAGGAACGCACCCCGGTCAGGCCGAGGGTCGGACACATTCAGTTCCTGAACTGCGTACCCCTCTACTGGGGACTCGCCAGGACCGGCAATCTGCTCGACCTCGACCTCACCAAGGACACCCCCGAGAAGCTCAGCGACCAGCTGGTCGCCGGCACGCTCGACATCGGCCCGATCACCTGCGTCGAATATTTGCGGCACGCCGACGAACTGCTCGTCCTGCCCGACATCGCGGTCGGCAGCGACGGGCCCGTGATGTCATGCGTGATCGTCAGCAAGGTGCCGCTCGCCGACCTCGACGGCCGCCGGGTCGCCCTCGGCTCCACCAGCCGCACCTCCGTCCGGCTCGCCCGCCTGCTCCTGGAGGAGCGCGAGGGCGTCCGCCCCGAGTACTTCAGCTGCCCGCCCGACCTCGCCCAGATGCTCGCCGACGCAGACGCCGCCGTCCTCATCGGCGACCCGGCGCTGCGCGCCTACCTCGGCCAGGCCGCCGACCTCGGGCTCACCGTCCACGACCTGGGCGCGATGTGGAAGGAGTGGACCGGCCTGCCCTTCGTCTTCGCCGTCTGGGCCGTGCGCCGCGAGTTCGCCGCGCGCCGGCCCGAACTGACCGCCGCCGTCCACCGGGCCTTCCTGGAGTCCCGCGACCTGTCGCTGGTCGAGGCCGCCAAGGTCGCCGAGCAGGCCGCCCGCTGGGAGGCCTTCGGCGCCGACGTGCTGGAGCGGTACTTCAGCGAGGCGCTCGACTTCTCGCTCGGCGAGCGGCAGCTGGCCGGAGTCACCGAGTTCGCCCGCCGGGTCGCGCACGACAGCGGCTTCGCGCCGGACGTCGCCGTGCGGCTGCTGGAGCCGGTGGCGGGCCTGGAACCCGCGGTGGTCGGCTGAGGTCCTGACGGGCCGGGGCCCCTGCGGGACCCCACCGGTCGGCCGGGGCCGGTACGGTCTGCTCCCGGGTGCGCGCGGTGCGGGCGTCCGGGAGCGGCCCGGTGAAGGGCCGTCCGTCGGCGAGGGGAGCGTGCGGGGGATGCAGGCACTGGGGTCGGACGACCCGCGCCAGGTGGGCGCCTACCGGCTGTTGCGTCGGCTCGGCGCCGGCGGAATGGGCCGGGTCTACCTCGGCCGGACGGCCGGCGGGCGCACCGTCGCCGTCAAGCTCGTGCGCGGCGAACTCGCCGACGACGCCGAGTTCCGAGCCCGCTTCCGGCAGGAGGTCGCGGCCGCGCGCCGGGTCGGCGGCGCCTGGACCGCGCCCGTCCTGGACGCCGACACCGAGGGCGAACAGCCCTGGGTCGCCACCGGCTACGTCGCCGGGCCCGCGCTCGGCACCGCCGTCCGCGACGGCGGGCCGCTGCCCGAGGCCGCCGTGCGCGCCCTCGGCGTCGGGCTCGCCGAGGCGCTCGCCCACGTCCACGGCCTCGGCCTGGTGCACCGCGACGTGAAGCCGTCCAACGTGCTGCTCACCCTGGACGGCCCGCGGCTGATCGACTTCGGCATCGCCCGCGCCCTGGACGCCGCCGGCGGATTCACCCAGTCGGGTTACGTCGTGGGCTCGCCCGGCTTCATGTCGCCCGAACAGGCGAACGGACAGGGCGTCGGGCCGGCCGGGGACGTCTTCTCGCTCGGCGCGGTGCTCGCCTACGCGGCCACCGGCGTCCATCCCTTCGGCGAGGGCGTCAGCGCGGCCGTCCTCCTCTACCGCGTACTGCACGAGCAGCCGGACGTTCCCGGGCTGAGCGGGCCGCTGCGCTCGATCGTCCTCGACTGCCTCGCCAAGGAGCCGTCCGACCGGCCCACTCCGCAGCAGCTCCGTGCCCGGCTCGACCCGGAGGGCACGGCGGCCCTGCGGCTGCGCCAGGGCGGCTGGCTGCCGCCCGCGCTGGCGGCGGGGGTGGGGCGCAGCGCGGTCGAACTGCTGGACCTGGAGGGGGAGTCGGGGAGCGCTCCGGCCGACGTGTCGCCGGCGGCCGGGGGGCCGGCTTCCAAGGCGGGTGCGGGGACGGGGGCCGGGGTGGAGTGGACGCCGACCTACGTGCCACCGGCGCCCGGAGGTGGTTCCCGGCCGCGCCGCACGGTGCTGGTCGTGGCGCTGGCGGCCGCGCTCGTGGTGCTCGCGGGCGGCGGTTACGGGACGTACCGGTGGCTGAACCCGGCGGCTCCGGCGGTGACGGCCACGAGCAGTGGTTCGCCCGCCGGCCCGTCCGGGAGCGGCAGCGCCGCGCCGGAGCCCGCGCCGACGCCGGACGGTCCGACCGCGGTGGCGAGCACGCCCGGCGGGCCGAACGCGGTGCCGGCCGCGTTCCTCGGCACCTGGACCGGGGACATGGTCACCGACAAGGGCCTGCCCGCGGGCACCACCCGGCTCACCATCGGGCCGGCCGCGATCGGGCAGGAGAACACCACCAGCCAGAACGGCATGTCCGGCATCATCTCGATCAGCTGCGACGGCGTGTGGAAGCTGCGGGAGGCGGGCCCGAAGAAGCTCGTGTTCCAGTCCCGGCTGGTCCGCTCCAGCCTGCCCGGCGCGTGCTCCGGCGGGGCGTACGCCGAGACGCTCACCCTGCAGGACGACGGGACGATCCGCTTCACCTCCGCCGACCCGGTGGCGGGCAACCCGGCCGGGACGATGCACCGCACGGGCGCGGCCCAGTCCGACGGCGCGGCGCGCTGACCCGACGGGAACGGGCGGTGAACACAGGGGGGCAGGAGGCGGCAGCGGGCCGGGCGGCGGGCTGGCGCAGGGGCCGGAATCGGCTGGCGTAGGCTGGTTCGGCCGTACCCGGTAACACCCGCGACCGGGACCGACGCCGTGAGAACAGCAGTACCCGAGCAGTTCCGAGAGAGAGAAGGCCGTCAGGTGTCCGAGCTCGCAGCGACCACCCTCGATGCGCCCAGCACCGACCTGCAGGCCGTGCTCGACCGCGCCGCCGGCGGCGCCCGGATCACCCCCGAGGAAGCGCTGGAGCTCTACCGCTCCGCGCCCCTGCACGCCCTCGGCTCGGCGGCCGACGCGGTGCGCCGCCGCCGCTACGCCGGCACCGAGCACATCGCGACCTACATCATCGAGCGCAACATCAACTACACGAACGTCTGCGTGACGGCGTGCAAGTTCTGCGCCTTCTACGTGCCGCCCAAGAGCGACAAGGGCTGGTCGCGCGAGCTCGACGAGATCCTGCGCCGCTGCGCCGAGACGGTCGAGCTGGGCGGCACCCAGATCATGTTCCAGGGCGGCCACCACCCGGACTACGGCGTCGAGTACTACGAGCGCGCGTTCTCGGCGATCAAGGCGGACTTCCCGCAGCTGGTGATCCACTCGCTGGGCGCCTCCGAGGTCGAGCACATGTCGCGGATCTCGGGCGTCTCGATCGAGGAGGCCATCACCCGGATCCACGAGGCGGGCCTGGACTCGTTCGCGGGCGCCGGCGCCGAGCTGCTGCCGGAGCGCCCGCGCAAGGCGATCGCCCCGCTGAAGGAGTCCGGCGAGCGCTGGCTGGAGATCATGGAGGCCGCGCACGGCCTCGGCGTGGAGTCCACCTCCACGATGCTGATGGGCACCGGCGAGACCAACGCCGAGCGGATCGAGCACCTTCGGATGATCCGCGACGTGCAGGACCGCACGGGCGGCTTCCGCGCGTTCATCCCCTACACCTACCAGCCGCAGAACAACCACCTGAAGGGCTCGACGCAGGCGACCGTCTTCGAGTACCTGCGGATGATCGCGATCGCGCGCCTCTTCCTCGACAACGTCGCCCACATCCAGGGCTCCTGGCTCACCACCGGCAAGGAGGCGGGCCAGCTGTCGCTGCACTACGGCGCTGACGACCTCGGCTCCGTGATGCTGGAGGAGAACGTCGTCTCGGCGGCCGGGGCCAAGCACCGCTCCAACCTGACCGAGCTGATCCACCTCATCCGGGCCGCCGACCGCGTCCCGGCGCAGCGCTCGACCACGTACGAGCACCTGCGGGTGCTGGACGACCCGGCGAACGACCCGGTCGACCCGCGCGTCGCCTCGCACATCGCCTCCACGGCGATCGAGGGCGGCACGGCGCACCCCGAGCTGAAGATCCTGGACAACTGAGCGGCACCGCCGTGGCCGCCGCAGCCGTGCCGGGCGCCGTGGTGCCGCCGTGCTGACCCTGCACCGGGCGGGCTTCGTGCTGCCCGATCCGGCCGGGGCCGGCCCCGCGCCCGCCGCCAGCACCGTGCTCGTCGACGGCGCGGTGCTGGTGCGCGGCGAACTCGTCGAGGCGGCGGGCCCGTTCGGCGAGCTCGCGGCGGCGCATCCGGGCGCCCGGGTGCGGGACTGGGGCGCGGCCGTGCTCACGCCCGGGCTGCGCAACCCGTACGGGCACGGGCTGTTGGAGCGCGCCTACCACCCGGACCCGCGCGAGGAGATCGGCGCCGAGCCGGTGCCGGGCGGGCTGGACGCGGAGAGCGACGACGTGCGGTGCGGGGCGAGCGCCCGACGCGGGCTGCAGCGGATGCTGGGGTTCGGGGTGACCGCGGTGGCCGGGCCCTTCGAGCGGGCGTCGGTGCGGACGGCGGTCGCGCGGTCCGGGCTGGCCGCGCTCGCTCCCGGGGGCGGCACGGGTGCCGCCGAAGGCCCGTTGGACCCGCTCGCCGTGCTGCCGCTCGCGCAGGCCGCGCACGGGCGGATCGAGGCCGGGGGACGGGCGGACTTCGCGGTGTTCGCGTGCGACGGGGACGTTCCGGCACCGCTGCCGGGAGGCTGCCTGGCGACCGTGCTGGGCGGCCGGTTGGTGTACAGACGGCGCTGACGGCGCGGCGGGTGCGGGCTCCCGCACCGCCGTCGGCCCGTCGGTGGTCCGACTTCCTTGCGGCGCAAGGGACTTCCTTCGTGTGCGGCCGAAGTCCGGCCCGTGCGGCGCCGGGTGATTGCCCCTTCGCCGTGACCTGAGGGCCCGCCAGCGGATACGATCCCGGACAGCTCACTCCGTACCCCCACCACACCACCGCCCGGGCCCGCGGGCGGCGGGGCCGCGTCCCCGGCCCCGACGCAAGCCAGGACAAGGAACCATGCGATCCGCGACCGTCCCCCCGCCGCGCACCCCGCGGTTGGGCCGTGGCTGGTACCTCGCCGCCGTGCTCAGCGCCGTGCTCGCCGTGGGCATGTGCCTGCTCGGCTGGCGCCAGGCCGACCAGGCCGACCGGATCGAGGCCCACCCGGTGCGGGTTGAGGGCGTCGTCACCCAGCTCCCGACCGGGGGCGGCTCCTACAGTGCGGTCAGCTACCGGGTCGGCGGCCAGGCCCACACGGCCGCCGCGCTGCCGCTCGCGGACGGCACCAAGGTCGGCGACCCGATCTGCCTGGAGCACGCCGCCGACGACGCGGGCGCGGTGCGGATCTGCGGCGACACCTACCCGCAGCCGGTCGGCGTCGGGCTGGCCCGGTACAGCGTGCCGGTGGCGGTCGCGCTGTTCCTGGTCTGCGTGTGGCGCATCCGCCGGCACCGGCGGGCGATCGCCGTCCGCACCGGGCAGGGCCGGATCGCCACCACCGTCGCCTTCGCGGCCGGGGCCCTGGCCGAAGGGATGCCGGCGATAACGGACGGCAAGCGCTCGCGCCGCAAGCGGCGCGCGGGCGGACGGCGCGCACTGCACTGACGCGGTGCCCCGCGAGGCGCGGACAGGTGCGCCGGGGGCGTGCGGAAGGGCGCCTGTGAGCTCCGAGGGGCGCGGGCCGCGGGCGCTGCGCTGCCCCGTTGCTCCGGGCGCGGGCGCCAGGGTGAACAATGGGGGGCGTGACCCGAGCCTCTCTGGACAAGCAGCCGCACGAAGTCGCCGCCATGTTCGACGACGTCGCGGCGAAGTACGACCGAACCAACGACGTGATCTCCCTCGGCCAGGCCCGCGCCTGGCGCCGGGCGGTGGCCGAGGCGGTGGCCGCCGGACCCGGGGACCTCGTGCTCGACCTCGGAGCCGGCACCGGCACCTCCTCGCTTCCCTTCGCGGAGGCCGGCGCCAGGGTCGTCCCGTGCGACTTCTCCGTCGGGATGCTCGCCGAGGGCAAGCAGCGCCACCCCGAGCTGCCGCTCACCGCCGGGGACGCGACCCGGCTGCCGTTCGCGGACGACACCTTCGACTCGGTGACGATCTCCTTCGCGCTGCGCAACGTCCACGACACGGACGCGGCGGTGCGCGAGATGTACCGGGTCACCAAGCCCGGCGGCAAGCTCGTGCTGTGCGAGTTCTCCACGCCGACCTGGACGCCGTTCCGCACGGTCTACACGGAGTACCTGATGCGCGCCCTGCCGCCGGTCGCCACCGCGGTCAGCAGCAACCCCGACGCCTACGTCTACCTCGCCGAGTCGATCCGGGCCTGGCCGGACCAGCCCGCGATGGCGGCCCGGCTGCAGGAGGCCGGCTGGTCGAAGGTGGCCTGGCGGAACCTGACCGGCGGGATCGTCGCGCTGCACCGGGCGTACAAGACCGTCGCCGCGTAGCCGTCGTCCCTCCCCGCCCCGTAAGCGGACCTAGACTGCCCGAGGCGGCAGCCGCCGTTCACCCGTCGCCGTCGTTCCAGCCGTCGTTCCAGCCGTCGTTCCAGGAGAGTGCCCACCGTGTCCGAGACCGCAGCCGCCCCGACGAAGCCGGACAGCACCGTCGAGAGCACGGCGGACGTCATCGTGGTCGGCGCGGGCCCGGCCGGTGCCACCACCGCGTACTACCTCGCACAGGCCGGCCTGGACGTGCTGCTGCTGGAGAAGACCTCCTTCCCCCGCGACAAGGTGTGCGGCGACGGCCTCACCCCGCGCGCCACCAAGCAGCTCGTGGACATGGGCATCGACGTCTCCACCGAGAACGGCTGGCTGCACAACAAGGGCCTGCGCATCGTCGGCGGCGGCGTGCGGCTGCAGCTCGACTGGCCCGAGCTGTCCTCCTTCCCCGACTACGGACTGGTCCGCAAGCGCGCCGACTTCGACGAGCTGCTGGCCCGTCAGGCCGAGAAGGCCGGCGCCCGCCTGTACGAGCGCTGCAACGTCAGCGGCCCCGTGCTGGACGACCGCACCGGGCGCATCGTCGGCGTCACCGCCAAGCTCGGCGAGGAGAAGCGGGAGGTGACCTTCCGCGCCCCGCTCGTCGTCGCCGCCGACGGGAACTCCACCCGGCTCTCCCTCGCCATGGGCCTGCACCGGCGCGAGGACCGGCCGATGGGCGTCGCCTACCGGACGTACTTCACCTCGCCGCGCCACGACGACGACTACCTGGAGTCCTGGCTGGAGCTGTGGGACACCCGCGGCGGCCAGCGCCGCCTGCTGCCCGGCTACGGCTGGATCTTCGGCATGGGCGACGGCACCTCCAACGTCGGCCTCGGCATCCTCAACTCCTCGCCCGCGTTCGGCGAGCTGGACTGGCGCGAGGTCCTCAAGGCCTGGTGCGCCGGCATGCCCGAGGAGTGGGGCTACACCCCCGAGAACATGACCGACCCGATCCGCGGCGCCGCACTGCCGATGGCCTTCAACCGGCAGCCGCACTACACCCGCGGACTGCTGCTCGTCGGCGACGCCGGCGGCATGGTCAACCCGTTCAACGGCGAGGGCATCGCCTACGCGATGGAATCCGGCAAGATCGCCGCCGGCGTCATCGTCCAGGCCAACGCCCGCGTCACCGACGGCGGACGCGAGCGCGCGCTGCAGGCCTACCCGCGCATCCTCAAGGACGTCTACGGCGGCTACTACACGCTCGGCCGCGCCTTCGTGAAGCTCATCGGCAACCCGCAGGTCATGCAGATCGCCACCCAGCGCGGGCTCACCCACCCGATGCTGATGCGCTTCGTCCTCAAGCTCCTCGCCAACCTCACCGACCCCCAGGGCGGTGACGCCATGGACCGCGTCATCAACGGCCTCGCCAGGGTCGCGCCGAACGCCTGACGGACGGCCCGCGGGCGGACGGCACACCACCGTTCGCCCGCACCAACAAATTTGATCAAGCATTGCCAAGAACCGCCCGCGCACGAAGGCCAATTGCTAGCCTGGCAGCCATGCGGATAGGCGTGAACGTCCCCAACTTCGGTCCCGGAACCCACCCGGAACACCTCGCCCGATGGGCCAAGACCGTCGAGGGCCTGGGCTTCGACCTCCTGATGGTCTCCGACCACGTCGCGATCACCCCGGACGTCGCCAAACAGTATCCGGCACCGTTCTTCGAGCCCTTCACCACGCTCTCCTGGCTCGCCGGCATCACCACCCGGGTCCAGCTGGGCACCACCGTCCTCATCGTGCCCTACCGCCACCCCCTGCTGATGGCCCGGATGGCCGCCAACCTGCAGCAGCTCAGCGGCGGACGGCTGATCCTCGGCGTCGGAGTGGGCTGGGCCAAGGAGGAGTTCGCGGCGCTCGGCGTGCCCTTCGAACGGCGCGGCAAGCTGACCGACGAGTACCTGCGCACCATGCGGGCCGCCTGGGACGACGAGGCCGACTACGGCAGCGGGCAGATCCCGGTCTGGGTCGGCGGCAACAGCGACGCGGCGCTGCGCCGGGCCGTGCGCTTCGGCGCGCCCTGGCACCCGCTGCGGTTCACCATGCCGTGGTTCACGGAGGCGGTCGGCCGGCTGAGGGCCATCGCCGACGAGGCGCAGCAGCCGGTGCCGGAGCTGGCGCCGCGCATCCTCCTGAAGCTGACCGACCGGCCCGTCGACGGGCCGGACCGCAAGGCCGGCGAGGGCACCATCGAGCAGATCCTCGGCGACATCGAGCAGCTGCGCCTGACCGGCGCCGACACCGTGCTGCTCGACCCTTACCTCGGCGACCCGGACGAGACGCTCCGGCCCGAGGTGGCGTGGCAGGCCCTGGCCACCGTCGCCGCGCACAGGTCCTGATCACCCCCCCTTAGAGACGGAGTACCCGTGGCCAGCAACGCCCATGACCTGCACGAGAGCGACGTCGCCGGCGCCGCCGCCGTCACCGAGTCCGATCTGCCCTACCTGCGCCGATGCGTGGAACTGGCGACCGAGGCGGTGGAGGCCGGCGACTACCCGTTCGGCTCCGTGCTCGTCTCGGCGGACGGCAAGATCCTCGCGGAGGACCGCAACCGCGAGTCCAGCACCGGGGACCCGACCCGGCACCCGGAGTTCGAGCTGGCTCGCTGGGGGGCGGTCAACCTGAGCCCCGAGGAGCGGGCGAAGGCGACCGTCTACACCTCCGGCGAGCACTGCCCGATGTGCGCGGCGGCGCACGGCTGGGCGGGCCTCGGCCGGATCGTCTACGTGAGCTCGACGCGGCAGTACCGTGGCTGGCTGGCCGAGTGGGGCGTGAACATCACCTCGCCGCTGAACCCGCTGTCGGTGCGGGACGTCGTCCCCGGACTGGAGGTGGCCGGCCCGTCGCTCGAACTGGCCGGTGAGGTCCGTGAGTTGCAGCGCCGCTTCCGCGGCATTGACGCGGTGGTCTGAGCTTTCGCCGCTCTTCTCCGCCGCCACCGCGTCCCGGTGGCGGCGGAGGTCCGTCCGGAGCCCGGGAGGGCGGGGCGACAACGGAACCGGGCCCGACAGCGATCCGCTGTCGGGCCCGGTTCCGTCGTCCGTCCGGCCGCCGGTGGATCAGACCATCCGCTGGTCGTACTTCGCCATGTGCTCCTGCAGCTCCTCGAGGCTGGGGTTGCGGCCGTTGGCCGTGAGGCGCTCCAGGCCGCGGAAGTAGTCCTCCCGGTTGAAGATCGGGTAGAACATGATCAGCAGGGTGGCGTCCTCCTTGCCCCGGTTGGTGAAGCCGTGCGGCGCACCCTTGGGGACGTAGGCGAAGGCACCGGGCTCGCCGACGACCTTCTCGTCGCCGATGGTGAACTCGATCTCACCCTTGACGACGTAGAACATCTCGGTGGACTGGTCGTGGATGTGCGGGGCGGCGCCGTTGGCCTCCGGGGCCATGTGGTGCTCGAAGAAGCCGAACTCCCCGTTGGACTGCTCGGTGGTGAGCTTGAAGTAGGTCTTCTTGCGGCCGTCGCGGATGCTCGCGAACTCGCCGCCACCGGCCGGAACATACAGGGGGATGGACATGTCTCTCCTCAGTGTGTTTCACAAGGGCCGGCCCGTCGGACGGGCCGGGTCTTTCGGTGGTCGGTTGCTCAGGTGGTCGGTTGCTCAGGTGGTCGGTTGCTCAGGTGGTCAGGTGATGCGGTGGTCAGGTGATGCGGTGGTCAGGTGCTGCGACGGCCCGTTGCTGCGGTGGCCGGTTGCCGTGGTGCTAGCCGGCCTCGGCCAGGGCGGCCTCTTCTTCCTGCGGGGCCCGGGCGTCCGCCTGGGCCTGTGCCCACCGGCCGATCGCCGGCGCGGCGAGGCCGCAGGCGGCGAACAGGGCGGCGAGCACGACCCACCCCGCGGTCCCGGTCGTGACGACCAGGCTGACCAGGACCGGTGCGGCGATCTGCTGCACGGCCAGGCCGAGCCAGAAGACCGAGAGGTAGACGCCCTCCTGGCCGGGCACCGCCAGCAGGTAGGAGGCGCCCCACCCGCCGGCGGACTGCCACAGCTCGCCGCCGGTCAGGGCGACCATGGCCAGGAGCAGGACGCCGATCGCCAGGATGACCGGGAGCTCGGGCGCCGCGGTCAGCAGCAGGCAGCAGATGGCGAGTGAGAACCCGGCGCGGACCAGGGCCTTGGCCGCGCCGGCGATGGTGTCGGTCCCGCGACTGGCCCGCACCTGGAGGGCGACCGCGAGGACGGTGTTGACCGCCACCAGGGGGGAGATCACCGCGGACGAGACGCCGGTGTGGCCGGTGATCCACATCGGGATGCCGATGCTCAGCAGGGTCATGTGCATCGTCAGCACCGCGTTGATCCCGGTGAACGACAGGAACGACCCGTCCCGCAGCACGCTCATCGAGAACCGCCGCCGCAGGCTCGACGCCGACGCGTTCAGCACCGGGAGCCGGGAGGCCAACAGGGCGAGCACCGCGAGCGTCGTGGCGTTCAGCAGCAGGATCCCAGTATACCCCGCCCGGGTATTGATCAACAGTCCGATTCCGCCCGCGAGGGCGCCGACGGTGAAGCCGACGTTGCGGATCGACCGCAGGATCGCGATCATCTTGATCCGCTCGTCGCTCGACACCACCTGCCCCACCAGGGCCTGCTCCATCGGCGCGGCGGCCTTGTCGACCAGCCCCAGGACGCAGACCACGGCCAGGAATTCCCAGAGGTTCTGGACGAACGGGTACACCACGAAGCAGGCGCTGCGCCACAGGCTGACCCCGACCAGCACCTTCTTGGGGCCGATCCGGTCGGCGAGGATGCCGATCGGGATCGCCGTGCCGAGGGCGATGGTCGCGGACAGGGTCAGGCCGAGGCCGAGGTCTCCCTCGGACAGGCCCACCGACCTGGTGATGAAGGGCACCGACACGGACAGGAAGGCGCCCGTGCCGACCGCGTTGATCGTCGCCATGACGGCGAGGCGCCAGCCGACCGAGCCGCCCGGCATGGACCCGCGCAGGCCGCGGATGCGCTGCCACAGAACAGACATGTCGTTCCTCAGTCGGTTGCGATGCGAATGGCGGCGTCCGCGTCCAGCACGCGCCGGAGCGTGCCGTCGGCGTCCGGCCCGGTCGCGATGACGTGCCCGGCGCGGTCCCAGGACGACGCCCACGGGCGGACCTCCTGGCCGACCACGACGTCCACCTCGGCGTCGTGCACGCCGGGCAGCGCCTTGGCCGTCTCCAGGCCGGAGATCTCCGTGACGGTGCCCGGCTCGGCGGCCAGGAACCTGATCGCCGACGTCCGCTGGGACGCGCTGGGCAGGCTGACCGGCCGGCCGGCGAGCAGGTCGATCAGCGTCAGCCGGATCTTCGTGTCGTAGGCCAGGTCGACCAGGTCGATCAGGTAGTCGCCCGGGCAGCGGCCGGCGCACTCGACCAGGGTCGGGCCCTCTCCGGTGAGGATCCACTCGGCGTGCAGGATCCCGGTCCGGAAGCCCGTGGACGCGACGAGCTGACGGATCGCCGTGGCGAACGCGGCCTGTGTGTCGTCGTCGAGCGGGGCGGGCAGCAGGTGGCCGAGCTCGACCGGGTGCGGCCCCTCGATCACCGACTTCGCGGTGACGTTCTCGAAGATGACCTCGCCGTCGCGCACCAGCGCCTCGACGCTGAACTCCGGCCCCTCCAGGCGCTCTTCGGCGAGGAAGCGCCAGCGCAGCTCGCGGTCGGGCACCTGCTCGTACTCCGAGGCGGACGACGTCCGCTCCCAGGCCAGCGCCGCACCGGCGGCGTCGACCGAGTCCAGCAGCTGCACGCCGACGCTCGCCTGCCGGTTCGCGGGCTTGACGACCACCGGGCCGTCCCCGGCGAAGTCGAGGATGTCCTCGGGCCCGAACACCTCCCGCCAGCGCGGGTTGCGCACGCCGCCGGCGCCCGAGACCTCGCGCAACCGGGCCTTGTCGCGCAGCGCCTGCGCGGCCTCCTCGGTGGCGCCGGGCAGCCCGAGCTTCTCGGCCAGGGCGGCCGTCGCCGGGACGGCGTACTCCAGGCCCGGCACGACGGCGGCGATCGGGCGCTCGGCGGCCAGTTCGACCGCCAGGTCCAGGGCCTCGGTCGACTGCTGGTAGCCGGCCGCGACGATGCGGTCCAGGCAGTCGAAGCGCGAAGCCGCGTCCTGCAGCTCCCGCTTGCGGATGATGTCGGGTTCCTCGATCACCACGACGGACCCGCTCGGGACCTTCCCGTCGATGGCGCGCAGGTACGCCGCGTTGTAGCCGACGAACACCACCTGTGCGTTCGGGTCGGGGGCGGTCATGCCAACCTCCTGGTTGCTGGGGCGGTTGCTGGGCCGGTTGCTGGGCCGGAGCACTGACTGGGCACTGCGGAATCCGTGCCGGGGCCGCGCCTCACGCGGGGGCCCCGACCGCGCCGGCGTGGCCGGCCGCGCGCGACGGCACGCCGTCCACGACGACCTCGACGGTGGCGAGCACCTCGGCGAGCCGGGCCCGCGCCTCCTCGGGGGAGGCGCCGGAGACCACCACGTGCCCGTGCCGGCTCTTGGAGTCGCGGACCTCCGGAGCGGTGTCCCCGGGCCGCAGGCGCACGCTCAGCTCGTCGACGAAACCGAGCCGCTTCGCCTCCTCCACGCCGCGGACCTCGTCGACCCGGCCGGACGGGAAGGTGAAGAAGTGGACCAGCGCCGTCGCCGTCGGGACCGGTACCTCGGTCGGCGTGCCCGCCATGCTCGCGAAGACCGCCCGCTCGACGTCCAGGCCGGTGGCCAGCTGGACGAGCCGCGGGATGCGGTCGCCACCCAGGCGGGCCTGGGACTCGACGATGCGCGGGCCGCGCCCGGTCAGGATCACCTCGGTGTGCGCCGGACCGAACCGGTAGCCGCAGGCCGTGAGGAAGTCCGTGGTCAGCCGCTCGATCGCCGCGCGGTCGCCGTCGGACAGCGGCGCCGGGTGGACGTGCCCGGCCTCCACGAACAGCGGCGGCGGGCCGAGCAGCTTCTCGGTGATCCCGACGACCTGGTGGCGGCCGTCCTCGCTCAGCGTCTCGACGCTGAACTCGGGGCCGCGCAGGTACTCCTCGACCAGGAACGGGCCGTCGTAGCCGTACTCGTCGACCAGCGCGGTCCACGCCGCCAGGTCCTCCGGGCCCTGCCACAGGAACACCCCGCGGCTGCCGGCGAGCGCGGAGGGCTTGACCACCACCGGGTGGCCGATCCGCTCGACCGCGCCCGGCACCTCCCGGCGGGTCGGCGCGGCCTCGAAGGCCACGGGGGAGAGTCCGCGCTCCGCCAGCAGGTCGCGCATCGCGTGCTTGTCGGCCAGGTAGCGCACCGCCGACGCCGGGTTGAGCTCCGCCCCGAGTTCCTCGGCCGCCTCGTACGCGGTGACCATCGTCTCCTCGCGGCCGATGTGGTACACCACCGAGGCGCCCTGCTCCTTCGCCACCTCGCGGATGGTGCGGCCGAGTTGCTCGTGGTCCTCGAAGTCGGCGAGGACGAAGAAGTCCGCGAGCCCGCGCACGTCGTCCAGGTACTGCGGGGACTCCAGGCGGGTGTCCCAGATCGCACCGACCCAGTAGCCCTCGGCCTGCGCCTTCTGGACGAACTGGCGGTACGGCATCACCATCAGCAGGCGCGGCCGGCCGTCGGTCCCCTCGGTCCCGTCGATCGCGGGGCTCAACGGGCACCGTCCCCGGCGGCGGGCGCGGCGGCGGGCGTCGACGCGGCCTCGCGGTTGAGCAGGCTCAGGTAGCGCTCGCCGGTGTCGGGCAGCAGGGTGACGATCCGCTTGCCCCGGAACTCCGGACGACTCGCGACGACGCTGCTCGCGTGCACGACCGCACCGGCCGAGACGCCGACCATGAGACCGGCCCGCAGGGCGAGTTCACGGGTGGTGCGCAGCGCGTCCGCGTCCGCGACCGGGATCACCTCGTCGATGAGCCCGCGGTCCGTCGTCGGCGCGATGAACCCGCCGTTGAAGCCGGGGATGCAGTGCGTGCCCGGCTCGCCGCCCGACAGCAGCGGCGAACCCGCCGGCTCCACCGCCACGATCCGCACCGCGGGGTTCTTCTCCCGCAGGTACTTGCCGGTGCCGCTCAGCGTGCCGCCGGTGCCGACGCCGCACACGAACACGTCGACCCGGCCCTCGGTGTCGGCCCAGATCTCCGGACCGGTCGACTCGTAGTGCGCCCGGACGTTGTCCGCGTTGTCGTGCTGGCAGCAGAACCACGAGCCCGGCGTCTGCTCGTGCAGTTCCTGGGCCTTGTCCACCGCCGCCTGGTAGCCGCCGGTGTGCGGGGTGCGCACCACCTCGGCTCCCAGCGACCGCAGCATCGTCACGCGCTCCTGCGTGGCGTTGTCCGGCAGCACGATGACGCAGCGGTAGCCGCGGGCCGCCGCCAGCGCCGCCAGCGAGATGCCGGTGTTGCCCGAGGTCGCCTCGATCACGGTGCCGTCGCCCGGGGTCAGCTCCCCGCGCTCCTCGGCGGCCTTGAGCATCGACAGCGCGGCGCGGTCCTTGCTGCTGGACCACGGGTTGAACAGCTCCAGCTTCGCGAGCACCGCCGCCCCGGCCGGGGCGCCGTCCACGATCCGGTCCAGCGGCAGCTCCAGCAGCGGCGTGCCGCCGATCAGGTCGACCAGCGACCGCGCGACCGGGCGCGCCGCGACCGGCTCGGTGCGGATGATGATCTCGCGGGCGGCGGCCTCGGCGGTGCGCGCCGCGAGCTGCGCGCTCTCGGCGATCACCAGGACGTGACCGGCGCGGTCGCCGTTGCGGCGCACCTCGTGCAGGACGTCGCCGGGCTTCGGCTTGACGACGACCTCCTCCACGCCGGGCTGCGCGGCGGCGCGGTCCTGGCCGCCGACGGACACGACCCGGCCGGCCGGGGCGGTCAGGTAGCGGATCGCGGCGCCGCCGACCGGCTTCGCCGGCACGACCTCGGCCGGCAGCGGCTCGCCCAGGTACTGGCGCGACACCAGCTCCAGCGAACGGATGCCGAGAGCGCGGTCGACCAGGTAGGTGATCTTCCCGCCGGCGGGCCGGGGGTTGATCTCCACGAGCTTCGGTCCGGACGGGGTCACCTTGATCTCGACGTGCGCCATGCCGAGGTCGAAGCCGACCGCGCGCAGGGACTCCACCGCGAGGTCGCCGATCGCGCGGACCGTCGCCTCCGGCAGGCTCGACGGGAAGCTGTGGCCCAGCTCGACGAAGTAGCCCTGGCCGGTCACCGACTTGTCGGTCACGCCGAGCACCTCGAAGCGGTCGCCCTCGGCCAGCACCTCGACGCTGACCTCGGGGCCGGTGATGAACTCCTCGACCATCAGCTCGTGGTAGCGGCTCTGGCCGCGGGTGTTCTCGACCCGCGACCGGATCAGCGCCACGTGCTCGGCCGCCTGCTCCGCCGTCTCCACCAGCCTCACGTCGGCGCTGCTGGTCTCGTCGGCCGGCTTCACCACGCACGGAAGGCCGATCTCTGCGGCGGCCGCGGCGGCCTCCTCCGGGGTCCGCACGGTGCGGAACGCGGGCATCGCCACGCCGAGTTCGGCACAGCGGCGGCGCATCAGCGCCTTGTTGCGGGCCGTCGCGACGCCGTCCACGCTCACCGTCGGCAGCCCGAGCAGGATCGCCACCTCGGCGGCCACGACCACGTCGTACTCGGCCAGCGTCAGGAACGCGTTGAACGGGTGCTCCGCCGAGGCCGCACGCACGTGGGGCATCAGCTCGTCGAGGACGTTCGTCTCGCAGTGCACGATCTCGTCGACGTACTTGTCGAAGTAGGCCGGGCCGCCCGGCACTTCGAGGTACCGGTCCAGGTCGCGGGTGAAGAAGGTGACGCGGCAGTCGAGTTCCTTGAGGATCTGCAGACCCTCGAAGCCGGAACCGGAGAGGTTGCTCTCCAGGACACCTACATGGATCACGTATGCCTCCGTTGGCATGCCGACCTGCGGTCAGGGGACTGGCGGTCGGGCGGTCGGGCTGACTCGCGGGGGAGCCGACTTGCGATGAATGGGGGAAGGGAAGCGAAGGGAAGGGGGAGGAGGGCCGGGCGGCCGATGGGGAGCGGGCCGGGCGGCCGGGCGGCCTACCAGTAGCCGGACGTCGCCAGGGTGCGCAGCAGCTGGGAGGTCTCCTCGGTGGGCGGCCGCTGCGAGACCTTCGCCGCCGGGGCCATCACCCGGGCGCCGGCCGGCACGTCGGCCAGCACGAGGGCGCCGGCCCCGATCAGCGCGTCGTCCCCGACCGTGACCGGGCCGAGCACGATCGCGTTCGTGCCGATCACCACCCGGTCGCCGACCACCGGGTGGCGGCGGGCGCCGGGCTTGCGCCAGGAGTCCCGCCAGAACCCGACCGCGCCGAGCGTCACCTGGTGGAAGATCGTCACGTCGTCGCCGATCACGGCGGTCTCACCGATCACCACGGCCGCGCCGTGGTCGATGAACACCCGCCGGCCCAGCCGGGCCCCCGGGTGGATCTCGATGCCGCCGGTCACGGCGCGCGCCACGTACGCCAGCACGCGCGCCGTCTGCCGGTGCCCCCCGGTGTGGAGGACGTGCGCCACCCGGTGGGCCCACAGCGCCGGCAGGGCCGGGTGCAGGAGCGCCTCCCTCCGGGTGCGGATCGAGGGGTCCCGCTCGACGATCACGGCGAGGTCCTCCTTCGCCCTGGCGATCGTCCTACGCATGCCGTCCTCCGTCTGTCATGGCCTGTTCCCCGCTGCTCCGTCGGATGTGGTGACCCGGCCCGGTGTCCGGGGCGGTGACCGGGCTCGGTGCCCGGTGCGGTGGCCCGGCCCGGTGTCCGGTGTGGTGACCGGTGTGGTGACCGGGCCGGGCGTCCGGTGCGGTCGACGGGCTCAGTAGTTCGGGACCTTGACCAGCGTTCCGGTGCCCTCGACGATCTCCGGCAGGTAGACCCGCTCGTTCCAGGCCTCCTGCTCGACCGGTTCCAGGGCGATCGACACGGCGCCCTCGTCGACCGAGAACGCGGTCTTCACGGCGCTGGTGATCGCCTCGACCAGGTCGGAGATCTGCTGCGCGTCGAGATCGTTCGGGAAGTGCTTGATGTTGACGTGGGGCACGCCGGTGACCTTCCTCATGAGCCGTGCGGACTTGATGGCGGAGGTGAGTTCGTCGATTCCGCCGGAACGGATCAGGCCGTAGTGGTCGGCCTTCAGCTGGGTGATCGTGGGGGCCTGCGCGGTCAGCGCGTAGCCCGAGTCGATGAACGAGGACTGGTCCGCGTCCGCCCGGAACACCGTGACCGGCGCCGAGACGGTGCGCTCGGCCAGCTCCTCGGGGGCGTACTCGAACAGGAAGGTCCGCCACACCACGTCGGTGATCCGGCGCACCAGGTCGCGCTCCAGGTGCTCGAAGCGGCCGCAGACGAAGTCGACGAAGCTCTCCCCGTCGCGCGTCGCCGCGATGCACTCCTCCACCGCCGACTGCTCCAGGTTCCCGGAGAAGACGGAGTAGAGGATCGCGACGAACGTCGGGTCGGTGAAGCTGGCCGCCGCGTCGGCGGGCGCCTCCAGGTGCGCCTCCACCGGGGGCTTGCCCGGCGCCAGGAGGATCACCTCGTCGACCTGCTCGCCGGCGCGCTCCAGCTGGTAGGCCACCTCGAAGGCGACCCGGGCGCCGAAGGAGTAGCCCCACAGCGTGTACGGGCCCTGCGGCTGGACCTCGCGGATCAGCTCGATGTCCCGGGCGACCATCTCGTCGAACGTCGGGTACGCGGTCTCGCCGGCGTTGATGCCGTGGGCCTGCACGCCGAGGAACGGCGACGTCAGGTCCAGCCGGCTCGCCAGCAGGCGCAGGCTCATCGGGTAGCCGCCGAGCCCGGGCCAGCAGAACACCGGCCGGCGGCCCTCCTCCCCGGCGCGCAGGCGCACCAGGCGCGACGACGCGGTCGACGGCTCGCGGTCCACCCGCCGGGCCAGCTCGGCGATGGTCGGCGCCTCGAACAGCACCTGCAGCGGCAGCCCCGCGCCGAGCTCCTTGTTGATCCGGCTGATCAGGTTGACCGCGGTCAGCGAGTGCCCGCCGGAGCCGAAGAAGTCGTCGCGGATGGAGACCCGCTCCTGCTTCAGCACCGTCCGCCACAGGGCCGCGATCGCCTCCTCGGTGGGCGTGCGCGGCAGGACCACCGGCGTCTCGGTGTCGTCCACCGCGGCCTTGTCCAGCTCGCGCAGCGCCTGGTGGTCGACCTTGCCGTTCGGGGTCAGCGGGAAGGCGTTCAGCACGGTGACCCGGTTCGGCACCATGTACGGCGGCATCGCGTCGGCGAGGTTGTCCTTGACGATCTCGGCCGGCCCGCGCATGTGGACCGAGTCCTCCTTCATGCCCTCGCTGAGCCGCTGCTCCTCGCTGATGCGGCCGCCGACGGCGAAGTAGGAGGCGGTCTCCGGGCCGAGCCCGACGATCTCCGCGATGCGACGGGCGGCCGACAGCGGGTTGCCGGTCTCCGAGCTGTAGCCGGAGGACATCAGGCCGAGGCCGAGGTCGTTCATCTGCAGGCGCTGCAGCTCGCGGCCGAGGTCGGTGTAGCGCTGCCAGGGCTCGTCCGCGCGGCCGAGGATGCTGACCCCGAAGGCGGCGCGCTGGTACACCTCCTGGTTGATCGCGATGACGTGCTGCTTGCGCACCAGCTCGTCGGACACCTTCACCAGCTCGCCGTCCGCGTAGCGGTACTGGCCCGCGGGCAGGTCGGCGATCCGCCCGGGGTGGGCCTGCACGTAGAGCTCGACCGGGTCGGCGACGGCCGGGGCCGCGGCGCTCTCCACCTCGTAGGTGGCCAGGTAGTAGTCCTCGCCGGGGCAGCGCAGGAGGTCCTTGACGGCGGGCTCGCCGGTGCGGGCGGTGATCCGCAGGCCGTAACCGGGCAGCACGTGGTCGAACAGGCCGACCATGTGACCGGCCTCGAACTGCAGGACCTCCTGGACGTTGTTGAGATAGACCGCCTCGATGGCCGACCGGCTTCCGACGAAGTGGGCCTTCAGCCGCGGTTCCCCGGCGGGGGCCGGGGCGATGAGCACGAGGCTGTGGTCGACCGGGTGGAAGTAGTAGTAGCCAGGTTCGAGGCCCGCGACGCCCGAAAGCTCCAGGTAGAGCTGGGTGGCGTACAGCGAACCCGGGGAGGCGTAGCCGTACTTGGGCAGCAGCCGCTCGGCGCTGGTGAACCGGCCGAAGTTGCGCAGCAGCGCGCCGAGCTCGGCCGGGGTGAGGGTGTCCGGGGTGCGCGGCGCGGTCGTCGCCGTACCGACCGGGCGGGCGAGCAGGTTCAGGACGTCGTCCCGGGTGACCTCGCCGCCCTCGTAGAAGCGGTACGTCTTGCGGGCGAACGCGGTGCGCCGCTGCTCGGGCGTCTCCTGGCGCCCCTCCAGCGCGACGGCCGGCAGGCCGGGCTCGTTGCGCACGCCGAGGCCGGCGAGCTGCGCCTTGAGCTGCAGCTTGCTCTTCTTCGACTGGTGGTGGGCGCCGTGGTTGCCCTGGTCCATCAGCGAGGCCTGGTTGGGGTCGAGCTCGATGAACGCGATGAGGTTGGCGCCGGTGCGCTGGTCGTTGCGGACCAGGACGGCGGCGCGCTTCACCCAGTCGTGGGACTCGATCGACACCTTGATCTCGTCCAGCTCGACCCGGAACCCGCGCAGCTTGACCTGGCTGTCGGTGCGGCCGAGGAACTGCACCGTGCCGTCGTCGTTCCAGCGGGTGAGGTCGCCGGTGCGGTAAAGGCGGTCGTGGGCGGGGTCGTCGGAGAACGGGTTCGGGAGGAACCGCTCGGCCGTCAGGTCGTCGCGGTGCAGGTAGCCGCGGGCCACCTGGACGCCGGAGATGTACAGCTCGCCCGACTCGCCGGGCGCCACCGGCTTCCGGTCGTGGTCGAGGATGTGGAAGCCGAGGCCCCGCACCGGGTGGCCGATCGAGATGTGGTCCGGGCCCTGGCGCACCGCGTCCCGGTCGACCTTGAGCGCGGAGGAGTTGATGGTGCACTCGCTCGGGCCGTACAGGTTGATCAGGTCGCAGTCCGGCAGCGCGTCGAAGACCTCGATCGCGAGGCTCTTGGTGAGCGCCTCGCCGCCGCTGAAGATCTGCGTCAGGGACTTGCAGTCCCGCAACCGGCCGCTGTCGACCAGGGCCTGAATGAGCGTCGGCACGCCCTGAAGAGTCGTCACATCATGGGCGGTGATCAGGTCGAGCAGGCCGTTGGGGTCCGCGTAGACCCCGCGCTCGCTCATCACCACGCTCGCGCCGCAGGCGGGCGCGAGGATCTCCCACTGGGCCGCGTCGAAGCTCAGCGGCGTCTTCTGCAGCACCGTCCGGGTCCGGTCGAGGCCCTGTTCGTCGGCCATCCAGCGCATCTGGGCGACGATGCTGTGCTGCTCGATGCCGATGCCCTTCGGGTTGCCCGTGCTCCCGGAGGTGTAGATGACGTACGCGAGGTCGTCGCCCCGGGTGGGGCGGGGGGCTTCTGCGACGCGGGCTTCTGGGGTGCGGGCTTCTGGGGCGGGGGTGGCCGTGTCCGTGCCGGTCCCGTCCGGGCTGCCGAATGCGCCGGCGGCTGCCTCGGCGAGGGTGATGATCCTCGTTTCCGGCGGTGCCATCGCGCCCAGTCTGGATGTCAGCGCCGCGTCGGCCAGGATGACCTTCGTGCGCGAGTCCACCACCATGTACCGAACGCGTTCGTCCGGATACTCGGGTGACAGCGGCAGATATGCGGCACCGGCGTGCAGCACGCCCCACACACTGGCCATCAGATCGACCGACGGTTCCATGTAGATGCCGACCGGCTCGTCCGGCCGTACGCCGAGTTGCCGCAGGTGGTCGGCGATGTGCTCGCTACGGTCGCTGAGCTGCTGGAAGGTCAGTCGCTCGGTGCCACAGGAAACGGCGGTCCGGTCGGGCTGGACGAGCGCGGCCGCGCGCAGCATGTTCGAAAGAGTCAATTCCTCAGACCCCGTGAATATCGCCATCATTCCTCGAATTCGTCATTCTTCGAGCACATAGCCGACAAGGGTGCATGCCAAATAAGGCCGACGTCATAAGGAGCAGGCGCGGCCGACCGCCTGTTGTCGCGATGCACAGACCCGGCGAAGAGGGCATGCGAAAAGCGCGTTAACAGGATGCCAAAAGAGAATTACGTGGGCATGACACTAGCTCGAACAGTCGCGGTCTCTAAGGCAGTTCCCGTGACCGCGCGGCGTCCAGCTGCTGCTCAGGCTGAAACGGATCGCGTACAACAGAGGTTCGGGCGCTCCCCTGCGCCCACTTCAAGACACGACACTACGCCTCCCCCTCGACCATTGGTGGCCGGCGAGTGAATAGTCGGATCTGTGGTGCATCCGCTATCCGGGCCGGTCAAACGCTCCCCCGTCGGCCGTGACTATAAAACCGGAAGACTCGTGTTGTAAATCCCCGGAGACGCTCCGTGGTCGGCCCTGCCCGATCGCTCGTGCGCAGTTCAAGCCCGGCGAGCTGCGCGGATGCCGCGCCGGCGGAGCCCCTGCGGTGGGTGTCCGCGGTGTGACCGTCCGGAGCCGTTTGTGATGGTCATGGGGATGGCCGACGGCGTCCGGGGATGTTCGGGGCTCTCTCCGGGGGGGTCGCGGAGCGCGTTCCGTGCTGCGGATCTTCTTACGCGCAGTCGTGGCGTGATGACTTTCCGTCAGAATTTCACCGGTTCAAAGCCCCCGTGTGATCGTCGCCACATTCGTTGAATGGCGGTCGATCGATCCGCGTGATCCCGCATTGCCTTGGCGGTTTCTTGATGGCCGCGACGATTGCGCCATCTTGATTGCCGTGGAGGCACGTGCGGGCGGGTCTCGACGGGCTATCCGGCGGGCCGGATTGGCTGACGGTCAGATGTTGAGCATGTACATGCTTGATTCTGTCCCGGAGGTGAGGGATTCACCCAATGTTGGTCTGGCGCAACAGTTTTGAAACGCAGTCGGGTGGAGGGTGCTGGGGTGGCGGCGATGCCGATGGCGAGGGTGGGGGCGGCGGCGGGAGCGGGGGCGGCGAGGGCGCGGGAGGGGGTGGTGTCGGGGCGGCGAGTGACGCCGGGGAGGGTGCTGCTGCCCTCTGCTCGCCGGTTCGTCCTGTCGCCGCTCCTGGATGGGGAGTGTTCGCCGTGGCGCGCGGGAGCGGGCGAGAGGTCGCGAGGCTCGGTGGCGGTGGCGGTGGCGGTGGCGGTGGCGGTGGCGGTGGCGGTGGCGGTGGCGGCGATGGCGGCGGGCGTGAGGACCGTTGGGCGAGGGAGGTGGAGGTCGGTGCGCGCCGGCTCGAACGCTGGAGGTCGCTGAGACCCGATCATCGCCATCCCTCCTCACTCTTGTGATGCTCGCGCTATTGCAAGTTACTCGCAATAGTGAGATCGGTGCAATCGCTGCCCTCTCGGTGGAGGGTGTCGACGCGGGGTGTGCTCGCTCGTGCGGTGCCCGGTGAGTGCGACGGTGCTGTGGTGCCGGAGTGCTGCGGCCCCGTGATGGTGGGCGGCGGTGCCGTGCGGGGCGGAGTGCGCTGGGCGAGGGACGCGGGACGCGGGACGCGGCGGCGCGAGGTGGCGGCCCGCCGGGTGCGGCGGCGCTCGGCGCGGATGCGGCCCGTGTCGAGGGCGAGCGCGGCGAGGCGTGTGGCGGTGTGTGGCGGCTGGAGATGTGGGGGCGCGGCGTCGCGACGGTGCGGTGCCGTGGCGTGCGGTGGTGCATGGCGCGAGCGTGGGCCGTACGGGCCGGCGGGCGGCGGCGCCGCGTGCGGTGACGTGGCGTGCAGTGGTGCGGCCTTCAGTGGCGCTCGGCGCGGGTGTGGCCCGTATGGGGCCGGCGTACGGCGGTCGGGACAGTGGTCCGGGTCAACTCGTTCGTACGCTCTCGCCTGCGGGATGGCAGGGAGCGGCGGCGTCGGCGCGGTGAGCGTCGGAAGGGCCGCCCGGGATGGTGCGGGTCGAACGGGGTGGAACCGGTGCCTCCGCCGACGGCGCAGGGTAGGCGCACGCTCGGCGGACGGGGCCGCGACCGCTCGCCGGTGAGGCGATGGGGCCGGGCCGTCGGATCAGGCTAGGGACCGGAGATCCGGTCGTCAACGGAATTGACGGAAACGCGGCAGGAAAATCTGACGTGACATCAACCTGCTTCAGGGGTTGCGCGACTGGCGGCCGAGCGCTGCTCGACGTAGGCGAGCCGGTCGGCGAACACCCGGGCCGCGTCCGGGGTGAGCGTCCGCAGGGCGACGAGCGCGGCGAACACGACGTCGCAGAGCTCGTGCTGGACGTCCTCCCAGCCGTGGGTGACCCCCTTGCGCGGGTTCTGGCCGGTGGCGCCGATCACCGCTGCCCCGACCTCGCCGACCTCCTCGGAGACCTTGAGGATCCGCAGCAGGCGCTCCTCCTGGGGTGACTGCGTGCCGTTCGCGTCGAGCCAGGCGACCAGGTGGTCGACGCTCTCCCAGATCCTGCTGTCCATGCGGTGCTGCTCCCGTCGCTCCCGTGCGGTGTCGGTGGTGCTGCCACCGTACGGGAGCGACTGAGCGCCACCCGGGATGGGCCGTCAGTGGTCGCTGATCTTCACGTGGCGGATGTTCACCGGCAGGGTGGGGTAGCCGTCGCCGGGCCCGTTCTGGTCGTCCTCCCCGCCCGCGGCGATCTTCTGCAGGACGTCCAGGCCCGCGGTGACCCGACCGAACGGGGTGTAGGCGGGGGAGAGCTTGGTGTCCTTCCAGACGAAGAAGAACTGGCTGCCGTTGGTGTTCGGCCCGGCGTTGGCCATGGCCACGGTGCCGGCCGGGTAGGTGGCGCCGGTCAGGTTCTCGTCGGGGAAGGAGTAGCCGGGGCCGCCGCTGCCCGTTCCGGTCGGGTCGCCGCACTGGAGGACGTAGATCCGCTGGGTGGTGAGGCGGTGGCAGTGGGTGCCGTCGAAGTAGTCGTTCTCGGCCAGGAAGCGGAACGAGAACGTGGTGCAGGGGGCCTTGTCGGTCAGCGCCTCGAAGGTGATCCGGCCCTGGTTGGTCCGCAGGGTCGCGCTGTAGGGCGTGGCGGCCTCCTCGGGGTCGAAGGCCGGGATGCCCTTGAAGTTGTCGGCCGGAACGGCCGGGGTGTAGGTGCAGGCGGCGCTCGGGGCCGGCGAGGGGGTGTCCGCGACGGCGGTGCCGGTGCTCGCGACGAGCGGGAGGACGGTGGCGGCGGCGACCAGCGCCCACTGCTTGCGCTTCACGTGACGGGCCTTCCGGGGGGTGGTGGACGGCAGGATTGTCATGGAGGCATCATCCACGGGCCGGTGGGGTTCCGGTAGGGGGCGGTGTGACTCCGGTTTCGGCGGTGGCTGCGGTGCCGGCGGGGTGGCGGTGGGGCGTCAGTTCCCCTCCTGGGGTTGATGGTTGGACTTCGGCAGTTCGCCGGTCGGGGTCGCGGTCGGGAGGGGCGCCGCGGTTCGGGCTGTGGTGCGGATTGCTGTGGTGCGGGTCGCGGCGGCAGGGGCGGTCGCGAACAGTCCGGCGCGGGCCGCCAGGGCGGCGGCGTCCGCGGCCCGCTCGGCGGTGAGGGCGTCGAGCGGCTCGCCGGTGACGAACAAGCGGTAGTAGAGCGGGGCGGTCGCGGCCCGGACCACCTCGGCACCGTCCGTATCGGTGGGCAACTCGCCCCGGGCGACGGCCCGTTCGGCCACCTCGGCCGCCTGTTCGTGGCGGGCCGCGAAGAAGGCGCGGAGGGCGGCTGCGCCGGCGTCCGAGCGCTGGGCGGCCGTGATCAGCGCCGTGGGGGTCGGGCCGGACTCGGGATCGGTGAAGACGGCGAACACCTCGTGGGTGATCCGGCGGAGGTCCTCGCCGAGGTCCCCGGTGTCCGGTAGGGGCCAGGGCTGGTCCGCGGAGGCGGTCAGGGCGTCCGCGACCAGTCCGTCCACTCCGCTCCAGCGCCGGTAGAGGGTCGCCTTGTGGACGCCGGAGCGGGCCGCGACCGCCTCGACGGTGAGGCCGTCGTACCCCTTCTCGGTGACCTCTGCCAGCGTGGCCGCGACCACATCGGCCCGCACCCGGGCGCTCCGGCCGCCGGGGCGGGCGGTCGGCGTGCGCCGGGTCGCAGTGTCCGGGGCAGGGGTTGGGGTCTCGGGAATCTCGCTCAAAGTCGACTCCAGTCGCGTTAATGCTTGCCGGGCCGGTGCGGCCGTGCCATGCTCATCGTAATGCGACTGGAGTCGCATTACGAGAGGAGCCCTCATGTCCGCCGTGACCGTCCCCGACCCGACCGCCCTCCACCCCCTCCCCGGCCACGACCGCGTCGTCCTGCTGCGCCCCCTCGTCAAGGACCCCAGGATCGAGGTCGGCGAGTACACCTACTTCGACGACCCCGACGGAGCCACCCGCTTCGAGGAGCGCAACGTCCTCTACTCCTACGGACCCGAACGCCTCGTGATCGGCAAGTACTGCGCCCTCGCCACCGGCACCCGCTTCCTCATGGCCGGCGCCGCCCACCCGGCCATCGGCGTCTCCACCTTCCCGTTCACGATGTTCGGCGGCAGCTGGACCGAGCAGACCCTCGACATCGTCACCGCTCTCCCCAGCCGGGGTGACACCCACGTCGGCAACGACGTCTGGTTCGGCTACGGCGCCACCGTCCTGCCCGGTGTGCGCATCGGTGACGGAGCGATCATCGCCGCCGGAGCCGTCGTCACCTCCGACGTCGACCCCTATAACGTCGTCGGCGGAAACCCCGCCCGCCCGATCCGCCGCCGCTTCCCCGACGCCGACATCGAGCTCCTCCTGCGCGCGGCCTGGTGGGACTGGCCCGTCGACCTCGTCACCGCACACGTGCGCACCATCATGTCCGGTACCCCGGTCGACATCGCCGCGATCGCCGAGGACCACGGCCTGCTTGCCGCCTGACCCGCGACCCGGCCGCCCGGACCGCGGCTGACCCGCTGCCCGCGTCACCGGCGCCACCGCAGCGTCCGGCGGGCGTAGTCGACGGCGACCGCGCCGAGCAGCGGGCCCCACGCGACCAGGGGCAGATAGGCGAGCGTCATCACGACGGCGGCGAAGCCGTGCGGTGAATCCGGCTCGGCCAGGTTCCGCGCCCACCCGCCGAACAGCGCCGTAGCCCCCAGGTCGGTGAGTATCGCCGAACCCAGCAGGGCCGGGACGGCCGCGGCGAGCGGCCGGACCCGGCGGCCGCCCAGCAGCGGGACCCACCTGGGCACCACCAGCCCCCAGGGCCGGACCAGGCCCAGGGTCAGGAAGGCCAGCGCCTCGGCCACGAGGCTCAGCACCACGCAGTAGACCGTGCCCCAGCCCGGCTGGTGCGCGCCGTACGCCGCGGCCGTCGCACCGCTGAACCCGACCGGGACGCCGAAACCGAAGGCGATCCGCCACAGCCCCGAGGGGACGGTCGTGAAGACGGCGGCCTTGGCGGCGAGCCGGGCCCAGTGCGGGGCGGGCGGGACGTCCGGGGCGGCGGCCGCAGCCCGGTGGGCGGTGCTGCGGGCTTTGATCAGGAGCTTCGACATGAGGGTGCCTCCCTTCGGCTCCGACCCCCGTGGCCGGTGCGACGACTCAAGACTGGAGGCCCGCCAGGGGGCCGCGACAGCTGCCGATCGGCAGGTTCTCCCTGCTCAACCGGCCCGTGAAATATGCCGATCGGCACAGGCGCACCGCCTCGGCGGCGTCGTAATGTGACGGCGGTCGAAGAGTCGAGGAGAGGCGGTGGCGATGACTCAGATCCTGTCCGGGGCCGTCCTGGTCCTGGCACTGCCGGCCTGGACGGCGCGGGGGCGCTACGGGGCCGCGGCCGTGACCATGGCACTCGGAGCGGCGTCGCTCGTGGTCACGTTCGCCGTCTGGCTCCTCGGCCGGTGGGCGGAGGGCGATCGCTGGGCCGGGCTGGCGGGCCTGGTCGAACTGGCCGTCCTGCTCCTGGCGGTGGTCGTCGGGCTGCGCACCGAGGGCGGCCCGCGCTGCGCGGTCGCGGCCTGGACGGCCTGCGGAGCCGTCGCCCTCTGGCTGACCCGCTTCGCGTTCGTCGAAGGCCCGGGGGACGTCCTCACGGTCTTCGGCTTCGGCTCGATGCTCTCGCTGCCGGCCGTCCTGATCGGGCTCTACCTGCGGGGCCTGGACGAGGGGCGCGCCAACGCGGTGATCGAGGCCAGGCGCGCCCAGCGACTCGAACTGGCCCACGACCTCCACGACTTCGTGGCGCACGACGTCAGCGGCATGGTCGCCCAGGCCCAGGCCGGGGCGTACCTGGCCGGGATCGATCCGGCCCGGGCAGCTGAGATGTTCCAGCGAATAGAGCAGGCCGGGCAGCGGGCACTGGCCTCGCTGGACCGGACGGTGCAGCTGCTCCGCAGCGAGGAGGGCGGCGGCCGGGCCCCGCAGCCCGGACTCGTCGAACTCGCCGAGGTGGCCGAGCGGTTCACCGCGACGGGCGGCGCCGAGGTCACGCTGGAGCTGCCGGAGGAGCCGGTGCCGCGCGAGATCGAGGGCACCGTCCACCGGATCGTGGTCGAGTGCCTGACCAATGTCCGGCGACACGCTCCGGCCGCGCGGGCGGTCGAGGTGAGGGCCCGCCGTACCGGTGGACGGCTGGAGCTGTCGGTGACCAACGACGGCCGGGACCCTGACCAGGCCGGGCGGCCGCGCCACGGCGGCGGCAGCGGACTGCCGGGGCTGGCGGCCCGGGTCGAGGCGCTCGGCGGCTCGCTGGAAGCGGGCCCGTACGAGAGGGAGACCTGGCGGGTGACGGCGGTGCTGCCGCTGGAGGAAGCCGGTACGGAGCCGGCGTGATCGTAGAGGCCGGCGCGGGTCGGCAACGGGGAGGTACGGGAATGGGCAGTAGCGCAGGGCCGGTGCGGATCCTGATCGCGGACGACCAGGCGGATGTCCGCAGCGCGTTCCGGATGATCCTGGACGTCCAGCCGGACATGGTGGTGGTGGCAGAGACTGCGGACGGCGCCGCAGCGGTGGCGGAGGCGCGGAGGCTGCGACCGGACGTAGTACTCGCGGACATCCGGATGCCGAAGCTCGACGGGTTGGAGGTGACCCGGCAGCTGGCCGACGAGTGCAAGGTGATCGTGGTGACCACCTTCGACCTGGACGACTACGTGCACACGGCACTTCGGTACGGGGCGGCCGGGTTCCTGCTGAAGCGCTCGGGGCCGGTCCTGCTGATCGAGGCGGTGCGGGCCGCGATGGCCGGGGACGCGTTGATCAGCCCACAGATCACCGTCCGGCTCCTGAAACACATGGCGCTCCCGGGCGCGGAGCCGAAGCCGGGTCCGGGTGCTGCGGCCGCCGCTGCGGCGGCACTGACGACGGCCGGTCCGGCTGAGGAACTGACCACGAGGGAAAGGGAGATCGCGGAACTGGTGGCGGACGGCGCGACGAATGCCGAGATCGGAGCAGGACTGTTCATTTCACCGGGCACGGTGAAGAACCACCTCGCCAACATCCAGCGCAAGCTCGATGCCCGTAACCGGGTGGGCATCGCGGCCTGGGTCTGGGAACAGGCAGCCAGCATCCGGTAGCCGGGGCCAGAGGCAGAGGCAGAGGCAGAGGCAGAGGCGAGGGCGAGCGGGGCACGGGAGCGCGCGGAGGTCGGGGTGCCGCGCGCTGGGCCAGGCATGGCCCAGCGCGAAACGGGTGAGGTGGGGCGGGCGCGGCGGGCGGGGAGGGGGAGGGGGAGGCCACAAGAAGGCATCGCGCGCTTGTGAACGAAGGGTCAAGCGAGCGTTCACCCCCCGGCCACCCCTGCGAGTGAGCCGCTATAACACGTCAACATGACGCCCGGAAATTTGCCCCCGCTGGAGCATAGTTGATATAGGAGCGAGGCTCTGACCTGCCGCTTCACAAGTAAATGCGACTGGTTGTGACCATTTGACTGCTTTGCGTTGACAAAACTGGGCATGTTCGCATTCATCCTCATTCCAGGGGTGTCGTAGATCACAAAGATCCCGGCGAACTGCGTGTCGCAGATCACAAGCCGACAGGCATAGGATGCGCTCGTTCCAGGCTTTGTGAACTGCCTCACATGAGGTGGATCTCGGGAACTGGAGCGCGGGTTCACCTCAGCGTGACCCGTCGGTTCCGATCTGCAGTCAAGGACGACTGGACGGAGGGAGCGGGGGCTATGAATGCCTACGCGCCGATCCTCGTACTCGGTGCCATCGCGGCGGCGTTCGCGGTCGGCTCCGTCGTGATGGCCTCACTCACCGGCCCCAAGCGCTATAACCGGGCCAAGTTGGAGGCGTACGAGTGCGGCATCGAGCCGACCCCGCAGCCCGTGGGCGGCGGTCGGTTCCCGATCAAGTACTACCTGACGGCGATGCTCTTCATCGTCTTCGACATCGAGATCGTCTTCCTCTACCCGTGGGCGGTGACGTTCGACGCCCTCGGGATCTTCGGACTGGTCGAGATGCTCCTGTTCATCGCCACCGTCTTCGTCGCCTACGCCTACGTGTGGCGGCGCGGCGGCCTGGAGTGGGACTGAGAGCGGGCCGCGCCCACCCGTCGGCGGTCCGCCGGACGTCCTCGCGACCCCTTGTGAACGAGTGGACAAGCGCCGCCGGACGAACGAGCTCCGCCGGGCGGACGAGCACCACCAGGCGGGCGAGCACCACCGGGCGGATGGGCGCCACCGAGCGGACGAGCCAGAACCGGCCGATGAACCACCGGACTTGAGGCATTGAGAGGGATCTGATGGGAATCGAGGAGAAGCTGCCGAGCGGCTTTCTGCTCACGACCGTGGAGGCGGCCGCGGGCTGGGTGCGCAAGGCGTCACTGTTCCCGGCCACCTTCGGCCTGGCCTGCTGCGCGATCGAGATGATGACCACCGGCGCCGGCCGCTACGACCTGGCCCGGTTCGGCATGGAGGTCTTCCGCGGCTCCCCGCGGCAGGCCGATCTGATGATCGTCGCGGGCCGGGTGAGCCAGAAGATGGCCCCGGTGCTGCGCCAGGTGTACGACCAGATGCCCAACCCGAAGTGGGTCATCTCGATGGGCGTCTGCGCCTCCTCCGGCGGGATGTTCAACAACTACGCGATCGTGCAGGGCGTCGACCACATCGTCCCGGTGGACATCTACCTGCCCGGTTGTCCGCCACGCCCGGAGATGCTGCTGGACGCCATCCTGAAGCTTCACGACAAGATCCAGCACGAGCCGCTGGGCGTGAACCGCCGCCGGGCCGAGGAGCTCGGCGAGGCGCTCGCCCTGCAGGCCACCCCCGTCAGCGAGATGGGAGGGCGGCTGCGATGAACGACCAGGTACCCGAGACCCGCCGCGAGCGGCCGGTGCGCGAGATCCCGGTCGAGGTGGTCGGCCGCCGCCAGGGCATGTTCGGCGCCCAGGACAGCGGTGACACGTCCGGTTTCGGCGGCCTCGCCGCTCCGGTCGTGCTGCCCGGTCCGAGCGAACGCCCGTACGGGGGCTGGTTCGACGAGGTCGCCGACGAACTGGAGGGCGCCCTGGAGGAGCAGGGCCTGGACCCGGTGGACGTAATCGAGAAGACGGTCGTCGACCGCGGCGAGCTGACCTTCCACGTCGAGCGCGAGCACCTCCTGCGCACGGTCCGCGTCCTGCGCGACGACCCGGCGCTGCGCTTCGAGCTGTGCCTCGGCGTGAGCGGCGTGCACTACCCCGGTGACAAGGGCCGCGAGCTGCACGCGGTCTACCACCTGCGCTCGATCACCCACGGCCGGCTGATCCGGCTGGAGGTCACCGCACCGGACGCCGACCCGCGCATCCCGTCGGTGGTGAGCGTCTACCCGACGAACGACTGGCACGAGCGCGAGGCCTACGACTTCTTCGGCCTGGTCTTCGACGGCCACCCGGCGCTGACCCGGATCATGATGCCCGACGACTGGCTGGGTCACCCGCAGCGCAAGGACTACCCGCTCGGCGGCATCCCCGTCGAGTACAAGGGCGCCCAGATCCCGGCGCCCGACCAGCGGAGGTCGTACAGCTGATGAGCACTCAGCACCACGAAGAAGCCCGCGCGGACGACCGGGGCGAAGCCCGCGAGGAAGCCCACGCCGGGGCCCGCGAGACCACCGAGGGCCGCGTCTTCACCGTCACCGGCGGCGACTGGGGCGAGGTCGTCGAGGCGGTCGGCCGGGCCGACGACGAGCGCATCATCGTCAACATGGGTCCCCAGCACCCGTCCACGCACGGCGTGCTGCGGCTGATCCTGGAGATCGACGGCGAGACGGTGAAGGAGGCCCGCTGCGGCATCGGCTACCTCCACACCGGCATCGAGAAGAACATGGAGTTCCGCAGCTGGGTCCAGGGCACCACCTTCGTGACCCGGATGGACTACCTGACGCCGCTGTTCAACGAGACCGCCTACTGCCTCGCGGTGGAGAAGCTGCTCGGCATCACCGCGGACGTCCCGGACCGGGCGAACGTCATCCGCGTGATGATGATGGAGCTGAACCGGATCTCCTCGCACCTGGTCTGCCTCGCCACCGGCGGCATGGAGATCGGCTCCACCACCCTGATGATCTACGGCTTCCGCGACCGCGAGCTGATCCTGGACGTCTTCGAGCTGGTCACCGGCCTGCGGATGAACCACGCGTACGTGCGCCCCGGCGGCCTCGCCCAGGACCTGCCGCCCGGCGCCGTCGACCAGATCCGCGAGGCGGTCAAGCTGCTGCGCTCCCGGATGCACGAGTACGACAAACTCGCCACCGGCAACCCGGTGTTCAAGGCGCGCCTGGTGGACGTCGGCTTCCTGGACCTGCCCGGCTGCCTGGCCCTCGGCGCCACCGGCCCGATCCTGCGCGCCACGGGCCTGCCGCACGACCTGCGCAAGACCGACCCGTACTGCGGCTACGAGGACTACGACTTCGAGGTCGCGGTCGCGGACACCGCCGACTCCTACGGCCGCTTCCTGATCCGGCTGGAGGAGATGCGCCAGTCGCTGCGGATCGTCGAGCAGTGCCTGGAGCGGCTGCGCCCGGGCCCGGTCATGGTGGCCGACAAGAAGATCGCCTGGCCGGCCCAACTGGCGGTCGGCCCGGACGGGATGGGCAACTCGCTCGACCACATCCGCAAGATCATGGGCACCTCGATGGAGGCCCTGATCCACCACTTCAAGCTGGTCACCGAGGGCTTCCGGGTCCCGGTCGGCCAGGCGTACGCGGCGGTCGAGTCGCCCAAGGGCGAGCTGGGCGTGCACGTGGTCAGCGACGGCGGGACGCGCCCGTACCGGGTCCACTTCCGGGATCCGTCGTTCACCAATCTGCAGTCGATGGCGGCGATGTGCGAGGGCGGCCAGGTCGCCGACGTGATCGTCGCGGTGGCCGGGATCGACCCGGTGATGGGAGGCGTGGACCGGTGACCAATGTCGAGCTCGGACTGCCGGCGCTGCCGGCGAAGCCGTACCCCGAGGAGGTGCGCGCCCGGCTGGCCGCTGACGCCGCGGAGCTGATCGGCCGCTACCCGGTGGCCCGTTCGGCGCTGCTGCCGCTGCTGCACCTGGTGCAGGCCGAGGAGGGCTTCGTCAGCCCGACGGGCATCCGGTTCTGCGCCGAGCAGCTGGACCTGACGACCGCCGAGGTCACCGCGGTCGCCACGTTCTACACGATGTACCGGCGGCGCCCGGCCGGGAAGTACCACGTCGGGGTGTGCACCAACACGCTGTGCGCGGTGCTCGGCGGCGACCAGATCTTCGACGAGCTCCAGGAGCACCTGGGCATCCGCAACAACGAGACGACCGCGGACGGCGAGGTCTCGATCGAGCACATCGAGTGCAACGCGGCCTGCGACTACGCGCCCGTGGTGATGGTCAACTGGGAGTTCTTCGACAACCAGACCCCGGAGAGCGCCCGGCGGCTGGTGGACGACCTGCGCGCGGGCCGGGAGGTCAGGCCCACCCGCGGCGCCCGGCTGTGCGGTTTCAAGGAGACGGCCCGCATCCTGGCGGGCTTCCCCGACGAGCGCCCGGGCGCCAACGACGAGTCCGGCGCCGGCGGGGCGCCGTCGCTGGTGGGCCTGCGCCTGGCGAGGGGCGAGGCCCTGCCCGGCGCCGGCGGCACCAGGGTCGTCTCCCCGCGCCACGAGGAGCCCGACCTCCTGGAGCCCGACCGCGACGAGCCCGACCGCGACGACCCCGACCGCCTGGAGCCCGGCCACGGCGACCTCGGCCACGGCGTCCTCGGTCACGGCGACCCCGAACGCCAGGACCCCGAACGCCGGGACCCCGACGGCAACCACCCCGGCCAGGAAGGGACCGAAGCGTGATGACCTCCGCCGAGCCGGCCGAGAAGCTGCTCACCCCCGTCCTGTCGGCCTCCTGGGACGACAGCCGCCCGTGGACGCTCGCCACCTACCGCCGCCACCACGGCTACGAGGGCCTGAAGGCCGCCCTCGCCATGCCGCCGGACGACGTGATCGCCCTGGTCAAGGACGCCGGCCTGCGCGGCCGCGGCGGCGCGGGCTTCCCGACCGGCATGAAGTGGCAGTTCATCCCGCAGAACGACGGCAAGCCGCACTACCTGGTGGTGAACGCGGACGAGTCGGAGCCGGGCACCTGCAAGGACATCCCGCTGCTGTTCGCGAACCCGCACTCGCTCATCGAGGGCATGATCATCGCGTCCTACGCGATCCGCTGCGACCACGCGTTCGTCTACCTGCGCGGCGAGGTCGTCCCGGTGCTGCGGCGCCTGCACGCGGCGGTGGCCGAGGCGTACGGGGCGGGCCTGCTGGGCCGCGACATCATGGGCTCGGGCGTGGACCTCGACATCACCGTGCACGCGGGCGCCGGCGCCTACATCTGCGGCGAGGAGACGGCCCTGCTGGACTCGCTGGAGGGCCGTCGCGGCCAGCCGCGCCTGCGCCCGCCGTTCCCGGCGATCGCGGGCCTGTACGCGTGCCCGACGGTGGTCAACAACGTGGAGTCGATCGCCTCGGTGCCGCCGATCCTGGCCCGGGGCAAGGAGTGGTTCAGGGGCCTGGGCACCGAGAAGTCCCCGGGCTTCACGCTCTACTCGCTGTCCGGCCACGTGACCAACCCGGGCCAGTACGAGGCGCCGCTGGGCGTCACGCTGCGCCAGCTGCTGGAACTGAGCGGGGGGATCCGCGCGGGGCACCGGCTGAAGTTCTGGACGCCGGGCGGCTCGTCGACCCCGATGTTCACCGACGAGCACCTGGACGTCCCGCTGGACTACGAGGGCGTCGGAGCGGCCGGGTCGATGCTCGGCACGAAGGCGCTGCAGGTGTTCGACGAGACGACCTGCGTGGTGCGGGCCGTCACCCGCTGGACCGAGTTCTACGCGCACGAGTCGTGCGGCAAGTGCACGCCGTGCCGCGAAGGCACCTACTGGCTGGTCCAGTTGCTCAAGCGGATCGAGGCCGGCGAGGGCGTCGAGGGGGACCTGGAGAAGCTCCTCGACATCGCCGACAACATCAACGGCAAGTCGTTCTGCGCCCTGGGCGACGGCGCGGCGAGCCCGATCGTGTCCTCGCTCCAGCACTTCCGGGCCGAGTACGAGCGGCACCTGGCCGAGCGCCGTTGCCCGTTCGACCCGGCCGCGTCCACCGTCTGGGCCGACGGCCCCCGCCCCGGCCACCAGTCCGCCACCGAGAGGGAGGTGCACGCGTGACGATCACGGAGCCGACCGCCTCCGACACGGCGGTAGAACTGGTCACGCTCACCATCGACGGCGTCGAAGTGCAGGTCCCCAAGGGGACGTTGGTGATCCGGGCGGCCGAGGCGATCGGCACCCAGATCCCGCGCTTCTGCGACCATCCGCTGCTGGATCCGGCCGGCGCGTGCCGGCAGTGCATCGTGGAGATCGAGGGCCAGCGCAAGCCGGTGGCGTCCTGCACGATCCCGGTGGCCGAGGGGATGGTGGTGCGCACGCAGCTGAGTTCGCCGGTGGCGGAGAAGGCGCAGCGCGGCGTGATGGAGCTGTTGCTGATCAACCATCCGCTGGACTGCCCGGTGTGTGACAAGGGCGGCGAGTGCCCCTTGCAGAACCAGGCGATGTCGACGGGTGCGGCGGACTCGCGCTTCGAGGGGATGAAGCGGACGTACGAGAAGCCGGTGCCGGTGAGCAGTCAGGTGTTGTTGGACCGCGAGCGTTGCGTGCTGTGTGCGCGGTGCACGCGTTTCGCGCAGCAGATCGCGGGTGATCCGTTCATCGATCTGGTGGAGCGCGGTGCGCTGCAGCAGGTGGGGACGGGCCAGGGGGACGACTTCGAGTCGTACTTCTCGGGGAACACGATCCAGATCTGTCCGGTGGGGGCGCTGACGTCGGCGGCTTATCGTTTCCGCTCGCGTCCGTTCGACCTGGTGTCGTCGCCGAGCGTGTGCGAGCACTGTTCGGCGGGGTGCGCGCAGCGCACCGATCACCGCCGGGGCAAGGTGTTGCGCCGGCTGGCGGGCGACGACCCGGCGGTGAACGAGGAGTGGAACTGTGACAAGGGCCGGTTCGCGTTCCGGTACGCGCAGCAGCGGGACCGGTTGACGACGCCGCTGGTGCGGGTGGACGGCGAGCTGGTGGCGGCCTCGTGGCCGGAGGCGCTGGCGCGGGCGGCCGAGGGTCTGCGCGGTGCGCGGGCCGGTGTGCTGGCCGGTGGCCGGGTGACGGTCGAGGACGCGTACGGCTACGCGAAGTTCGCGCGCGTGGTGCTGGGCACGAACGACGTGGACTTCCGGGCGCGTCCGCACAGTGGTGAGGAGGCGGACTTCCTGGCCGCGGCCGTCGCCGGGCGCGGTGTGGACGTGGACGGCGGGGGCGTCACGTACGAGCAGCTGGAGCAGGCGCCGGTGGTGCTGCTGGCGGGTCTGGAGCCAGAGGAGGAGTCGCCGATCGTCTTCCTGCGGTTGCGGAAGGCGAGTCGTGGCAGGGGCCTGAAGGTGTACTCGGTGGCGGCGTTCGCGTCGCGGGGTCTGGCGAAGCTGCGCGGTGCGCTGCTGCCGGCGGCGCCGGGTACGGAGCCGGAGTGGTTCGGGGCGCTGGCGGCGGACGAGCCGTTGAGCGACGAGGCGGGGCAGGCGGCCGAGTTGCTGCGCCGGCCGGGTGCGGTGGTGCTGGTGGGTGAGCGGCTGGCCGCGATCCCGGGGGCGCTGACGTCGGTGCTGCGGCTGTCGCACGCGACCGGGGCGCGGATCGCCTGGGTGCCGCGCCGGGCCGGTGAGCGGGGTGCGGTGGAGGCGGGTGCGCTGCCGGGGCTGCTGCCCGGTGGGCGTCCGGTGGCCGCTCCGGCGGCGCGGGCTCAGGCGGCGGCGTTGTGGGGCGTGGCGGAGGTGCCGTCGCGGCTGGGCCGGGACACGGATCAGATCCTGGCGGCGGCGGCGCGGGGCGAGCTGGACGCGCTGCTGGTCGGCGGGGTGGATCCGGACGACCTGGCGGATCCGGCGCTGGCGGACGAGGCGTTGGCGGCGGTGCCGTTCGTGGTGTCGCTGGAGCTGCGTCCGTCGGCGGTGACGGCGCGCGCGGACGTGGTGTTGCCGGTGGCGGCGGTGGCGGAGAAGGCCGGTACGTTCCTGGACTGGGAGGGCCGGGCGCGGATGTTCGAGCCGGCGCTCAAGCCCGATCAGTTGATGGGCCGTCATCTTCATCCGGACGTGCGGGTGCTGACCATGCTGGCGGACGCGCTCGGGCACCGGCTGGGCCTGCCGGACGTGCGGGCCGCGCGGCTGGAGCTGGACGGGTTCGTTCCGTGGGCCGGGGACCGGGCGGCCGATCCGGCCGCGCACCCGGGCCTGCTGCCGCGTCCGGCGACGGGGCAGGCGGTGCTGGCGGGCTGGCGCCAGCTGCTGGACAACGGGTCGCTGCAGGAGGGCGATCCGCACCTGGCGGGCACCCGGCACCGGGCGGTGGCCCGGGTGTCGCCGGTGACGGCGCGGGAGGTGGGTGCGCGGCAGGGCGGCGCGCTGCGGCTGACGGGCCCGGCGGGTTCGCTGACGCTGCCGCTGGAGGTCACCGAGTCGCTGCCGGACCGCACGGTGTGGATCCCGCTCAACTCGACTCCGGGCGGCGCGCACCGCACGCTCGGGACCGCCGTCGGCCATCTGGTCACGATCGCCGCCGCCGACGCGGTTCCCGCCGCGGCGGGCGCGGACGCCGAAGGGGAGGACCGATGAACAATCCGCAGCCGTACGAGATGCTCCGGTACTTCGGCCACGACCCGTGGTGGCTGGTGCTGCTGAAGGCGGTGTTCTGCTTCGCGTTCCTGGTGCTCACGGTGCTGATCGCCATCGTGTGGGAGCGCAAGGTGGTGGCCTGGATGCAGTTGCGCATCGGGCCGAACCGGCACGGGCCGTGGGGTCTGCTGCAGTCGCTGGCGGACGGCGTGAAGCTGGCGCTGAAGGAAGACCTGGTGGTCAAGGGCTCGGACAAGGTGGTCTACGTCCTTGCTCCGATCGTGTGCGCGATCCCGGCGTTCATGGCGTTCGCGGTGATCCCGTTCGGGCCGGCCGACAACGAGGTGTCGATCTTCGGGACCCGGACGGCGATGCAGCTGACGGACTTCCCGGTGGCGCTGCTGTACGTCCTGGCGACGGCGTCGGTGGGCATCTACGGGATCGTGCTGGCCGGCTGGTCCTCCGGTTCGACGTACCCGCTGCTGGGCGGGTTGCGCTCGTCGGCGCAGATGATCAGCTACGAGATCGCGATGGGCCTGTCGTTCGCGGCGGTGTTCATCTACTCGGGGTCGATGTCGACGTCGGAGATCGTGGCGCAGCAGCACTCGACGTGGTTCTCGGTGCTGCTGCCGGTGTCGTTCATCGTGTACATCGTCGCGATGGTCGGTGAGACGAACCGGGCGCCGTTCGACCTGCCGGAGGCCGAGGGCGAGCTGGTGGGCGGGTTCAACACCGAGTACTCGTCGCTGAAGTTCGCGATGTTCATGCTGGCGGAGTACGTGAACATGGTGACGGTGTCGGCGGTGGCGTCGACGCTGTTCCTGGGCGGCTGGCGGGCGCCGTGGCCGGTGTCGGCGTTCTGGGCGGGCGCGAACCACGGCTGGTGGCCGATGCTGTGGATCACGCTGAAGATCCAGTTGCTGCTGTTCTTCTTCATCTGGCTGCGCGGCACGTTGCCGCGGTTGCGCTACGACCAGTTCATGAAGCTGGGTTGGAAGGTGCTGATCCCGGTCTCGCTGGTGTGGCTGGTGCTGATCGCGAGCGTGCGGGCGCTGCGCAACGAGGGGTACGGGTTCGGCGAGGTGGTCCTGTACGTGGGCGCGCCGGTGGGCGTGGTCCTGCTGCTGGTGCTGCTGAGGGACTTCGTGCGCAAGCAGCCGGAGCCCGAGGCTCCCGAACAGGCCGACGGGTTCGACCCGATGGCGGGCGGGTACCCGGTGCCGCCGTTGCCGGGCCAGGTGCTGCCGCCCGTTCCGCGTCGGCGCAGCCGGGCGCCAAAGCAACTCCAGGACGCCCTGAACGGGTCCGACCATTCCGAGGGGAGCTGATCCGCGATGTCGTCCGATCACACGGACCGTCCGGAGAGGACCGACCGGCCGTCGGTCCTGGGCCCGGCCGCCGGTTTCGGCGTCACGTTCCGGGCCATGTTCAAGAAACGGCTGACGGAGCAGTATCCGGAGGAGAAGAAGCCGACGGCGCCGCGCTTCCACGGCCGTCACCAGTTGAACCGTCATCCGGACGGGCTGGAGAAGTGCGTGGGCTGCGAGCTGTGCGCGTGGGCGTGCCCGGCCGACGCGATCTACGTCGAGGGCGCGGACAACCGGGACGAGGAGCGGTACTCGCCCGGTGAGCGCTACGGCGCGGTGTACCAGATCAACTACGCGCGCTGCATCCTGTGCGGGCTGTGCATCGAGGCGTGTCCGACGCGGGCGTTGACGATGACGAACGAGTACGAGCTGGCGGACTCCTCGCGCAAGGACCTGATCTTCACCAAGGAGCAGCTGCTGGTGGGGCTGTCCGAGGGCATGGTCGACTCGCCGCACGCGATCTTCCCGGGCGCCGACGAGGGCGCGTACTACCGGGGCGAGATCACGGCGGCGGCGCCGGGGACGGTCCAGCAGGAGCGCACCGATCGGGAGAAGGAGGTGCGGCCGTGACCACGGTTCTGGCGGATGCGGCCGGGACGACCTCGACGGGTGAGGCCGTCCAGTTCTGGGTGCTGGCGGTGGTCGCGGTCGGTGGCGCGCTCGGGATGCTGCTGATGCGCAAGGCGGTGCACAGCGCGCTGTGCCTGGCGGCCACGATGCTGGCGCTGGCGGTCTGCTACATGGCGCAGGGCGCGGTGTTCCTGGGCGTGGTGCAGATCGTCGTCTACACCGGCGCGATCATGATGCTGTTCCTGTTCGTGGTGATGCTGGTCGGCGTCACGAGCGAGGACTCCCTGAAGGAGCAGCTGAAGGGCCAGCGGTTCGCGGCGGTGGTGTGCGGGCTGGGCTTCGGGGTGCTGCTGGTCGCGGGCATCGCGAACGCGAAGCTGGACCACTTCACGGGCCTGCAGGGCGCGAACGCGGAGGGCAACGTGCCGGGTCTGGCGCGGCTGATCTTCACGAAGTACGTGTGGGCGTTCGAGGTCACCGGCGCGCTGCTGATCACGGCGGCGATCGGTGCGATGGTGCTGACGCACCGCGAGCACGTGAAGGCGCCGAAGACGCAGCGCGAGCTGGCGGCGCAGCGGGTGCGGGACAACATCCAGGTGCCGCCCATGCCGGCGCCGGGCGTGTACGCGCGGCACAACGCGGTGGACGTTCCGGCGCTGCTGCCGGACGGCTCGGTCGCCGAGGACTCGGTGATGGGGACGCTGCGCGAGCGCGGGCAGGTGCGGGACGTGAGCCAGGAGATGCTGCGCCGGATGGCGGAGCTGGAGAACACGACCGCGGACTGGCTGGGCCGTCCGTCGTCGGAGCGGCCGGCGGTGACCGGTCCGCGCAAGTCCCTGGAGCCGGTGCCGAACCACGAGGCCGAGGAGGGCGCGGAGTGAATCCGGTCAACTACCTGTATCTGGCGGCCCTGTTGTTCACCATCGGCGCGGCCGGGGTGCTGATCCGGCGCAACGCGATCGTGCTGTTCATGTGCGTGGAGCTGATGCTGAACGCCTCGAACCTGGCGCTGGTGACGTTCTCGCGGCTGCACGGCACGCTGGACGGCCAGATCATCGCGTTCTTCACGATGGTGGTCGCGGCGGCCGAGGTCGTGGTGGGCCTCGCGATCATCGTCTCGATCTTCCGGACCAGGCACTCCGCTTCGGTCGACGACAGCAATCTGATGAAGCTGTAGGCGGAGGGCCTCGGTGAACTCTCTCATTCCGCTGCTGGTGGCAGCCCCGCTGGCCGGTGCCGCCCTGCTGCTGCTCGGCGGGCGCGCGCTGGACCGGTTCGGCCACTGGCTGGCCACGGCGCTCGCCGCGCTCTCGTTCGGCTTCGGCCTGGTGCTGTTCTCGGACATGCTCGGCCGTGACGCCGAGCACCGGGCGGTGACGACGTACCTGTTCAACTGGGTGTCGGTGAACGGCTTCCAGGCCGACGTCTCGTTCCTGCTGGACCAGCTGTCGATGACGTTCGTGCTGCTGATCACGGGTGTCGGCACGCTCATCCACCTCTACTCGGTCGGCTACATGGCGCACGACGAGCGCCGCCGCCGCTTCTTCGCGTACCTGAACCTGTTCCTGGCCGCCATGCTGCTGCTGGTGCTCGCGGACAACTACCTGCTGCTGTACCTGGGCTGGGAGGGCGTGGGCCTCGCGTCCTACCTGCTGATCGGGTTCTGGCAGCACAAGCCGAGTGCGGCGACGGCGGCGAAGAAGGCGTTCATCGTCAACCGCGTCGGCGACATGGGCCTGTCGATCGCGATCATGCTGATGTTCGTGGAGTTCGGCTCCTTCGCGTTCGGCCCGGTCTTCGGCGGGGCGAACCGGGCGAGCGAGGGCGCGCTGACGGCGATCGGCCTGATGCTGCTGCTGGCGGCCTGCGGCAAGTCGGCGCAGGTGCCGCTGCAGTCCTGGCTCGGCGACGCGATGGAGGGCCCGACCCCGGTGTCGGCGCTGATCCACGCGGCGACGATGGTGACGGCCGGCGTCTACCTGATCACCCGCTCCGCGGCGATCTTCAACCTGGCGCCGGACGCCCAGACCGCCGTGGTGGTGGTCGGCACGGTCACCCTGCTGTTCGGTGCGGTGATCGGGTGCGCGAAGGACGACATCAAGAAGGCGCTGGCCGGGTCGACGATGTCGCAGATCGGCTACATGATCCTCGCGGCCGGCCTCGGTCCGATCGGCTACGCCTTCGCGATCATGCACCTGGTGACGCACGGCTTCTTCAAGGCCGGGCTGTTCCTCGGCGCCGGGTCGGTCATGCACGGCATGAACGACGAGGTGAACATGCGCCACTACGGCGGCCTGCGCAGGTACATGCCGGTCACCTTCGTCACCTTCGGCCTGGGCTACCTCGCGATCATCGGCTTCCCCGGGCTGTCCGGCTTCTTCTCCAAGGACAAGATCATCGAGGCGGCGTTCGCCAAGGGCGGCACCGAGGGCTGGATCCTCGGCCTGTGCGCGCTGACCGGCTCGGCCGTCACGGCCTTCTACATGACGCGCGTGATGGTGCTGACGTTCTTCGGCGAGAAGCGCTGGCAGCCGGACGCCAACGGCGACGCCCCGCACCCGCACGAGTCGCCGCGGACGATGACGATCCCGATGGTGCTGCTGGCCTTCGGCTCGGTGTTCGCGGGCGGGCTGTTCGTCCTGAACGACTCGTTCCTCAACTGGCTGGAGCCGGTCACCGGCTACGCCGAGGGGAACTCGCCGCTCACGCCGCTGACCGTCACGCTGCTGACCACCGCGTGCATGCTGGTCGGCGTCGGCCTGGCGTACGCGATGTACGGGCGCGGCCCCGTCCCCGTGGTGCCGCCGGTCGGCTCCCCGCTCACCCGGGCCGCCCGCCGCGACCTGCTCCAGGACGACTTCAACCACGCCGTCCTGGTGCGGCCCGGCTCGGCGCTCGCCGCGACGCTCGTCTACTTCGACAGCCGCGGCCTGGACGGCTTCGTCAACGGACTGGCCGCCACGATCGGCGGGATCTCCGGGCGGCTGCGGCGGATCCAGAACGGCTTCGTCCGCTCCTACGCGCTCTCCATGTTCGGCGGCACGCTGGTGCTGGTCGCCACGACTCTCCTGATGAGGTCCGTCTGATGACTCGTCCAGAACACCATCGGGGAGGCCGGGCATGAGCGTCCTCCTGACCGCCACGTGCGCCGTCCCGGCGGCCGGCGCGGTGCTGACCGCCGCGATGCCCGCCGGGTCCACCGAGGCGCGGCGCACCACGACCAAGGCCGTCGCGCTCGGCACCTCGGCCGTCGCGCTGGCCCTGGCCGCCCTGGTGGCCGTGCGGTTCGACCCGCACGGCGACCGCTACCAGCTGACCGAGTCCCACAGCTGGATCCGCTCCTTCGGCATCACCTTCTCGCTCGGTGTGGACGGCATCGGCGCGGTGCTGGCCCTGCTGACCGCCGTGCTCGTGCCGATCGTGATGCTCGCCTCCTGGCACGACGCGGACCCTGCGCCCGCGCCGGACGGCACGTTCGAGAACAGGCGGCGCACCCAGGGCTTCTTCGCCCTGATCCTGGCCGTGGAGGCGATGGTCCTCGTCTCCTTCTACGCCACCGACGTGTTCGTGTTCTACGTGTTCTTCGAAGCCATGCTGATCCCGATGTACTTCCTGATCGGTGGCTTCGGGGACCGTGCGGGCGGCCCCGACGCGGCGCGCCAGCGCTCCTACGCGGCCGTCAAGTTCCTGCTGTACAACCTGCTCGGCGGCCTGGTGATGCTCGCCGCCGTGATCGGCCTGTACGTGATCGCGCAGGACCAGGGCCTCGCGACCTTCGACCTGCCGACCCTCGCCTCGGCCGTCGCCGACGGCAAGCTGCAGTTCAGCGGCACCGCCTCCAAGGCGCTGTTCCTCGGCTTCTTCTTCGCCTTCGCGGTGAAGGCCCCGCTGTGGCCGCTGCACACCTGGCTGCCGAACGCGATGGGCGAGGCCACCGCCGGCACGGCGGTGCTGATCACCGCCGTGGTCGACAAGGTCGGCACCTTCGCGATGCTGCGCTTCTGCCTCGGCCTGTTCCCCGACGCCTCGAAGGCCTTCGCCCCGGCGATCCTCGTGCTGTCGGTGATCGGGATCGTCTACGGTGCGCTGCTCGCGATCGGCCAGAAGGACATCAAGCGCCTGGTCGCGTACGCCTCGATCTCGCACTTCGGCTTCATCATCATGGGCATCTTCGCGCTGACCAGCCAGGGCCAGAGCGGTGCCACCCTGTACATGGTGAACCACGGCATCTCCACCGCCGCGTGGATGCTGGTGGCCGGCTTCCTGATCTCGCGCCGGGGCTCGCGCCTGATCGCCGACTACGGCGGCGTGCAGAAGGTCGCCCCGGTGCTCGCCGGGACGTTCCTGCTCGGCGGCCTCGCCACCCTGTCGCTGCCCGGCCTCGCCCCGTTCGTCAGCGAGTTCCTCGTCCTGGTCGGCACGTTCACCCGCTACCCGGCGATCGGGATCGTCGCGACCTTCGGCATCGTGCTGGCCGCGCTGTACGCGCTGCTGCTCTACCAGCGCACGATGACCGGCCCGGTCAAGGCGGAGGTCACCGGCATGCCGGACCTCAAGGTCCGCGAACTGGCCGTCGTGGCCCCGCTGGTGGCGCTGACGATCCTGCTCGGTGTCTACCCCAAGCCGCTGACCGACATCGTCAACCCGGCGGTGAACGCGACGCTCTCGCAGGTCCACGAGACCGACCCGGCGCCGGCCCACCCGGTCGCCGCCACCTCAGGAGGTGAGCAGAAGTGAGCACCACCGGCATGCTCGCCGCCGCCGGCGGTTCCACCCCGAGCATCCCCGCGCCGCACCTCGAGTACGGCCAACTCTCCCCGATGCTGGTGGTGTTCGCCACCGCCGTGGCCGGCGTCCTGGTCGAGGCCTTCGTGCCGCGCCGCTTCCGGCACTGGACGCAGGTCGTCCTCGCGCTCACCGGCCTGGCCGGCGCGTTCGCCGCGATCGTGGTGCTCGCCGCCCAGGGCCACGGCACCACCAGGATGGACCTGCTCGCCATGGAGTCGGTGGCGATGGACGGCCCGGCGCTGTTCCTCCAGGGCGTGATCGTCCTGGTCGCCGCCGTCGCCGTGCTGACGTACGCCGAGCGGCGCCTGGAGCCCAGGGCCGGCGGGCTGCCGGCCGACGCGTTCGCCGCGCAGGCCGCCGCCACCCCCGGCGGCGAGCAGGAGCGGGCCGCGGTCCGGGCCGGCTTCGCCACCAGCGAGGTGTTCCCGCTGACCCTGTTCGCCGTCGGCGGCATGCTGCTCTTCCCGGCCGCGAACGACCTGCTGACGATGTTCGTCGCGCTGGAGGTCTTCTCGCTGCCGCTGTACCTGCTGTGCGCGCTGGCCCGGCGCCGCCGGCTGCTCTCCCAGGAGGCGGCCGTCAAGTACTTCCTGCTCGGCGCCTTCGCCTCGGCGTTCTTCCTGTTCGGCACCGCCCTGCTGTACGGCTACGCGGGCAGCGTGAAGCTCGGCGACATCGCCGACGTCATCTCCGGCAAGGCGATGACCAACCCGGCGCTGCTCAGCAGCACCCGCACCGACACGCTGCTGCTGATCGGTCTCGCGATGCTCGCCGTCGGCCTGCTCTTCAAGGTCGGCGCCGTGCCGTTCCACGCCTGGACCCCGGACGTGTACCAGGGCGCGCCGACCCCCGTCACCGGGTTCATGGCGGCGGCCACGAAGGTCGCGGCCTTCGGCGCGTTCCTGCGCCTGTTCTACGTCGCCTTCCCCGGGCTGCGGCTGGACTGGCGGCCGGTGCTGTGGGGCGTGGCGATCCTGACGATGGTGGTCGGTGCGGTGCTCGCGGTCACGCAGCAGGACGTCAAGCGCCTGCTCGCCTACTCCTCGATCGCGCACGCCGGGTTCATCCTCACCGGGGTGATCGCCACCAACAAGCAGGGCCTCGGCTCGGTGCTGTTCTACCTGCTCGCGTACTCCTTCGTGACGCTCGGCGCGTTCGCCGTCGTCACCCTCGTGCGCGACTCCAAGGGCGAGGCGACCCACCTGTCGAGCTGGGCCGGCCTCGGCCGGCGCTCCCCGCTGGTCGCGGCGGTGTTCGCGCTGTTCCTGCTGGCCTTCGCCGGCATCCCGCTGACCTCCGGGTTCACCGGGAAGTTCGCGGTGTTCCAGGCGGCGGCGGCCGGCGGCGCGACGCCGCTGGTCATCGTCGGCGTGCTGAGCTCGGCGGTGGCCGCGTTCTTCTACATCCGGGTCATCGTCCTGATGTTCTTCTCCGACCCGCAGCCCGGCGGCCCGACGGTCGCGATCCCGAGCGCCTTCACGGCGACCGCGATCGGTGTCGGGGTGCTCGTCACCCTCGTCCTCGGGGTGCTGCCGCAGTACTTCCTGGACCTCGCCTCGAAGGCCGCGCTCTTCGTCCGCTGAGGCCGGGAGACCCCCGCAGCGTCCGGGCCGCCCCCCGCGGGGCGCGGCCCGGACGCGGTCTTCCCGCCGCCGCCCCGGAAGGTGCAGCAGCCCTTATTTCCAGCCGCATTCACATCCGGCGCCCGAGCGCTCCCGCAGCCGCCCTGACCTGGGACTCCGGCCCGATCATGACAGCATCCGCACGCCCGTGCAGTGATCCACTCGTGACCGGATACCCTGCCTGTATGGCCAGCGGCGGCACTCAGGGACCAGGCCGCTAGAACGACCAGGGACAGAGGAGTGGTCTTCGTGACCGTCGTGGGACCCTTCGGGCTCAGCGTGCAGGACCGCGACCTGACCCGGGACGTCCAGGCCGGACTGGACGCGGTGGAGACGGCGCTGGCCGAGGCCGTCAAGAGCGACGTCCCGTTCATCACCGTCACCGCCAGCCACCTGATCGAGGCCGGCGGCAAGCGCTTCCGCCCGCTGCTGCTCCTGCTGTCCGCCCAGTTCGGCGACCCCGGCGCGCCCGGCGTCGTGCCGGCCGCGGTCGTCGTCGAGCTCACCCACCTGGCCACGCTCTACCACGACGACGTCATGGACGAGGCCCCCGTGCGCCGCGGCGCCCCCAGCGCCAACTCCCGCTGGGACAACTCGGTGGCCATCCTCACCGGCGACTTCCTCTTCTCCCGCGCCTCCCAGGTGCTCGCCGACCTCGGCCCCGAGGCCGTCCGGCTGCAGGCCGACGCCTTCGAGCGCCTCGTCACCGGCCAGATCCTGGAGACCCGCGGCCCCGGCCCGGACGGCGACGAGCTCGCCCACTACCTGGCCGTGCTCGCCGGCAAGACCGGATCGCTGATCGCCGCCTCCTGCAAGATAGGAGCGCTGATGGCCGGCGCCGAGGCGCGCGTGGTGGAGACCCTCAGCGAGTTCGGCGAGCGCATCGGCATCGCCTTCCAGCTCGCCGACGACGTCCTCGACATCGCCAGCGACGGCCACGAGTCCGGCAAGACCCCCGGCACCGACCTGCGCGAGGGCGTGCCGACGCTGCCCACCCTGCTCCTCCAGGGCATGCCCGCCGACCCCGCCGACCCCGAGGACACCCGGCTGCGCGAGCTGCTCGCCCAGGACCTCGCCGACGACGACCTGCACGCCGAGGCGCTGCGCCTGCTGCGCCGCCACCCGGCGCTGGAGCTCGCCCGCCGCGAGACCCTGCGCCAGGCCGAGGACGCCCGCGCCCTGCTCGCCCCGCTGCCGGACTGCGCGGCCAAGGCCGCCCTCGAAGCCCTCTGCGACTCGGTGGCCATCCGCACCATGTGACGCGCCGGGACCGGCGGGTCCGGGTCCGGGGCCGAGCGCCCCGGACCGGGCCCGGCAACCCCCGGCGCGCCGTAGCTCCGATAGGGAAGACTGGGCCCGTCAGCTCACCCCTGCCGGAAGGTCGCCATGCGCCGCGTCGTCATCGCCGAGGACTCCGTACTGCTGCGGGAGGGCCTGACCCGGCTGCTCACCGACCGCGGCCTGGAGGTCGTCGCGGGGGTCGGGGACGGCGACGCCCTGCTCAAGACCGTCCACGACCTGGCCGACACCGGCGACCTGCCCGACGTCGTCGTCTCCGACGTGCGGATGCCCCCCTCGCACACCGACGAGGGCCTGCGCGCGTGTGTCGAGCTGCGCGGCCGCTACCCGCAGCTGGGCGTGCTGGTGCTGTCACAGTTCGTGGAGGAGCGCTACGCCTCCGAACTCCTGGCCGGATCCACCCGGGGCGTCGGCTACCTCCTGAAGGACCGGGTGGCCGAGGTGCGCGAGTTCGCCGACGCGGTGCTGCGGGTCGCCGAGGGCGGCACCGCGCTCGACCCGGAGGTCGTGCAGCAGCTGCTCAGTCGCAGCCGCAAGGGCGACGTTCTGGCCGGTCTGACCCCGCGCGAGCGCGAGGTGCTCGGCCTCATGGCGGAGGGCCGCACCAACGCGGCGGTCGCGCGTCAGCTCGTGGTGTCCGACGGCGCGGTCGAGAAGCACGTCAGCAACATCTTCCTCAAGCTCGGCCTGGCCCAGAGCCCGGAGGACCACCGCCGGGTGCTCGCCGTGCTGACCTACATCAACTCGTAGCGCCCGTCCTCCGGACCTGGCGGGCCGGCGGCCGGAATGATCTCCGGCCGCCGCGCGTTGACGGTGCTGTGGGCGAGTACCGGTCATTTCCCGCCGCACGCGGGAGTTCCGGCCCCGGCTGGTTGAGCGCGCATAGGATGCCAGAGGTGCACCAGGCGGACGGGGCACAGGGTCACGCCCGCGGTGGCGTGCCCACGAGGAGGTCCGCGGCAGTGACCAGTCAGGTCGATCAGTCAGAGGCAGTGGACGGCTCGGACGGCGACGAGAACCGTTCGGGTCCCGGTGACGGCCGCTCCGGCGCGGCCGTGGCGGCCGGTGCGCAGCACAGACACGCCAAGCCGGTCCGCCGCCTGGACCGGGTGATCATCCGGTTCGCGGGCGACTCCGGCGACGGGATGCAGCTGACCGGTGACCGGTTCACCTCCGAGACGGCGTCCTTCGGCAACGACCTCTCCACCCTGCCGAACTTCCCCGCCGAGATCCGGGCCCCCGCCGGCACCCTGCCGGGAGTCTCGTCCTTCCAGCTGCACTTCGCCGACCACGACATCCTGACCCCCGGCGACGCCCCGAACGTCCTGGTCGCGATGAACCCGGCCGCCCTCAAGGCGAACCTGGCGGACCTGCCGCGCGGTGCCGAGATCATCGTCAACACCGACGAGTTCACCAAGCGGGCCCTCGCCAAGGTCGGTTACGCCGCGGACCCGCTCGCCGACGGCTCGCTGGAGGCCTACCACCTGCACAAGGTGCCGCTGACGACGCTGACGCTGGAGGCGCTCAAGGACAGCGGCCTGGCCCGCAAGGACGCCGAGCGGGCGAAGAACATGTTCGCCCTCGGTCTGCTGTCCTGGATGTACCACCGGCCCACCGGCGGCACCGAGAGCTTCCTGCGCGGCAAGTTCGCGCGGAAGCCGCAGATCGCCGAGGCCAACATCAGCGCGTTCCGGGCGGGTTGGAACTTCGGCGAGACGACGGAGACCTTCGCGGTCTCCTACGAGGTGGCGCCGGCGAAGCTGCCGGCCGGCCGCTACCGCAACATCTCCGGGAACCTCGCGTTGTCCTACGGCCTGATCGCCGCGGCCGAGCGCTCCGGGCTGCCGCTGTACCTCGGCTCCTATCCGATCACCCCGGCCTCGGACATCCTGCACGAGCTGAGCAAGCACAAGAACTTCGGCGTGCGGACGTTCCAGGCCGAGGACGAGATCGCCGGCATCGGCGCGGCGCTGGGCGCGGCCTTCGGCGGCGCGCTCGGCGTGACGACGACCTCGGGCCCGGGCGTCGCGCTCAAGAGCGAGACGATCGGCCTGGCCGTCTCGCTCGAACTGCCGCTGCTGGTCGTGGACATCCAGCGCGGCGGCCCGTCCACCGGCCTGCCGACCAAGACCGAGCAGGCGGACCTCCTCCAGGCGATGTTCGGGCGCAACGGCGAGGCGCCGGTGCCGATCGTCGCCCCGGCCACGCCGGCCGAGTGCTTCGCGGCAGCGCTGGAGGCGGCCCGGATCGCGGTCACCTACCGCACCCCGGTGTTCCTGCTCTCGGACGGCTACCTGGCCAACGGATCGGAGCCGTGGCGGATCCCCGAGGTGGACGAACTCCCGGCGATCGAGCCGGACTTCGCGACCGGTCCGAACCGCGAGGACGGCGCCTTCTGGCCCTACCAGCGGGATCCGAAGACGCTCGCCCGCCCGTGGGCGGTGCCCGGCACCCCCGGCCTGGAGCACCGCATCGGCGGCATCGAGAAGCAGGACGGCACCGGCAACATCTCCTACGACCCGGCCAACCACGACTTCATGGTCCGCACCCGGCAGGCCAAGGTGGACGGCATCGTGGTGCCGCCGGTCGAGGTGGACGACCCGAGCGGCGAGGCCCGGGTGCTGGTCCTCGGCTGGGGTTCGACGTACGGGCCGATCACGGCGGCGGTGCGCCGGGTGCGGGCCGACGGCGGCGAGATCGCCCAGGCACACCTGCGCCACCTGAACCCGTTCCCGGCCAACCTGGGCACGGTGCTGCGGAGTTACGACAAGGTCATCGTCCCCGAGATGAACCTCGGCCAGTTGGCGCTGCTGCTGCGCGCCAGGTACCTGGTGGACGCGGAGTCCTACAACCAGGTGCGCGGGCTGCCGTTCAAGGCGGCGCAGTTGGCGGACGTGCTGTGGGCGGCGATCGGCACCCTGGACGAGGAGGACAATCGATGAGCGAGCAGTTCCCCTCGTTGCGGCTGGTGCCGAAGACCGAGGAGCGGCAGAGCGCGAAGGACTTCAAGACGGACCAGGAGGTGCGCTGGTGCCCCGGCTGCGGGGACTACGCCATCCTGGCGGCCGTGCAGTCGTTCATGCCGGAGCTGGGGATCAGACGGGAGAACACCGTCTTCGTCTCCGGCATCGGTTGTTCGTCGCGTTTCCCCTACTACATGAACACCTACGGGGTGCACTCGATCCACGGGCGGGCGCCGGCGATCGCGACGGGCCTGGCCTCGTCGCGGCGGGACTTGAGCGTGTGGGTGGTGACGGGTGACGGCGACGCGCTGTCGATCGGCGGCAACCACCTGATCCACGCGCTGCGCCGCAACGTCAATCTGAAGATCCTGCTGTTCAACAACCGGATCTACGGTCTGACCAAGGGTCAGTACTCGCCGACCAGCGAGCTCGGCAAGATCACCAAGTCGACGCCGATGGGTTCGCTGGACGCCCCGTTCAACCCGCTCTCGCTGGCGATCGGCGCGGAGGCCTCGTTCGTCGCGCGGACGATCGACTCCGACCGCCAGCACCTGCAGTCGGTGCTGCGGGCGGCGGCGGTGCACGAGGGTACGGCGCTAGTGGAGATCTACCAGAACTGCAACATCTTCAACGACGGCGCGTTCGAGGTGCTGAAGGAGCCGGGCACCCGGGACGAGGCGCTGATCCGGCTGGAGCACGGCGCGCCGGTGCGCTTCGGCGCGGACGGGGGCCAGGGCGTGTTCCGGGGGCCGGACGGCGAGCTGTTCACGGCGGCGGTGACGCCGGACAACGAGGGCTCGCTGGTGGTGCACGACGCGCACGCGGAGAGTCCGACCGCGGCGTTCGCGCTGTCGCGGATCGCGGACGCGGACACGCTGCACCACACGCCGATCGGGGTGTTGCGGGACGTGCGGCGCCCGGTGTACGACGAGCTGATGGCAAACCAGCTGGCGACGGCGGCGGCGCACCACGGTCCGGGCGATCTCGCGACGCTGCTGGCGGGCAACGACACGTGGACGGTCGACTGACGTCCTCCGCGCGGACGACGGCGCCCCCTCGACCGGCCGGGTCGAGGGGGCGCCGTCGCGTGTGCCCGCCGCCGGTTACTGCCGGACCCACTCCACGACCTCGATCACGACCCCGTTCGGGTCGGCGACCTGGAACAGCTTCTCGCCCCACGGCTCCTGGCGCAGCTCCATGGTGATCTCCACCCCCTCGCCGCGGAGCCGCTCCTGCTCGGCGGCGGCGTCGGCGACCGTGAACGCGAGGATCACGCCGGCCGCGGTGTCGTCGCGGTAGGTCTCCGGCAGGACCTCGATGCCGCGCCGGAGGAACACCACGTTGACGCCCCCGCCCGGGTGGCCGAGCGAGACGAACCCGTCGGCGGACATCAGCTCGGTGTAGGCGAAGTGCTGCTGGAGGAAGGCGGCGGACGCGGAGACGTCCGGGACGGTCAGGGAGACGACGGAGTCGGTGATCAGCACGGCGGTGGACCTCTCCTCGGAACGGGGCGCACGGTTATCCCGTACGCAGTACACTATACATAGTACGGAGAAAATGGCGAGGGACGGCCGGAGACGCCCGAAGGCGGGACTCCCGGGTGGGAGCCCCGCCTTCGGTGCGGTGGGTGGGGTGCGTCAGTAGACGCAGGGGATGCCGCCGTCGGACTGGGCGTCGACGCCCGGGCCCTGCATCGGCAGGCTGGCGGCCGGGTCGGCCGGGGCCTGCGAGGCGCCGGCGCCCGGGACGGCGGGCTTGTCGTCCGCCACGCCCGTGAAGGAGGTGCCGAGGATGACGACCACGTGGTCGGCGCCGGTGGCGGTCGACTCGGTGGCGGTCACGCCGTAACGGGCGGCGATCTGCTCGGCCGCGTCCTTGGCGCCCTTGCCGTAGGTCACCGTGGTGGTCTTCGGCTTCGAGGCCGCCTGACCGGACTTGCCCTCCTTGAAGCCCATCGCGGTGAGGGCCTTGGACTCGGTGGCGGCGCCGCCCTCGACCTTGGAGGCGTTGTAGACGTCCACCGTGGCGGGAGAGGCCGCCTTGGCGGCGGCCGTCGCCGTCGCCGGGGCGGGTGCCGGCTGGCTCGGCGCGGCGGTGTCGGTGGCCGCGCCGCCCGGGGCGGGCGCGGAGGCGTCGGCGTAGCCGAACACCTGCTTGACCACCTTCTGGATCTTGGACGGGGTGACGAGGTTGACGTCCTCGCCGTTCTTCCTGCCGAAGCCGTCGAAGGTGAGGGTGTTGAACTCGACGTTGCCACCGGTCAGGGCCGGCGCCTGCTGGGCGAAGTCGAGGACGTTCCACTGGTTGTCGATGACCAGGTCCTTCTGCACGACGCCGAAGAGGTCCTTGAGCTTGCCCAGGTCGCTGATGATGCCGTCCTGCTTGAGCTTGTGCGTGACGGACGAGATGAAGGCCTGCTGGCGGTGGGTGCGGGCGAAGTCGCCGGAGTTCCCGTCCGGACCGTCCAGGTTGTGCCGCTGGCGGACGAAGGACAGTGCCTGGGAGGCGTTGAGGTGGTTGATGCCCTTGTGGAAGTCGGCACCGGAGCCCTGGCCCTCGATCGCCGGGTCCTTGGTGTCGTGGGTGAGGCACACGTCGATCGGCTGCACCGCCTTGGCGATGTCGTAGAAGCCCATCAGGTTGACCTCGGCGACGTGGTCGACGGGCTGGTCCAGGAAGGTCTGGACGGTGCGGATGGTCGCCGCGCGTCCGGCGTCGCGGCCGGCCTTCTCCAGGTCCGCGCCCTTGAGGCCCTTGGCCTGGAGCGCGGGCGTGGCCTTGTCCTTGGCGTTGCCGTAGGCCTCCTTGATCTTGGCCATGCCCATCTGGGTGCCGTCGCCCTTGAACGTCATGACGTAGTCGTCGCGGGGGATGGAGACGGCCTGCACCTTGCCGCCGCCCGCGGGTATGTGCAGGAGGATCAGGGAGTTGGTGTTGTAGCCGCCGATGTCGGAGCTGTGGCCGGCGTGCAGCTCGTCCTGGACGAACTCCGGGGGCAGGTCGGTGCCGTCCATGTTCTTGCGGCTGTCGAGGCCGATCAGCAGCAGGTTGACCGAGTTGTCCAGGTGCTTGGGCGCGTCCTTCTTCGTCTCGGCGATGGCGTTGGACGTCGTCATGCCGTCGGTGAGGGACGTGTACTCGTACCAGACCACCCCGCTGGACACGAACACCGCGAGCGCCGTGGACGCGGCCGCCGTGCGCCCGGCGATGAGCAGCGGCGATCGGCGTGCGGCCGGTGGCTGCGGGGTCTGCGCGGCGCGTCGTGCCGCGCCGCGGCCCTCGCCGCCGGCGGGGTTCTCAGCCATGGTGCTTCCTCCTGTCCAGGACCACCCGGACCACGATCACCAGCACGGCCGCCCCTGCGGCCGCGGCCATCACGGGAAAGCCGTGGACGACCCACTTCGCGGAGCCGGTCGCCAGCGCCTTGCCCTTGTAGGCGTCGCTGTTGGCCGCCAGTTCGGCGGCGGCCGTGACGCCGAGGACGACCAGCGGCGAGGCGCACAGCACCCACCACCAGCCGTTGCGGGTGCTCAGCGCCGCCGCCAGGCCCGTCCCGAGGACGGAGCCGGCCGCGAACGCGGAGCCCATGCCGGGGCCGGAGAGCTCGTCGACGGCCGCGCCCAGCGCGGGCAGGACGAGGGCCAGCGCCGCGGGCAGCAGGGCGCCGCCGGCGCGGGGCCGCGCCGGTGCGGCGCTTCGTCCCGCCGCGGCGGACCGTCCGCTCGCCGCGCTGCGCCCGGGGGCCGCGGGCGGCTCGGGGGCCGCGGGCCGTCCCGGCCGCCGTTCCGGTTCCTGGGTGGAGGACGTCCGTCCTCGTCTTCCAGCCACGCACTCACCCCCGGTGTCTGCCGCGCCCGTGCACCACGGCGGCGGCCTCACCCGGTCCCTCGGCGGGACGGCGTCGTGGTCGCTGTCGATGACTGGACGTCGGCGTTCGGCCGGCCGGTTCCCGCTGTCGGTCGGGGGCAGGCTCGCGTACAGGTTTCCTCTACACGGGTGTAGAGATCGAGCGCAGCATATAGCACCCCTGTTCGGCGCGGGTTTCGGACCGAGGGCTCTCCGAGGTTTCCCGGCTGCTTCCCCACCTGGCCCCGTCGGTCGTGCCGCCGATTGTCGCGGATGAGAAGGCGGTGAGAAAAGAGCTTCCCGTGAAGACGCCCCTGACCTGCGGTGATGTCGGATTTCCCGGGTCGTTCGGGGGCGTCCGCGACCACGGCGGACGGCGGGCTCAGGCCTCGTTGAATTCCCGACAGCACAATGGCGTTCCCTGATGGCACCCGGAGGCGGGAGGAGGGGCGCGCAATGGCCGCCACCGTCACACGGCCGCCCGCGGCGGTCCGGCACCGGGCCCCGGAGGAGCTCGTCCCCGGCGCGGTGCTCGCCGCCGTCGCCCTCGGCGCCCTCGGCGTGCTCGCCCTGTGGTGGCGCGACACGGCCTTCGTGGCCGGCGCCGCGGGCTGGCTGAGCGGGGCCGGCCGGATCTCCGGCCTGCTCGCCGGGTACGCCGCGCCCGTCCTGCTGCTCCTCATGGCCCGGATCCCGCTGCTGGAGCGGGAGGTCGGCGCCGACCGGCTCGCCCGCTGGCACGCCTTCGGCGGCCGGTACCTGGTCGGCCTGGTCACCGTGCACGTCCTCACGATCGTGTGGGGCTACGCGCTGACCGACGGGCGCGGAGTGGTGGGGGAGGGCGTGGACATCGTCCTCCACTACCCCGACATGCTCAAGGCCACCGCCGGGACGCTCCTGCTCCTGGCCACCGGCGCGCTCTCCGCCCGGATCGCCCGCCGCCGCCTCGGCTACGACGCCTGGTACTACCTGCACCTGGCCACCTACCTCGCCGTCGCGCTCGCCTTCGGCCACCAGCTCACCACCGGCGCCGACCTCGGCGACGGCCCGGCCCGCCCGGCCTGGTACGCCCTCTACCTGGGCACCCTCGCCGTGCTCGGCTGGTACCGGCTGGCGCTGCCCTACCTGCGCGACCGGCGGCACCGGCTGCGGGTGGCCGAGGTGCGGCCGGAGGGCCCCGGCGTCGTGTCGGTGTTCCTCGTCGGCGAGCAGGTGGAGCGGCTGCGGGCCGAACCCGGGCAGTTCTTCCGCCTGGAGTTCAAGGCGCCCGGCCTGCGCTGGGCCGCCAACCCGTACTCGCTGTCCGCGCCGGTGCGCCCGCCCTTCCTGCGCTTCACCGTCAAGGACCTCGGCGAGCACAGCGCCGCCGTCGCGAAGCTGAAGCCCGGAACCCCGGTGCGGGCCGAGGGCCCGTACGGGGCGTTCACGGGGCGGCGGCAGCGGCGGCGCAAGGTGCTGCTGCTGGCGGCCGGGGTCGGCATCACGCCGCTGCGGGCGCTGTTCGAGACGCTGCCGGGCCAGGTGACGCTGGTCCAGCGCGCCCGCCGCCCCGAGGACCTGCTGTTCCAGGACGAGCTCGCCGCGATCGCCGCCCGCCGCGGCGCCGCCGTCCACCCGGTGGTCGGCACCCGCGCCGAGGTCGGCGACCTCGGGGCCGTGCTGCGCCGGCTCGTCCCGGACCTCGCCCGGCACGAGGTGTTCCTCTGCGGCCCGGAGGAGTTCTCCGCGGACGCCGTCCGGGCCCTGCACGCGGCCGGCGTGCGCCGGATCCACCACGAGGCCTTCGGCTTCTGACCGTCGCTGCCCCGAAGGCCCGACCGTTCCCGACCGTTCCGACCGATCCCGACGAGCAAGGGGAGTACCCACCGTGCGCAGAGCCGTCGTCGTCGGCAGCGCCACCGCCGCGGGCGTGATCCTGCTGCTGTCGCTCAAGCCGCACCAGGGCGCCACGAGCGCCGCCGCCCCGATCAGCTCCGGCGGCTCGGGCGGCGCCGACGGCTCCGGCGGTACGTCCGGCACCTCCTCGGCGCCGCCCGCGCAGGCGTCGGACACCTCGGGCACCCGCGCGATCACCGGGGACTCCGTCGACACCCGGTACGGGCCGGTCCAGGTCAAGGTGACCCTCGCGGGCAAGAAGATCACCAGGATCGACGTGGTGAAGTACCCGACCGAGAGCGGGCGGGACAGGTCCATCAACAGCTACGCCCTGCCGGTGCTCAACCAGGAGGCCGTGGCGGCCCAGAGCGCGGCGATCGACGTCGTCTCCGGCGCCACCTACACCAGCGACGGTTACACCCGCTCGCTGCAGAGCGCCCTCGACAAGGCGGGTTCGTGATGACGGGGGTGCGCAGGCACGCCGAGCACGTGATGGGGACGGTCTTCTCCTTCGCGGTCCACGGCGGCGGCCGGGAGCTGGAGGACCTGCTCGCCCGGATCGTCGTGCGGCTGCACCGGATCGACGAGGTCTTCTCCCCTTATCGGGAGGACAGCGACATCAGCCGGTTCGGGCGCGGGGAGATCGCCCTCGACGCGTGCGACCCCGAGGTCGCGGAGGTGCTGGCGCGCTGCCGCGAGGTGGCGGTGCAGACGGACGGCTTCTTCACCATGCGGCCCGGCGGGGTGCTCGACCCGAGCGGCTGGGTCAAGGGCTGGGCGGTCGAGGAGGCCTCGCGGGCACTGCGGGAGGCCGGTTACGAACGGCACTGCGTGAGCGGCGGCGGCGACGTCCAGACGGCGGGCGGGCCCTGGCGGGTCGGCGTCGCGGACCCGCTGCGGCCGGGGGAGGTGATCGCCGTGGTCACCGGGAACGACGTCGCGGTGGCGACCTCGGGCACCGCCGAGCGCGGCGCCCACATCGTCGACCCGTACCGGGGGAGACCGGCGGAGGGGCTCGCCTCGCTGACCCTGGTCGGCGAACGGCTGGCGCACGTGGACGCGTGGACGACGGCGGCCTTCGCGATGGGCCCCGACCGGGGCCTCGCCTGGGCGGCCGCCCAGCCGGGGATAGAGGCGCTCGCCGTCCTGCCGACCGGCGCCACCCGGTGGACCCCGGGCTTCCCGGCCCGTACGGACGCGGCGAGGGCGGTCGGATGACGGGGGAGGAGCCGCCCGGGGCCCGCCGGCGCAGGCGCCCCTGTCGCCCGGTGGCACCGCAGTTCCACCGCCCGCGCCGGCGCACCCCGCCACGCCGGGGCCCCGCCCCGCCGGGTGGTCGGTCCCGTCGGCCCGGCTTTCGGCCCCCGCTCCTCCGCCGACTGCTATACACTGCACCGGCTAGTTTCCTACCCGAGACAGGAGTCGCCGTGGCGGTGACGAGCGGAGCAGGGCGCCCGGAGAAGCGGGTGGCCATCACGCGGGCCGCGACGGCGGTGTTCGGACGCGAGGGGTACGTCCGCGCGAGCATGGACGCGATCGCGGCGGAGGCCGGCGTCTCGAAGCGCACGGTGTACAACCACTTCGCCGACAAGGAGACGCTCTTCCTGTCGGTCGCCCTGGCGAGCTCCGCCGAACTGACCGGCACGATCCGCGAGTTGGCCGAACGGCACCTCGGCAAGATCGTCGACCTGCGGCAGGACCTCACCGACTTCGCCGTCGACCGCGCGCACGCCGTCCTGTCCGCGGGCGATCACGGCGCGCTCGGCCGCGCCATCCGCGCCGAGGTGGCCAACATCCCGGCGGACGTCCTGGAGGCGTGGCTGGAGGCGGGCCCGGTCGCCTCGCTGCGCGACATCGCCGAGAAGTTCACGGCCCTGGCCGCCCGCGGGCTGCTGGTGGTCGACGATCCGGCCCTGGCGGCCGAGCAGTTCACGCTGCTGACCTTCCACGGCGTGGCCGACCGCTCCTTCTGGGGCGCGCTGCCGGTGTCGGAGCAGGAGGTCGAGCGGATCGCGGCCGTCGGGGTCGACGCGTTCCTGAAGGTCTACGGGGTGCCCGCGGGCACCCCGTAGACCGGGGGCGTCACTCCCAGACGACGCCCTTGCCGATGGTGTACGGATCGGCCGAGTACTCGGCGCCCGCGACCTTGGAGGCCGCCGGCGCGAGCGACACGAAACAGCCGACGGCGGACTGGCCGTTGGTGAAGCCCGGGGGCATCGGGCTGGCCGTGCACTTCGGGAAGGACGTGAAGATCGCCACGCCCTGTGCCCCGGAACCGTCCGGCTGGAGTCCCCTGATGTGGGTCAGGGTGGTGTTGGACAGGTCGGTGGTGCCGACGTTGGTGAACTTGTAGTGGATGTAGTACGGCACCATGCCCGCGGCCTTGTCGCCGAGCTTGAGGCTGTCCAGGTCGGCCTGGGTGCCCTGCTCGATCGAGGTGACGGTCATGGCGATGCTGCCCTTGGTGCTGCCGGAGCTGAACGGCACCTGGACGGTGTCGCCGATCTTGGCGGTGGTCCCGGGCGCGGCGTCCTTGCCGGTGCCCGCGGCCGGGGCGCCCCCGGTCGCGGGTTCGGTGGCGGCGGCCGGGGTGGTCGGCGCGGCGGCGCTCGCGGTGGCGGAGGGCGCGGCCGCGGTGGTCGCCGGGGCCGCGGTCGTCGGGGCGGTGGGTGCGGCGGTCTTCGCCGTGTCGGACGAGGAGTTGTCGTTGCAGGCGGTGAGCGTCAGCACGCCGACGACGGCGAGGCCGGCGAGCGCGCGCGTGCTCGTGGAGGTGAAGCTGTTCACGTGTGGTTCCCCCGTGCTCGTGGACCGTCGGACGGCGGTCCTCTCGGTGAAACGTTGATAGCGCACGCCGACGCACGGGCACCACGGCTTTGACGGCCTTTTGACCACGCCGTGACAGCCCGGCGACCGTACCGGGACACGGCCCGGTGCGGGGAGTGGAGTGCTGAACACCCCACTCCTGCCGCCCTGTTGGATCTCTACGGCAGTGCGGCGTGCTCGGCCCTGCTGGCGGCGAGCCGCTGCGTGGCGAGGGCGCCGGAATGCGCCGCCGGCCACACCCACCTGCCGTCCGGCGAGGTCTACCGGGCCCCGGGGCCAGGGGCGCGCTTCCTCCCGGCGTGACGCGTGCGAACATGTCCGCCGTGATGACCGATCCCGTCGACCAGGCCCGTCGCCTGGTGGCCGAACGCTTCCCGGACGCCCTCGCGGCGGTCCTCGCCGGCTCCACCGTCACCGGCCGCGCCACCGCCTCCAGCGACCTCGACCTCGCCGTCCTGCTCCCGGACGGCGGCGGGACGTACCGCGAGACGCTGCGCTTCGAGGGCCGCGTCGCCGAGCTCTTCGTCCACACCGAGGCCGGCCTCGACGGCGTCTTCGCCTTCGACGCGGCCTCGCGCCGGGCCGTCATGCAGAGCATGTACGCGGGCGGACTGCTCCTGTTCGACACCGACGGCAGCGGCGCGCGGGCCCGTGCCCGGGCCGAGGCCGACCTGCGCCAGGGCCCGCCCGAGCTCGCCGCCGACGCGGTCGAGGCGCGGCGCTACGCCCTGACGGCCGCCCTCGACGACCTCGTGGACACGCGGGAGCGGATCGAGGGGCTCGCCGTCGGCGGCGACGTCCTGGCCACGGCCGCCGACCTGCTGTGCGACCACCGCCGGTCGTGGATCGGCACGGGCAAGTGGCTGCCGCGACAACTGGTGGCGTCGGATCCGGAGTTGGGGGTCGCACTGCTCGACGGGCACCTTCGGCTGTGCGAGGGTGGCGATCCGGCGCCACTGGCGGCGGCGGCCGGGCGGGTGCTCGACCTGGTCGGCGGGCCGCTGGAGGCGGGGTACCGCAAGTCCTGGGACTGAGCGGGGGGCACTTGTCCGTATCCTCGCCGAGTGCCCCTCATCAGCCTGCACGACCGGTCCGCGCTCGCCGCCCGATTCCTGGCCGACCCGGCGCTCCACCTCTTCGAACTCGGCGACCTCGACGACACGTTGTGGCCCGACACCACCTGGTACACGACCGGCGGCCCGGTGGCCCTGCTCTACACGGGCGGCGGCGTCCCGGTCCTGCTCGCCTTCGCCCGCCCGGCCGACGTCCCGGCGCTCGAAGCGCTCCTGGCCGAGCTGCGCCCGTTCCTGCCGCGCCGCTTCACGGCGATGCTGCCGGTGGGGGCACACCGCGCGCTGGAGCCGGACTACGGTGTCCCGCGCCGTTCGACGCTGTTCCGCATGGTGCTCCCGGAAGGGCCTTCTCTCGTCGAACCCGCCCTTGAGCCGGCGCTGTTGACCGGTGACGACGTCCCCGACCTCCGCGTGCTCCTCGCCGAGGCCTACCCCGAGTCCTGGTTCGACGAGCGGCTCGTGCTCGGCGGCGGCTACGTCGGCCTCCGCGGCGCGGACGGCCGTCTGCTGGCCACGGCCGGCGTGCACGTCCACTCCGCCGCGTACGGCGTCGCCGTCCTCGGCAACGTGACCACCCACCCGGACGCCCGGGGGCGGGGCCTCGCCCGCGCCTGCGTCACCGCGCTGTGCCGCCGGCTCGCGCGGACGACCGCCCACATCGGCCTGAACGTGCGGACGGACAACGCCCCGGCGATCCACCTCTACGAGCAGCTGGGATTCACCACCATCGCCACGTTCGAGGAGCTGGCGGTCGTGGCGCGCTGAGCTGCGGCGGGTGGTGCCGGGGTGTGGGGATCGTCACCGTTCCGGGGGGATGTTCGGGCGCCTACGATCGCGAGCGTGAACGACAGCTACTTCGAGCGCACCGGCGAGCGTCGCTTCAAGCCCACCGTCCACGCGGGCGGCGCCTGGAACGACGACGAACTGCACTTCAGCCCGGTGGGCGGCCTCGTCGTCCACGCGATCGAACGCCACCGGGCGGAGACGGGCGCGGCGGGCGGACTGGCACTGTCGCGGATCGGCTTCGACATCCTGGGCCGGCTCGCCGTCGACGAGTGCGAGATCACCGTCGAGACCATCCGGCCGGGGCGGACGGTCGAGCTGGTGGAGGCGGTCCTGGTCATAGGGGAGCGGGCGGTGATCCGCGCCCGCGCCTGGTACCTGGCGACCTCCGACACGTCGGCCGTGGCCGGCAGCCCGGTCGAACCCCTCCCCGGGCCCGAGGAGTTCGGGCCGTGGCCGATGAGCGCGCTGTGGGACGGCGGCTACATCGCGTCGATCGACGTCCGGCGGCGGGAGCTGGCGCAGGGGCGGGCCCAGGCCTGGATCGGCAGCGGGGTCGAGCTGGTGGCGGGCGAGGAGATCGGCCCGCTCGCGTCGTTCGTGGCCCTGGTCGACACGGCGAACGGGATCGCCGTGCGGCAGGACCACACGGAGTGGATGTTCCCGAACGTGGACCTCACCATCCACCTGCACCGGCAGCCCGAGGGCCGTTGGACGGGGATGGACACGACCGTCACCTTCGGCCCGACGGGGCACGGCCTGACCAGCACCGTCCTGCACGACGTCCACGGCCCGGTGGGCTCCGCGCAGCAGTCGCTCACCGTGCGGTCGCTGAAGGAGTGAAAACCGCTGGGTGTTCGGTCGGCGGAGGCCTACGATCGCGCGAATGACCACTCATGAAGCGATACTCGACGCCGCCCTCGCCCGCATCACCGCCGGCTACGTCTACCCGGAGAAGACGGCGGCGATCGAGGCGGCGATCCGTAGCCGGCTGGCCGAAGGCGCCTACGAGGGCCTGGCCGAGTGGGAGCTCTGCGAGCAGGTGACGCAGGACCTGCAAGCGGTGTGCCCCGACAAGCACCTGCGGCTGCTGTGGAGCGAGGAGCCGCAGTCGATGGACGAGGAGCCGGAGAGCGTCGCCCGCGAGCGCTTCGACCGGTACGCACGGGCGAACAACTACGGCGTGCGGCGCGTGGAGCGGTTGGACGGCAACATCGGCTACCTCGACCTCCGGATGATCGCCCCGGCGGAGCTGGGCGGCCCGGCGTTCGCGGCGGCGATGCAACTGCTGGCGCCGACCGAGGCGTTGGTCATCGACCTGCGCGAGTGCGCCGGCGGGGCGCCGGAGGGCGTGCAGCTGTGGTGCAGCTACCTCTTCGCGAACGACGAGGTGCACCTCAACGACATCTACGAGAGGAAGACGGACGGCATCCGGCAGTACTGGACGCTGGGCCACCTCGCCGCGCCCCGCTACCTGGACCGCCGGGTGGTCGTGCTGACCAGCGGTTTCACGTTCTCGGGCGGAGAGGAACTGGCCTACAACCTGAAGGTGCTGAAGCGCGCCACGCTGGTGGGCGAGACGACCAGGGGCGGCGCCCACCCCACGGCCCGTATCCCGGTGGCCCCGCACGTGATGGTGACGGTCCCGACGGCCCGCTCGATCAACCCGGTGACGGGCACCAACTGGGAGGGCGTGGGCGTGGAGCCGGACGTGCCGGTCCCCGCCGAGGACGCGCTCGAGACGGCCCTGAACCTCCTGCGCTGATACCCGGACCCGGGCCGTCAGCGCTGAGCTGACAGCCGGGTCATGGCATCGCTACCCGAGCCGGTAACGCAGCCAAGCCAGGTCGAGCTGTACGTCCGAGCTTTCGACCGGCTCACAGGGAGCCGCGCGAGGCGCAGCCGCGCGTCCACCAGTGGGGAGTGCCTTGGCCTGTCTGGGTTATGCGGTGGTGCGGCTCGACCACCAGACCGAGGCGAAGAGGAATGCGCCGGGGAGGATTCCGGCGACGGTGGAGACCGCTGCTGCGGGGGCGCCGAGGAAGGCCAGGGTCATTCCGGCGGCCCCGCAGGCTGCCATGGAGCCGCCGAGGACGCGGAGTTGGGGGCGGCTCCAGGCGGTCGCGAGGCCGAAGAAGTGGACACCGACGACGAAGGCGATCCAGCCGACGGTGGCGGTGGGGGTGTGGAGGGCCTTGTTGATGACGGCGAGGCCGACGGCTATGCCCACCACTTCGGCGGCGACGACGAGCCAGTAGCGACCGCCGAACCCGGGTGTGGGGGCGGCGGTTGTCTCCTCGGGGGCGGGTCGGCGGTTGAAGACACCGAGGACGAGAAAGGCCGCGACCGCGAGGACCCGGAGGGGGATGGCGACGGGGTCGGGGAGGGCACCGGCGTTGGCCTGGACGAAGACGAGCCCGAAGCTCGACCCGATGAGCCTGGTGGCTCGGACTCTGTTCATGATCGGAAGATACCCCCGGCCGCGGGAGCCGGGGGCACTCTGAGGTCAGATGTCGAACTCCCCGGCCTTGGCCCCGAGGATGGTTCACCGTGCAGGCGGGCCGGCTCCGCGACCATCTCCCGCCCGACGGCCGCCGCGCTGGTGCGCGCCGATGCGCCTCGCCGGCCGGGTCGCCAAGGACCCGCACGGCCCCGACACCCACCGCTCCTTCGCGAACTGCGGTCTCACGCGGTCGAGTTGGCTCGACTCCGCCATCGTGCACCACATCGTGGTGCCGTCCAGGAACGCCGTCCTCATCATCGAGGCCGACATGTACGACCACACCAGGGGCTTCGACCTCATTTGACCTCCACGTCGCGGGCCGTCGTCCCCCGCACCTCCAGGTTCCAGGTGATGATCCTCCTGGGGTGCACCCGGATGATGTCCTTGCTGAACATGTCGGGGTCCACCGGCGGCACGTCGACCGCCAACACCTCCGCCCGGCCCCGGATCTCGACGCCCCGCCCCCACCCGCGCGCCACCGGATCACCGGCGGGGGAAAGGTCGTCGACCAGCACCGCGACGTCCGGCCGGGCCTGGGCGTTGAGGTACTTCCGGCTGCGGGCGTTGTTCGGCCCGCCGATGTCGATCGTTCCGTCCTCGTTGAGCCGGAAGCCCACCGGGCGGATCTGTGGGGCGCCGTCGGGGCCGGTGGTGGCGAGGCGGGCCAGAGGCTGGGAGGCGAGGTACTCGCGCTCCCTCTCGGTGAAGGTCATACGACCGACGCTAGGAGCTCAAGCGCCCTTGACGTCAAGGCCGAAGAACCCGGCACCGCACGGAAGTCGGCCCGCCCGACCTCCCGCTCCGCCCTCCACCCCCGATAAACGCTGTACTCCCCACCTCCGGCCCGATATCTTCGCGCCGTCCCCGCCCCGCACCCGGATCGGAACCCCTTGAGCGACCACGTCACCGCCGGCCTCATCGGCCTGGGCGTCATCGTCGTCGACTTCCTGACGCCCCTCGTGGGCGCCGTCGTCGCCGCGAACCACATCCGCAAGAGGGGCCGCAACGCCCGCCTCGCCATGGCCGGGTGCCTGGTGATGGCGCCGGCACCGGCCATCTCCACGATCGCCCTGGCGTTCTGGCTGGAACCGCTGATGCGCGCCACCGACCCGGTCCTGGCGGCCAACCTGGTCCCGCTGTTCGCCCTGCCCTTCCAGCTGGTCGGGTTCGGCCTCCTGCTCGCGGGCGCCCTGTCCGAGCCGCAGCCCCGCCCCGCGCAGCCCTTCCCGCCGATCGAGGTCGAGGCCGCGCAGGGCTGAGCCGCTACCGGGCTCGCAGCAGCAGGTGCCCGCGCCGGAAGCGCTCGTTCTCGCCGGGCTCCCGCAGCATCCGGCCGACCTCCGCGAATCCCGCCTCGCCCGCGAGCCGCGCGAGCTCGTCGATCGGCCACCGGTAGGCCGTCGTCACCTTGTGGTCGAACGGCGTCACCGGATCCCCCTCGGCCTCGAAGAAGCCGAGCAGGAGGTGCCCGCCGGTGGCCACCACCCGCCTGAACTCGCCCAGGTACGAAGGGATGTCCGCCGGTGGGGTGTGGATCAGCGAGTACCAGGAGACGGCCCCGGCCAGCGATCCGTCCGCCGCCTCCAGCGCGTCCATCGACCCGACGTCGAACCGGATGCCCGGGTACGTCTCGCGGGCGATCCCGACGAGCGCGGGGGACAGGTCGACGCCGAAGACGTCGAGGCCGAGCCCGCGCAGGAACGCGGACACGTACCCCGGCCCGCAGCCGAGGTCCGCGACCGGGCCCGGAACGCCGCCGGACCGCACGACGTCCGCGAAGGCGGTGACGAACGAGCGGTCCAGCGGGAGGTGCGCGAGCCCGTCGCGGACGAGGTCGGCGTAGCGGGCGGCGACGGCGTCGTACGCGCCGGCGGTGGTCCGGTGATGTGACGAGAGTTCAGGCATGGTTGACGACCCTAAGGCCGGCACTCAGCGCCGCGCGTGCCGGATCCTCAGCCGCCCGTACCCCATGGCGCCGGTGAACCGGATCGTCGGCCCGCCGCCGGAGGCGTTCCGCGGGGGCCGGTAGACCGTGTCCTTCCAGCCGCTCTTCAGGCCGTCCAGGTCGACGACCGCGTCCCTGGGCACCGTGATCTTCGCCCGGCCGGTGCCGAGGCCCAGCACGATGTCGATCACCGGGTGCTCGATGACCGCCTTGGAGAGGTCCAGGTGCACCCGGCCGAACGCCGACTCGACCCTGAGCGTTCGAGGCACCCGCCACGGGCCGCGCCGGACGATCCGCCCGCTGAGGGCGCCGATCGTGGCGGAGGTGCCGGGCTTCTCCGGCGGGAGCGAGCCCAGGGCCTGGGCGAGGTCGCCCCGCGTGCGGGCGACGAGCACCCGGTCGAGGCGCTCGTCCATCTCCTCGTGCGTGATGTGGCCTTCGGCGTACGCCTCCTGGAGGCGCTGGACAGCCGTGTCACGGTCGCTTTCGCCGGCCAGCGGCGAGGGTTCCTGCGGCAGGGAGCTCACGCGTCCCACTCTAGAACGAGCCGGGTCGGGAGGTCGTCCCTCCGATCACGTCCGTGGGCCCCGTCGGGGTGATCGTCATGTCGCAGGACAAGAGGGATAACCTCGTCCGCGCACATGCGCGCACACCGCGCACAGCGGAATACCGGGCACGACGGGGGATCGGACCATGGAACGCAAGGACGTCGGCGACGAACGCCTGGCAGCCGAGGGCGAAGTGGCGGTCGCCCGCCTGGCGATCGACTCCGGGGACCTGCCGCACGCCGCCGACCACCTCGCCGACGCGATGATCACCGATCCCCAACTGCCCGAACTGCACGAGGCCCTGGCCGAGCTGTGCGCAGCCGCCGGCGGCCCGGCCGCCGCCCGCGAGCTCTTCCCGCTCGACGGCCAGGTCTTCCTCGGCACCGTCGTCTGCCGGGCCCACGTCGAGGCGGCGGCCGGCGACTGGGACGCGGCGATCGGCATGCTCGCCTCCGCCGTCCAGTGCGACCCCGGCAGGCCCTGGGCGCCCGCCTGGCTCGCCCGCGAGGACCTGCCGGGTCTGGTCGACCCGGACGCCGTCGCCCAGGCCGTCGCCCGCGCCTCCGGTGGACTGCCCGACCCGCTGCCCGCCGAACTCGCCGACGCCGTCCGCCCGTTCGACGCCTTCGTGCGGGCCGTCGTGGAGCGCCACCCCGACCACGCCCTGCTCCTCGCGATGGCCTCCGGCCTGACCCGCCGCCTCGGCATCACCGCCCGCGCCGTCGAACTCGCCGAGCACGCCCACCGCCTGGCCCCCGGTTACATGCCGTCCGTCATGCTCGGCAACGCCCTGCGCGCCGATGGCCGCCCGGAGCAGGCGCTCGCCGTGTGGGAGGCCGAGCTGCGGCGCGTCGCGCCGGACCAGGACGACTCCAGCAGCTATCTCGCCGTCGACGTCGCCGAGCTGTACGGCACGCTCGGCCGCCCCGCCGAGGGCCTGCCCTGGCTGGAGCGCGTCCTCGCGGCCGACCCCGACCACCCCAAGGCCGGACCGGCGATCCACGGACTGCGCCACGCCGTCGACGGGGACGCCGCCCACCTGCTCGCGCTCGCCGACCACCACCGCGCCCACCCCGACCACGACTACGCCCAGGACCTCCTCGAACGCCTCGGCCACCGCGCGCCCTGGCTCGGCCTCGTCCCCGGCGCCACCGAGGCCACCGTCAACGTGCTCCACAAGGTGCTGGAGGCGCCCGGCACCACGCGCGACACCGAGATCGACTGCACGGCCTCCACCGTCGAGCCGCCCAGCTCACTGCTGGCCGTCCACCTCGCGCTGCCGCGCACCACCGTCGGCTACCAGTCGGTCGGCACCCCCGACCCGCGCCTGCCGCTGGCCGAGCCCACCACCACGCTGTGGACCTGGGACGGCACCGACCCGCGTCCCGCCGTCGCCCCGCCCGCCGCCGCGAGCGCCGAACTCGTCCGGGCCACCGCCGAACTCGTCTGGCCGACCGTTCCGGCCGCCTACGACCACGCCGTCCGGCTCGCCGGGCTGCCGCTCGACGACCTCGTCGGCGTCCTCGCGCACCCGCCCGCCCCGCGCGAGGACGAGCTCGGGCGGGCGCTGCTCGCCCACCAGCCCGAGCTGTGGGTGCGCGCCGTCCAGACCTTCGCGTGCCTGGGCATCGCCCACCACCGCACCGACCAGCCGTGGGCCGGGTCCGACCGCCGCCGCGTCCTGCTCGATCTGCTGCTCGGGCCCGAGGACTGGGTCGTCGAGGCGGCCGGCTTCGCGCTCGTCGCGATCGGCTGGACGCACCCCGGGACGCGCGCCGACATCGCCGCCCAGCTCGGGCGGCGGCTGCGCTACTGCGCCGAGGCGGACCGCACCCGAGTGGTGACGATCCTGCGGTCCGTCGGCCAACTGGCACTCGCCGCACCGTGGTTGCCGGTGGAGGAGCTCGACCGGGCGCGCCGGTTCGTCACCGGTGAGGGGGGCGGGGCGCCCGGGCCCGTGAAGCCGGAGCGGGCGCCCCGGCCGAAGCCGGGACTCCTGCGGCGCCTCTTCGGACGCGACTGAGGGGGGCTCAGGCGTTCGACCGCTCCGGGCGCGCGTGCGCGTCGGCGGCGTCGAACCGCCGGTGGCCCGCCGACCCGCACACGTCGGCCGTCGCCGGCGCCGAACCCTCGGCGGCCCCGTCGTCGGCCGGCACGACCTTGGAGATCCTCGACTCCCGTCCCGCGGAAGCCCCGCAGGAGTGCGGCTGCCACATGTCCTCCGAGCGCGCCGGCCCCGGCACCGCCACCCCGGCCACCCCGGACGCCAGCCCCAGCCCTGCCGGCCGACCGTACGCGATCCCGGCGACCCGCACGTGACCCCGCACGTGAGCTAGACGCCCGGCAGCGGATCCTGGTCGACGTCGTGCCGGGGGACGCGCTCGGCGGGATCGCGGCACTCGGGGCCGAGCCGCAGGATGCGGGACTCCGGGTCGTGCAGCGGCCGGTGGCAGCGGCGGCAGGTGACGCGGTGGCGGACCGCCTCCGGGGTGTCCGTCCCGGGCAGCGGATCGGGCCTTCGGCTGGGGGAGCTGGTCATGGTGAGACCGTAACGAAGCGGGCGCCGTGAAAGGATCCCCCCATGGCCACCGACCGCACCAGCGCAGGAGACCCGGCGCGCACCCTCGCCCTCCTGTGGGGCCTGACCGCCGAGGAGAAGCCCGGTCGCCGCGGACCCCGGCAGGCCCGCTCGACCGGCGAGATCGCGGCGGCGGCCGTCGCGCTCGCCGACGCCGAGGGCGTGGACGCGGTCACCATGCGGCGCATGGCGCAGGAGCTCGGCCTGTCCCCGATGGCGCTCTACACGTACGTGCCCGGCAAGGCCGAACTGCTCGACCTGATGCTCGACACCGTCTACGCGACGATGCCCCGCACCGCCCCCGCCGACGACGGCTGGCGCGCCCGCGTGACGGCCGTCGCCGACGACAACCGGGCGCTGTACCGGGCCCACCCGTGGATCGCGGCCGTCTCCACCAGCCGGCCGCCGCTGGGCCCGGGCCTGATGGCCAAGTACGAGTACGAGCTGCGCGCCTTCGAGGGCACCGGCCTGCCGGACGTCGACCTGGACGCGGCGCTCACCCACGTGCTCGGCTTCGTCCAGACCTGCGCCCGGATGGCCTCCGACGAGCGGGCCGCGCAGCAGGACAGCGCGATGACGGACGAGCAGTGGTGGGCCGCCAACGCCGACCTGCTGGCCCGGGTCTTCGACGCCGAGCGCTACCCGGTGGCGGCCCGCGTAGGCGCCGCCGCGGGCGCGGCGCACGGCGGCGCCTACGACCCGGACCACGCCTACGCGTTCGGCCTCGCGCGCGTGCTGGACGGCCTGGCCGCGCTGATCACGAAGCGGTAGGGCGCCCGTCGTACTCCTCGCGGGCGGCCAGCACCTCGGGCACCCGCCGCTCCGACCACAGCGCGAGCCCCGCGACCAGCTCGGCGGCCTCGTGCCCGAGCGGCGTGAGGCTGTAGTCGACCCGGGGCGGGATCACCGGGTGGGCCTCGCGGAGCACGAAGCCGTCGCGCTCCAGCGTCTGGAGGGTCTGGGCGAGCATCTTCTCGCTGACCCCGGTGACCCGGCGGCGCAGCTCGCTGAAGCGGTAGCCGCGCTCGCGCAACGCCCAGAGGACCAGCACGCCCCACCGGCTGGTGACGTGCTCCAGCACGCCCCGGGACGGGCACATGCGGTCGAAGACGTCGGCCGGGGGGAGCTTCTCGATTACCTTCATGTCAGTACCCTACTTCGAAGTGCGTACTTTCGAAAGGTTAGTGCCATCCCTAGGGTGAGTTCCGAGGTCAACACCACCGCATCCCTGAGGAGCACACCCATGTACGTCGTCACCGGTGCCACCGGCCAGCTCGGCCGCCTCGTCGTCGAGGGCCTGCTGGCCGCCGTCCCGGCGGGCGAGGTCGCAGTCGCCGTCCGCTCCGCCGAGAAGGCGGCCGACCTGGCGGCGCGCGGCGTGGCCGTCCGCGTGGTCGACTACGACCGGCCCGAGACCCTGGCCGGCGCCTTCGCGGCCGGCGACCGGGTGCTGCTGATCTCGGGCAGCGAGGTCGGACGCCGCATCCCGCAGCACCGCGCCGTGATCGACGCCGCGAAGGCGGCCGGGGTCGCGCTGTTCGCCTACACGAGCGCGCCGGGCGCGGCCACCTTCCGGCTGGCCGACGAGCACCGGGCGACGGAGGAGCTGATCGCCGAGTCCGGCCTGCCGTCCGTCCTGCTGCGCAACGGCTGGTACACCGAGAACTACCTGGGCGACGCGGCCGGCACGGTCGCCCGCGGCGTGGTGCTCGGCAGCGCGGGCGAGGGCCGGGTGGCCACCGCCCCGCGCAAGGACTACGCGGACGCGGCCGTCGCCGTCCTGCTGGGGGAGGGCCACGAGGGCCGGGTGTACGAGCTGAGCGGTGACACCGCGTGGAGCCTGCCCGAGCTGGCGGCCGAGCTGACCGCGGCCTCGGGCGAGCCGGTCGCGCACCGCGACGTGACCCCGGCCGAGCACCGCGAGGTGCTGGTCGGCGCGGGCCTGCCGGAGGGCTTCGCCGAGGTGCTGGTGGACGTCGACGCGGGCATCGCGCGCGGCGAGCTGGCCGGCACCCCGGGCGACCTCGCCCGGCTGATCGGTCGCCCGACCGCTCCGCTCGCCGAGTCCGTCCGCGCGGCGCTCAAGGCGTGACGCGCACCCACCCTGACCTCGTCGTTCTCGCCCCTTGAGCGCTGTCATGACCAAAATCCGGAAACGGAGATGACAGCCCGCCCTCCCGCCCGCTACCGTCACCTCGACATACGCGCGCGCGGAGGGCAGGCGGCAGATGCCGGACACAACGAAGCAGGAGAGCGGCCACGGCATCTGGTACGGAGCCGCGGCCTACGGCATCTGGGGGCTCTTCCCGCTGTTCTGGCCACTGCTGGAGCCCGCCGCCGCGGACGAGATCGTGGCCAACCGGATGGTCTGGTCCCTCGTCGCGGTCGTGGCGCTGCTGGCCTTCCAGCGGCACTGGGGCTGGATACGCCCGCTGCTGCGCCAGCCCCGCCGGGTCGCGATGCTGGTCGGCGCGGCCACCGTGATCACGGTCAACTGGGGCGTCTACATCTGGGCGGTCAACAACGGCCACGTCGTCGAGACGAGCCTCGGCTACTTCATCAACCCGCTCGTGACGATCGGCTTCGGCGTCCTCGTCCTCAAGGAGCGGCTGCGCGTCGCGCAGTGGACGGCCGTCGGCGTCGGCGCGGCGGCGGTCGCGGTGCTCACCGTCGCGTACGGGCAACTGCCCTGGATCGCGCTCACCCTGGCGCTGTCCTTCGCCACCTACGGCCTGCTGAAGAAGACGGTCGGGCTGAGCGGCGTGGAGAGCCTGGCGGCGGAGAGCGCCTTCATGTTCCCGTTCGCCCTGGCCTACCTGGTCTACCTGGAGGTCAGCGGGCGCGGCACCTTCGGCCACGCGGTGGCCGGCTCGTACGGCTGGGGCCACTCCGGCCTGCTGGCGCTCAGCGGCGTCATCACCGCGATCCCGCTGCTGTGCTTCGGTGCGGCGGCCGTGCGGGTGCCGCTGACGGTGCTCGGGCTGCTGCAGTACCTGGCACCGGTGTTCCAGTTCCTGATCGGCGTCGCGGTGTTCCACGAGTCGATGCCGCCCGCGCGCTGGGCGGGCTTCGGCCTGGTCTGGGTGGCGCTCGCCGTCCTCACCTGGGACGCGCTGCGCCGGGTGCGGGCCGACCGCGCGGAGCGGGCGGCCGCGGCACGGACGCCGCGGCCGGCCCCCGCCCCGGCGGCCACCCGGTAGCAGGGCGCCGGCTCAGGCGCTGATGTCCCGGCTGGAGAACCGTGCCCAGGCCGCCGAGCCGAACACGGCGACGTAGCCCGCCTGCAGGGCGAGGTTCTTCAGCACGCCGTCCCAGTACACCGGCTGGCGCAGCAGGTCCGCGAAGCTCAGCCAGTAGTGGGTGAACAGGAACGGCCGGATCGCGTCCAGCTGCGGGAAGCTGTCCAGGATCTGGACGGTGATCACCAGCACCACCGTGGCGGCCATCGCGGCGATGCCGCTGCCGGTGAGCGTCGAGACGAACAGCCCGATCGCCACCAGCCCGGCCAGCGAGAGCGCCACCACCGCGGCCACCAGCAGCGCCCGCGGCAGCGCCTCGCCGAGGCCGATGGTGTCGCCGGACAGCAGCGTCACCTTGCCGAGCGGGAACAGCGCGGCGCCGGTGGCCAGGGCCGACAGCGCGACCGCCGCGGTGGCCGCCAGGCAGAAGGCGAGCCCGGCGGTGAACTTGGCGGCCAGCAGCCGCGTCCGCCCGGCCGGGGCGACCAGCAGGTAGCGCAGCGTCCCGGTGGCGGCCTCGCCGGCCACCGAGTCCCCGGCGACGACGCCGACCGTCATCGGCAGGAAGATCGGCAGCGCCACGGCGAGCGCGGTGAACACGAGGAACATGCCGTTCTGGGTGGTCTGCGCGATGAAGCTCGGACCGCCGCCGTCGCCGTGCGGGCCGTCCGTGTTGACCTTGATGACCACGCCGATCAGGATCGGCAGCGCCGCCAGGATCGCCAGCAGCACCAGGGTCCGCATCCGGCGGAAGGTCAGGTGCAGCTCGTTGCGGAACAGCGCCAGGAAGCCGGACGCCGTCTGCGGCCGCCGCCCGGCGGGCCGTGACCCGTCTGCGGGAGCCACCGCGACCGCCTCAGCCCGCGACATCGAAGCCCTCCCCGGTCAGCGCCACGAAGGCGTCCTCCAACGTGCCCCGCTCCAGGCCGAACCCGTGCACCCGCACGCCGGCCTCCACCAGCGCCGCGCACAGCTTCGGCAGCGTCGAGTCGTCGACGGCCGCGAGTTCGGCGTCCACCCGGTCCTCGCCGCGCACGACGTCGGCGACCTGGTGGGCCGCGAGCACCTCGGCGGCCCGGTCGGCGTCCGGCGTGCGGACCACCAGCCGGCCCTGGGCCCGGGCGGCCAGCTCGGCGACGGTGCCCTGCACGACCAGCCGGCCGCGGGACATCACCGCGGCGTGCGTGCAGACCTGCTCGATCTCGTCCAGCAGGTGCGAGGAGAGGAACACCGTGGTGCCCTCCGCCGCTACCTCCCGCACCAGCGTCCGGATCTCCCGCATGCCCTGCGGGTCCAGGCCGTTGGTCGGCTCGTCCAGCACCAGCAGTTCGCGCGGCTGGAGCAGCGCCGAGGCCAGCCCGAGCCGCTGCTTCATGCCGAGCGAGTACGCGCGGGCCTTCTTGCCCGCCGCCGCGGTGAGCCCGACCCGCTCCAGCGCCTCGTCGACGCGGCGGGCGCGGGTGCGCGGGTCGGCCGTCGGGTCGGCGGCGTCGAACCGGGCGAGGTTGTCGCGGCCGGACAGGAAGCCGTACAGCGCGGGGCCCTCGATCAGCGCGCCCACCCGGGGCAGCACGGTCGCGACGGACTGCGGCATCGGCTCGCCCAGCACGGTCGCCACGCCGGAGGTGGGGACGATCAGGCCCATCAGCATGCGGATGGTCGTGGTCTTGCCGGAGCCGTTGGGGCCGAGGAAGCCGAAGACCGAGCCGCGCGGGACGGCCAGGTCCAGGCCGTCGACGGCGAGCTGGCCGCCGCGGAAGCGCTTGGTGAGCCCGCGCGTGCGGATCACGTCGTCGGAACGGGCGGGGGCGGCAGCGGGAACGGGGGCCGGGCGCGCCTCGGCGCCCCGGCCCCCGGCCGACTCCGTAACGTCCCCCGTTACGGGAGTCCTCGTCACCCCTACTTCACCCCGGCCGCGTTCTGCAGGACGGACTGCGTGACGGCGCCGGCGAACACCCGGCCGTCGTCGGTGATCAGGACGTTGAGCACCTTGGTGCTGATCAGCGTGCCGCCGGCGACCGGCTTGCCGAGCGACTTGGCCAGGGCCGCCGGGTTCTGGAACGAACCGTGGCCGCCGTGCTTGCCGGCCTCGGCGCCGTTCGCGCCGCTCGTAGGCGTGCCCGCCGGAGCGCTCGGCAGGTGGGCGGCGATCACCGAGGTCCAGCCCTCGCCGATCACGTTCGTGCCGCCCTGCTCGCCGGCCTCCTTCCTGCCGTCCGGGCCGCGCCCGGCGTCCGCCTGCTTCTCGTCCGCCTTGTGCTCCGTCACCTTGGCGCCCTTGGGCACGGTGAAGTCGAAGGTCTTGGCGGCCGGCTTCGCGAAGGAGACGTCCGTGAAGTGCACGTCCAGCACGGCGCTGCCGTCGGTGCCCAGCACCTTGACCGCGAGCGGTACGCCGTTGTCGGCGGCCACCGCGATGCGGACCTCGGAGATCGTCGAGCCGGACTGCTTCGGCTTGACGCTCAGCTGGTAGGCGTTCTGCCCGGCCACCTTGGCGGTGCCGGCCACGGTGACCGAGGTGGTGCTCGCGCTCTCCGTCAGGAACTGCTTGGCAGCCTCCTGGGGCGTCGTCGGCACGCCGGCCAGCGGAGCCTTCGGGTGCTCGGCACCCTGGTGCTTCGCGGCCTGACCGGTCAGGTGCACGGCCTGGTTGGTCGAGCTGTCCCAGGCCCAGCCCTGGTCGCCGTTGTGGATCAGGGTGTAGCCGGCCATGTTCTCCAGCAGGTCGAGCCGCTGGCGGTCCGGCCCGTCCACCGCGACCCGCAGCGTCTGGTCGCCGCCCAGCAGGCCGAGCAGCTTGGCCTGCGGATCGGCCGACGAGCCGCCCTGGCCCTGCCCGCCGCGCCCGGCCGCGGCACCGAGGCCACCGGCCGCCGCGCCGAGCAGCTGGCTGGGCACTCCGAGGTCGGTCGAGAACGAGACCGTGCCGGAGAGGGCCTGGGTGTCGGAGGCGAGCGCCTTGGCGACCACCTGCTCCGCCGTCAGCGAGGGGAGGTCCGGCGGGGAGTCGGCGGCCAGCGCGGGCACCAGCCCGATACCCGTGGCGATCGCCGCGGCCACCGCTATCGGCACGCCCGCGCGCATCAGGGTGCGCCGTCGTGAGCGGTACGGCACGCCGCCGCCCACGTTCTCCCCCGCCGCCGTCTCATTCGTCATGGCGTCATCAACTCCTCTGCGAACCCGCCCGATTGCCTTGCCCTTCCATTAGAGGCCCGCCCCGCGCCCCCGTCATCGCCCTGTGGGGCCACTTCGGGGTAAACCGCCGGGGTACGTCAACCCTGAGACGTCCTCAGGGTTGGCTCCTCCCGGTGTACGACTCCTGGCGTAGTGTCGCCGCATGGACGCAACCGCCGCCGACCGCACCGACTCCCCGACCTCGCCGCCCCCCACCGCCAACGCCATGCGTCGCGCCCTGCGCCGCGCCCGGGACGGCGTCGCGCTCGACGTCGCCGAGGCGGCCGTGCTGCTCCAGGCCAGAGGCGAGGACCTGCGGGACCTCTGCGCGAGCGCCGCCCGCGTGCGGGACGCCGGCCTGGAGGCCGCCGGCCGTCCCGGCGTCATCACCTACTCCAAGAGCGTCTTCATCCCCCTCACCCGGCTGTGCCGCGACAAGTGCCACTACTGCACCTTCGTGACCGTCCCCGGCAAGCTGCGCCGGGCCGGGCACGGGATGTACATGTCCCCCGACGAGGTCCTCGCGGTGGCCCGCCGCGGCGCCGAACTCGGCTGCAAGGAAGCCCTGATCACGCTCGGCGACAAGCCCGAGGACCGCTGGCCCGAGGCCCGCGAGTGGCTCGACGCGCACGGCTACGACGACACCGTCGCCTACGTCCGCGCGATGTCGATCCGCATCCTGGAGGAGACCGGCCTCCTCCCGCACCTCAACCCCGGTGTGCTGAGCTGGACGGACTTCCAGCGCCTCAAGCCCGTCTCCGCCTCCATGGGCATGATGCTGGAGACCACCGCCACCCGCCTGTGGAGCGAGCCCGGCGGCCCGCACCACGGCTCCCCGGACAAGGAGCCCGCCGTCCGGCTCCGGGTCCTGGAGGACGCGGGCCGCAGCTCGGTCCCCTTCACCAGCGGCCTGCTGATCGGCATCGGCGAGACGCACGAGGAGCGCGCCGAGTCGCTGTTCGCGCTGCGCAAGGTCTCCCGGGCCTACCACGGGATCCAGGAGCTGATCCTGCAGAACTTCCGCGCCAAGCCGGACACCGCGATGCGCGGCATGCCCGACGCCGAACTCGACGCGCTGGTCGCCACGGTGGCCGTCGCCCGGCACGTCCTGGGCCCGACCGCGTGCCTCCAGGCGCCGCCGAACCTGGTGGACGGGGAGTACGAGCGGCTGATCGGGGCCGGCATCGACGACTGGGGCGGCGTCTCCCCGCTCACCCCCGACCACGTCAACCCCGAGCGCCCCTGGCCGCAGATCGAGCGCCTCGCCGAGCGCTCCGCGGCGGCCGGCTTCGAACTGCGCGAGCGCCTGGCCGTCTACCCCGAGTACGTGCAGCGGGGCGAGCCCTGGCTGGACCCGCGCGTCCTGCCGCACGTGCGCGCCCTGGCCGACCCGGCGACCGGCCTCGCCGATCCGCACGCGCCGGTCGTCGGCCTGCCCTGGCAGGAGCCCGAGGACCTCCCGGAGTCGTACGGGCGGACCGACCTGCACGCCACCATCGACACCGAGGGCCGCACCGGCGACCGCCGGGCCGACTTCGAGGACGTCTACGGCGACTGGGAGGTGCTGCGCGAGCAGGTGCTCGCCGAGGGCGCGCCCCAGCGGCTCGCCGGGGACCTCCGCGAGGCGCTCGCGGTCGCCGCCGACGACCCGACGAGGCTCACCGACGACCAGGCCCTCGCCCTGTTCCACGCCGACGGCCCCGCCCTGGACGCGCTCTGCCGGATCGCCGACGACGTGCGCCGCGACGCCGTCGGCGACGACGTCACCTACTGCGTCACCCGGAACATCAACTTCACCAACGTCTGCTACACCGGCTGCCGGTTCTGCGCCTTCGCCCAGCGCCGCACCGACGCCGACGCCTACACCCTCTCGCTCCAGCAGGTCGCCGACCGGGCCGCGCAGGCCTGGGAGGTCGGCGCCACCGAGGTCTGCATGCAGGGCGGCATCCACCCGGACCTCCCCGGCACCGCCTACTTCGACATCGCCCGCGCGGTGAAGGAGCGCGTGCCCGGCATCCACGTGCACGCCTTCTCGCCGATGGAGGTCGTCAACGGCGCCACCAGGACCGGCCTCTCGATCCGCGACTGGCTCCAGCAGGCCAAGGAGGCGGGCCTCGACACCATCCCCGGCACGGCCGCCGAGATCCTCGACGACGAGGTCCGCTGGGTGCTCACCAAGGGCAAGCTGCCCGCCGCCACCTGGGTCGAGGTCGTCACCACCGCGCACGAACTGGGCATCCGCTCCTCGTCCACCATGATGTACGGGCACGTGGACACCCCGGCGCACTGGCTCGGGCACCTGCGGCTGCTCGCGCAGATCCAGCAACGGACGGCCGGTTTCACGGAGTTCGTCACCCTGCCGTTCGTCCACACCAACGCGCCGGTCTACCTCGCCGGCATCGCCCGGCCCGGTCCGACCGCCCGCGACAACCGCGCGGTGGTCGCGATGGCCCGGCTGCTGCTGCACCCGCACATTCCCAACATCCAGACCAGCTGGGTCAAGCTGGGCGCCGAGGGCGCGGCCGAGATGCTGCGCTCGGGCGCCAACGACCTCGGCGGCACGCTGATGGAGGAGACCATCTCGCGCATGGCCGGTTCGGCGTACGGGAGTCACAAGTCGGTGCGCGACCTCCAGGCGATCGCCGAGGCGGCGGGCCGTCCGCACCGCCAGCGCACCACCACCTACGGCGAGGTGCCCGCCGAGCGCCGCGCCGCCGCGCTCGCCTCGGACGGCCACCTGCCGGAGCTGCTGCCCGTCCTGGACTGAGCCGCCCGGGGGTCCGGCCGCCGTGCTGCCGGCGGCCGGACCCGGCGGGGCACCGGGGTGCGAGGGAGCCCTTCGGGTCGAACGGGTCTTCGCATAGGGTGCCAGGGCGCGCGACCGGCCCGAGCGTCGCGTCGCCCCCTACCCCGCCGATTCCGGACGAAAGGCGCACCCGTCGTGATGCCACTGTGGTCACGCGCACAGCAGCAGGACTTCCGCAGCCGGGTGCGGGGCTGTCTGCTCGGCGGCGCGATCGGGGACGCGCTGGGCGCCGCCGTCGAGTTCGAGGCACTGGACAAGATCCTCGCCCAGCACGGTCCGCACGGCGTCACCGGTTACGTCCCCGCCTACGGGCGGACCGGCGCCGTCACCGACGACACCCAGCTCACGCTCTTCACCGTCGACGGCCTGATCCGCGCCCACATCCGCCGCGACACCGGCAGCTGGCACCCGCCCACCGACCTCCACCTCGCGTACCTGCGCTGGGCCGCCACGCAGCGCGACTGGGGTCCGGACGAACGACGCCCCGACCTCGGCTGGCTCGGCCGCGAGGAGTGGCTGTACGCCCGGCGCGCTCCCGGCCAGGGCAGCCTCACCGGCCTCAGCGGGCCGGACGGCGAGCGCCTGGGCACCCTGGAGCACCCGAAGAACCCGCACTCCAAGGCCTGCGGCACGGTCGTGCGGGCGGCGCCGTTCGGGCTGCTCACGACCTGGGAGCCGGGCCTGGTCTTCCAGCTCGCGGTGGAGTGCTCGGTGCTCACCCACGGCCACCCGACGGGCTACCTCGCGGCCGGCGCGTTCGCGGTGATCGTCCAGAGCGTCGCCCGCGGCGGCACCCTGGAGGAGGGCGTCCACCTCGCCCTGGCGCTGCTTTCCGAGCGGCAGGCGCACGAGGAGACGACGGCCGCGCTGCGGGCGGCGCTGGACGCCGTACGAGCGGGCGAGCCGTCCGCGGCCCGGGTGGAGGCGCTGGGGGAGGGCTGGGTCGCCGAGGAGGCGCTGGCGATCGCGGTGTACTGCGCGCTGGTCGCGCACGACGTCCGGTCGGGCCTGCTGCTCGCCGTCAACCACTCCGGGGACAGCGACTCCACCGGCGCGGTCTGCGGCAGTCTGCTCGGCGTGCTGCACGGCGACACCGCGCTGCCGCCGGGCCTGGTGGCCGGGCTGGAGGGGCGCGGCGCGATCCTCGAACTCGCCGACGACTTCGTGCTGGAGCTGGTGCACGGCGCCGAGCTGCACGGCCGGGACACCCCGGAGGGCGCCGCGTGGGCGGCCCGCTACCCGGTGGCGGGCTGAGCGGTCCCGGCCGGGACGGTCCCCGGGAAGCACAGTTGCCCGTAGCCGTGTCCGCCGCCGAGGAGGCGACGGGCACCGCTACGGGCAACTGGGCCGAGAGCGGCCCGGGTTCAGGCTGCGCCGGGTTCCCCCGCGCCGAACTCCCCGGGGCCGAACGTCCCTGCCCCAGCGGCGGCGGCGAACGCGTTCCAGGCCTCGGCGGAGAAGCGCAGTTGTGGGCCGTGCGGGTCCTTGGAGTCCCTGACGGCGACGGCCCCCGCGGCCGGCGTGGCGATCTCCACACAGGCGCCGTTGCCACCGCTGTGACTGCTCTTCCGCCAGGGTGCGCCGCTCTCGATGGTGGTGCTCATGTGTGGAATCCCTCTTCAATCTCTGCTATCAGTGTCCGGCTTTCCGCCACACCGAGCGCCGCCGCCCTCAGGTGGTCGTAGAGACTGGTATAGCGGCGCACGTCGGCCTCCTTCTCCAGGTAAAGATCGCTCGTCACCCCTTCGAAGTAGACAACCGTGGAATCGGCTGACTCGGGGAACTCCAGCAGGGAGAATGTCCCGGTCATACCGGGGTGGGCACCGGCGGCGAACGGGATCACCTGGATCGTGATGTTCGGCCGCTGGCTCAGCTCCAGCATGTGCTTGAGCTGGTGGGCCATCACCTCGCGGCTGCCGACCTCGCGGCGCAGCACCGCCTCGTCTATGACGGTCCACAGGCTGCCCAGCTGGTGCTCGCCGTGGACGCGGTCCTGGCGCTTCATCCGCACCTGCACCCGGCGCTGGACGGCGAGCGCGTCGGTGTCCGGCTGGGTGCCCTCGACGACGGCCTGGGCGTACTGCTCGGTCTGCAGCAGTCCCGGGACGAAGGAGGACTCGTAGGCGCGGATCGAGGAGGCCTCGGCCTCCAGGCCGATGTAGACGCTGTACGGCGTCGGCATGTCGTTGAAGTCGTGCCACCAGCCGCGCTGGCGGGACTCCTTGGCCATCTCCATGAGGCTGTTGCGCATCTGTTCGTCGGACACGTTGTACACGTCGCAGAGGTCGCGGACGTCGCGCTGGCTGATGCTGCGGCGGCCGTTCTCCAGTCGGCTGATCTTCGACTGGGAGACCATCAGCCGGCCGGCCACCTCCTCCGCGGTCATCCCGAGGCCCTCGCGGAGCTTGCGCAGCTCGGAGCCCAGGCGCCGTCGGCGCACGGTGGGATTGATGTTGGCGGACACGTCGACCTCCGGCCGGACCTCTGGTGATCGTTGGAACGGCAGTCCTCGGAACACTTCGGACATTGGGACCAACCCCCCTGACTCGGAGCAGCATGACACCTTGGGCCAGGTCGGCGCCGGGGAATCACAGCAGCGCAATAGAACTGATCATCGGAAAAGCGCTTCTGTGAGACAGCGAAGCCCCCCAGGTGGTAATGCGGCTCAGCGGCTCGAACCGGTACGGCTACCGGCGCTGGTTCGTACGGGCTTCCGGCGGCGCACGTGCTGGTGGCACATGCTGCGGCAGGCTCCGCCGGACGTCCCCGGGCGACCCGGGGGCCTTCGGGGACGGCAGAGGGGCGGTCGCCGGGCGACTTCCGTCGCGGGCGACCGCCCCTCCTTGCTCCTGGTACTGCTGGTGGTGCGGGTACCGCTGGTGGTGCATCGGGTCGTTCAGCGCTCACGGACGGCGCGAACGCCGTGGCGCGCGCTGCCAGGTGTGACGCCGGACGTCTCGCCGGACGTCTCGCCCGGCGTTCCCGGGTGCGCTCCCGGACCCCGGACCGGGCGTCAGCGGACGCCGACCCGGGAGGCGGCCACCCGGCCGCCGCCGGTGCCCCGGCCCGCCGCGCGGGCGCCGGAGGAGCCGGCGGACCGGCCCGTGCCCGTCGCCGACGAACTCTGGGCCGAGCGGTTCTGCTGCGTCGGCAGGCCGTTCTGCACGTCCATCACGGCGTGCGCGACCATCCCGCCGAGCGGGTCGTACCGGATCAGGTCGCGCAGCCGCGACCGCGAGGACCGGCCCTCGTTGCCCGGGTACAGGTGCTTGCCAAGCCCCACGGAGTGGGCCAGCGCGGCGAGCGCGGCCGTCCGCGGGTCCGGTGGCACACCGGTGCGGATCGCGGTGTCCAGCCGCTGCTTGATCGCGGCGTTGGTGCAGTCGTCGGACGCCTGGTAACGCGTCGTCGGCAGCACCCCGCACACCTGGCCCGGCACGGCGGTCACCATGCCGCAGCGCTCCAGGTGCGCCAGGTAGGTCTGGCGCAGCCCCAGCCGGGGCCCGCCGATCCAGTGCGCCGCGCGGACCGGACTGCCGCGCCGTCGCAGCAGTTCCAGTGCGTGGTCCAGGGTCGGGTCGCCGGTCGGCCGTGCGAGCACGACGGCGATCCGGTCTCCCTCCGGTACGATCCGTCCGGCCAGGGACAGCTCGACGAGCTGCGCCCCGGCGAGTCCGAGGTCGAGGGTCTGCGGCTGCGCAGTGGTACCCGTGGTCGGGTCCAAAGCGAGCAGCAAGAGTTCCTCGGGAACAGTTCTGCGGCTCTTGCCCATCCAAGCCTCCCCGCGTGGATGAGAGACAGGGTGACGCCTCTCACACGGGCTTGTCGAGTACGCCTCCGAATCGTGACCTTGCGGTGAAGGCCTGGAACCAGGGGCCGCGGGCCGGGCGTCTGTTCGGTGAACGGACCGCGATACGGCCGTGCGACGGCAATAAGGGCCGGTCGGGCGGGGTGTGCGCGGCCGGATCGCCGGTCGGTGGCGGAGACTGTACAGGTACACGGGGCGGGGCGCCGGCTTCCCGAAATCGGGTCTGCCGGTGCCCCGCCGGGCGTTGAGGAGGCTGGGTTACGTGGGCGAGTCCCCCGACAGGGTGCTGCGGGACGGCGGGAGTGGGCAGGACCGGGAGCGCGAACGGACCGGATCGACCGCCGTCGGAACGGCCGCTGACGGCGCCTCCGCCGACACCTCCGCCGACACTTCAGCCGACACCTCGGCCCCGGCCTCCGCTTCCGCTTCCGCCTCCGCCTCGACGTCCGGCGACGCGCCGAAGGCGGGGGGCAAGGGCGGTTCGACCGTACAGCTCCGTGTCCGGGATGTGGACAGCAAGACCACGATGCTGCGGCTGCCGGTGGACAACCGCACCACGGCGCTGCGGCTGCCCGACGAGCTCGTGAAGCGGTCCGGCGCCGGGAGTTCCGAGGACGATGCCCCCGAGGCACCGGACGAGGCGTCGGATGCCACCCCGGAGAAGGAGGCGAAGCCGTCCGGCACGCCGGCGGGCGCCGACCCGCGTCTCGGCATGCGGACGGCCGCCGCGGAGCCGGCGGACGAGGCGGACGAGGCCGCCGACGCCGACGACGCCGACGACGCTCCGGGGGATGACGCCGCGCCGGGGGCCGAGGACGACACGCCCGAGGGTGACGCTCCGGTGGACGCGGTGGACGCGGTGGACGCGGAGGACGCGGAGGACGCCGCCGAGGCGGACGCTCCGGTCGTGGCGGTGCGGCTGAGCAAGTCGGTGCCCGCCGCGCCCGCCGCGCCCGCCGCGAAGGCCGGGGGAGCCGAGAAGCCGGAGTCCGCCGAGAAGTCCGCGCCGGCCGAGAAGCCGGACCCCGCCGAGAAGGCCGGGGGCGCCGACGAGCCGGACCCCGCCGAGAAGGCCCAGGGCCGGGTGAAGTCCGAGAAGCTGGAGAGGCCGCGCCTCACCCCGCTCAAGGCCGCCTCCGCCCCCGCCTCCGGCACCGTCCCCGAGCCGCCCGCCCCCGGCCCCCTGCCCGAGCCCGAGCCGCAGCCCGGCCCGGAGCCGCTGCCGAAGCCGGCCCCCGCCCCGGAGCCCGCCCCTGCCCCGGCGCCCGAACCGCTGCCCACGCCGGACCCGCGGCCGGTGCCGCCCGTCCCGCCGCTGCCGAAGCCCGAGCCGCTGCCCGCCCCCGAGCCGCTGCCCTCGCCGGAGAACACCGCCGAGGCGATGGAGGTCCTGGCAGCCCTCAACGCCCGCCCGGTGTCGCCGCTGCGGCGCGCGCTCAAGCGGATCACCATCTGGACCGTCTTCCTCGCCGTGGTGCTCGGCGCGGCGGTCGTGGCCCAGCTGCTGCGCCCGCTGCCGGACGCGAAGGTGCGGATGTCCGCCGCCGGCGGCTACAGCTTCCCGGGCGACCCGCTCGACCTCGCGTGGCCGGCCAAGGGCCAGTCCGCAGCCGAGGTGGTCGGCGTCGGCAGCCTCGGCAGCTCCGGCCCGGAGACGCCGGCCTCGATCGCGAGCGTCACCAAGGTGATGAACGCCTACCTGATCCTGCAGAAGTTCCCCTTGAAGAAGGGGGAGAGCGGCCCCAAGATCATCGTCGACAAGCAGGCCGCCCAGGAGTCCGGCAACGTCGACGAGTCGAAGGTGACGCTCACCGAGAACCAGGTGCTGACCGAGTACCAGGCGCTCGAGCTGCTGATGCTGCCCTCGGCCAACAACGTGGCCCGGCTGCTCGCCCGCTTCCACTCCGGCTCCGAGGCGGAGTTCGTCAAGCTGATGAACGAGACCGCGGCCAAGTTCGGCATGACCAACACCACTTACGCCGACCCGGCGGGCTACAACGCGGACACCAAGAGCACCGCGAAGGACCAGCTGAAGCTGGCCGAGCAGGTCATGCAGGACGAGATCTTCCGGCAGATCGTGTCCACCCCGGACACCACCTTCAACAACCAGAAGATCCCCAACACCAACAACCTGATCAACCCCAAGACCGGCGTCATCGGCGTCAAGACCGGCTCCAGCACCCCGGCCGGCGGCTGCCTGATGTGGGCCGCCTTCAAGGAGGTCGGCGGCGTGAAGCGGCTGATCCTCGGCGTCACCCTCGGCCAGCAGGCCACCTCGCCCAACCCCGGCGACGGCATCCTGCCGACCGTGCTGAAGGTCAGCGGCAAGCAGATCCAGGCCGCGCAGAACGGCGTGACCGGCCAGACCGTGGTCAAGAAGGGCGACGTCGTCGGCTACGTCGACAACGGGCTCGGCGGCAAGGTCCCGGTCGTCGCGACCAAGGACCTCGTCGTGGCCGGCTTCCCCGGCATCAGCGGCACCGTGACCCTGGACGCCGGCAAGGTCGACCACCACGCCGCGGCGGGCACCGAGGTCGGCACGCTGCGCGTCGGCGACGGCGACACCAAGATCGAGGTGCGGGTGGCCCTCCAGTCGGACCTCAACCCGCCGTCCATCCAGTCCCGGCTGACCCGGATGCTCTGAACCCACGCCGTAGGACACGCTGTCGAAGGGGGAGCCGGGCTACCGGCTCCCCCTTCACCGCGTTCCGGGCGTTCACCGCATTCCCGGCCTTCAGCCCGTTCCGGTCCTCCAGCCGACGCGCGAGCGGTTACTCCTCGGCCAGCGTCGGCCCGAGCGCCGGCGCCAGCGTGTACGCGGTGAAGCCCGCGATCAGCCAGGACAGACCGGTGAACACCACCCCCTGACTTCCCGAACCGCGCCGCACTGTGCGCCATGGTGTGCGCGGGGCAGGTGGACGTGGTCGGCCACACGGAGGCCGACCACCTCCACCCCGCACAGCAGCGCGCCCGGCAACAGCGGCGGTCTGCGCACCCGGCCGCCCAGCAGCTGCTGCTGCGTCCACCACCACGGCGCCGTCGAGGCCAGGAAGGCCACGGCAACCCGAGCCGGCGGCCGGCCCCGAAGCCGTCCCGTAGTGATGCCTGAGAGATCAGGGCGGCCGGCCTGGTCGCCGCCCGCGGCAGCTCCCAGCACCTCTCGCACACCCACGGGATCGCCCGGCTCAGCGCCGCCGCCGACGGCAGGGTGAGCTGCGCGCCGAGCACCCCGAGGCCGGCCTCGCCCGTCCCGTTCGCCAGCCGCCGGTCGACTGCTCCGCCGCCCCGCGGATCCCCAGCTCACTGCGCACTGCGCGCAGGACGTGGTCGCGGAAGGACGCCGGGGTGAACACCGCCACCGGGAACGCCTGCGTGGCGTGCCTGGCGGCGCAGTCCAGCAGGTTCACCCGGACCAACTGGCGGACCGCCCGGCTGTCCAGCGGCACCTGGTCGGGCAGCCCGCGCGGCTACCGGGCCGTCCCGGCGGCCGGGCGCCCTGAGCCGGGCCGTCCGTCCACCACGGTGGCCGCCTCAGTCGGGCGGCCGGCCGCTTGGTCACGGGCGCCCTGCTCGGTCACGAGGCGCCATGGTCGCCCGGGGCCGGTCGGGCCGCACCCGGGGTGGTCGGCGGGGCTCAGCCCCGGCGGTCGAGCAGCGCCAGGGTGGCACCGTCCAGCGGCGTCACCCGGGTGGGGGTGCCGTAGCGGGCCCGCAGCGCCTGGGCGTCGTCCGGCCGCATCGCGGCGAGCGGGTCCGTGGTCTGCCCGAGGACGACCAGCCAGATCCGGTCGGCCCGCCCCAGGCAGTCGGCCGGGACCGCGCACGCCGTCGGCGACAGCTCCGCCGCCTCGACCGCGCCCCGCGCGACGAACACCGGGTACGGGCGCACGTCCGCCGGCAGGTAGTAGGCGAGGCCGGGGCCGATCATCGCCCAGCTCTGGTCGCCCAGCGGGACGGCGAGCCCGTCCCCGGGCCGGTAGCCGGCGGCGATCAGCCCGGCGGCCGCGCGGAACGGCTCGTGCGCGTGCGCCGACTCGTACCGCACCGTGGCCTGCCGCGGCAGCGCCGCCCAGGCGGGCAGTGCGAGCAGCGCCAGCGCCAGCGCCATCCCGGCCACGCGCAGCCGCTTCCGCCGCGGGCCGCGCCGGGCGAGGCCCGTCAGCGCCTTGTAGACCGCCGCGACGCCGCCCCCGCCGAGCGCCGCCCAGGCGGGCACGGTGAACAGCAGGTACCGGTCGACGAAGTACGACGTGCCGCCCTGCGACACCAGCCAGACGCCCACCACCGGCACCACCGCCAGCAGCAGCGCCTGCAGCGCCTGCACCCGCCGTCCCGGCAGCACCACGGCCGGGACGGCCAGCAGGACGACGGCGACGAACACGTCCGGCGCCCCGGCCAGGGTCTCCCCGAAGTGCCACAGCGCGTCCACCGTGGGCGTCCCTATCCAGCCCAGCTGCCGCTCCGACTGCCGGGCACCCAGCACCACCACCGGCACCAGCGGCAGCGCCGCCACCAGCACCGCCGCCGGGTACTGCCACAGCACCCGCCGGTCCGCCGTCCCGCGGGTGCGCCACAGGTGCAGCAGCACCACGGCGGACTGCCCGGCCACCGTGCTGAACGAGACCAGGTGCAGGACCCCCGCCACCGCCATCGCCACGCAGTACGGCGCCCACCGCCGCCACCCGGGCCGCTCCAGCGCCCGCAGCAGGAACCAGGTCGCCGCCGCGATCGCGCAGGTCACCAGCGCGTAGGCGCGCGCCTCCTGGGCGAACCGCGACACCTGCGGCACCGCGCAGAACAGCAGTCCCGAGCCGACCGCCGTCACCCGCCCGCCGAACAGCCGCTCGGCGGCGAGCCCCACGAACGCCGCCGCCCCGGCCATGGCCAGCACCGACGGCAGCCGCAGCGAGACCGCCGAGTCCCCGAACACCGCCGTCCAGGCGTGCATGAGCAGGTAGTACGCGCCGTTGCTGGCGTCCACGTGCTGGAGCAGCCGCAGCAGGTCCGGCAGGGAGCGGGTCGCCACCGTCCACGTCGCGACCTCGTCCCGCCACAGCACCGGCGTCCCCAGCCGGAACAGCCCCACGCCGAGCATCACCACCGCCGGCCACAGCCACACGGACCGCAGGAGTCGGCTGAGGGGGTGCGCAGCAGGGCTCATCTGGACCTTCGATCGGACATCCGAAGTTCGAACACGTTCGTTGAAGGCTACTTGCCCCATGCTGACACCCCGTCGGCGCCCGTACCATCCGCCTCTGCCTCCGCCCCCACCCCTGATCCGGTACGCTGTGGACGGCCTTGTGACCACACGGCCCGCCTCAGTGGGGCTTGCAGGAAACTCGATCGCCGCAGGTCGGGTGCGCATGAGCGCAGACCTTGAGAACGCCTGGGCGTTCATCTCGGAACGCGTGGTGATTGTTCGCAGGTCAGGCGAGTTGTCGGCCAATTCGGCCGTCGCGAGGCCAGCTTGAGTCTTTTGACGGCTACTCAATGGTTCGTCTGAGTGCCTTGTCTCGGTGGCCTCCGGCAGACGCCGCGTCGATATTGGCCGAGTGAACCGTGCCGCACTGATCCGGTCCTGCGAGCTTCTCGTCGTCGTGATGGCGCATGATCGGAGAGTTCTGCTGCACCGGGAATCGGGCGATTCCCGGTGGTGGCCGTTGCGTTTCGCGGTGGCGCCTGGGGAGTCGTTTCTCGCAGCGCTTCAGGAAGTGCGGCGCCGGGATCCTGCTCTCGGCGCCGGTCTGGTCGGGCCGGTGGTGGCCCGGCTGCGCCGCGAAGCGGTCGTCGAAGGCCGGCCGGTGTGTCAGGAGTTCCGGCTGTTCATTGTGAAGCTGTCGCCGGCCATCGGGCTGGCCGGGGTCGAGGGCGGGGTCTGGTGGCCGGTCGAGCGGCTTACCGGACTGAAGAGCTCGACGTTTCCGCTGGAGCTGGGTGTCCTGCTGGAGGGGTATGTCGGCGGGTGGATCCCGGACGGCGTGATCACTCTGGACGGCTGAGGCGGCGGGGTCAGTTCATCGCGGTCGGCTGCGCCGCCGTCGGGGTGCGGTGGGCGAGGACCTTATCGACTGCGGCGATTCCCGGCCACAGATCGGCGGAAAGGGCGACTTCCAGGCGGGCGACAGTGCCCATGTCGCACAGGACTCTTCCGCGCATGAGGCGGCTGATGGTGGTGTGGGCGACGCCGGACTTCTCGCTGAGGGTGCGCGTTCCGTGGCCGGTGGATTCCATGGCCCGGATGAGCTTGCGGGCGAACGCCTGGCCGTAGTGCGCGCTCGCTGGGGCATCGGCGATGAGTTCTGCCTGCGGCCATTGACCGGCGGCCACATATGCGGCGGGCACTAGGTCGTTGTTACTCCGGGGCATGCCCGGATCATCCCACGTCCCCATGGGCCCTTTCCTTTGTTGCGCCCGTTTTTCCCAGACCGACAAGTGGTGCATGTAAGCACCAATTTGCCGATTCGAGGTTAGGGACTGCTTGCGCGTCCCCGGCTGAGGCGCGCCGCGAGCTGGTGCTCGCGGCGCAGGGCCGTGGCCCCGCCGCCCCGGGGGTGTCGGGCGGGTCCCGCACGGACGCCACCGCACCCGCGTGCCCGGTTCAACGCTCAGCCGGACGGATCTGACGTGACTACGAACCGTCGGGGACGGTCATGGCGGCGCGGATGGCGCGAGTGCGTTCGGCGAGGGCGGGGAGGTTGACGGTGGCCTCGGTGGCGTTGGTGTCGACGACGCTGCCGACGGTGTTGTCGTCCGCCCAGGCGCACGCGACGGTGAAGTCGCTTCCCTTGCCCGTCGCGGCGCATTTCAGGAAGCCGCCGAGCGGGCCGGGCGGGAACGTGGTGTATCCGCCCACGGGCTTGGAGCCGTCGGAGGGAGTGGGGTCGTCGGCGGTGTCGGGGCCGCCGAGGAGGCTGTCGAGTTCGTGGACGGGCCTGGCGAAGGAGCCGGTGGCGCCGACGACGATCAGGCTCGGGTCGGTGGCGCCTGGGGTGCGGTAGGCGACGACGAAGTGATCGTGGATGCGGATCCTTCCGGGTGTGTTGGGGAAGATCCGGGCGTCCTGGTCGGCGAGGTTTTTCGCAGAGGTGGGATCGAGGGTGAGCTCACCGATGGTCTGTGGCGTGGTGAGCTTGTGGCGCTCGGGGTCGTCCGGGCCGAGGACGACGAAGAGCGTGACCGCGGTGACGACGGCGGCGACGGTGATGGCCACGGTGGTGAGCGTGCGGCGCTTCAGCCGGCGGTGCCACGGGATCGGTTCGGTCGCCACCGGCTCGGCCCAGCGTGCACGGAGCCGGTCGGCGGCACTCGCGGCCTGGTCGTCGACGGCAGCGTCTGCCTGCGGGCGCTGGGTGTCTTCGGGGTTGGTCATGGGGCCTCGTCCAAGGTTGTGTCCGGGGAGTTGGAATGGCCGGGTGGGGCTCCTGACGGTTCGGAGCCCCACCCTGTGCGCGTTACGGCCGGTGCGTCACGGTGTGTGCTCGGGTGCGAGCGACCACTGCTGGTTTGCCTGCAGTCCGGGGCAGTCCCAGATCCCGAGGCGTGTGCCCTGGGCGGTGGCCCAGCTGGGGAGTTCCAGGCACTTGCCGCCCGGGCTGTTGGCCGGGTCCACGGTGGCCGGCAGGTAGATGCGGCCGTCGGGACGCATCGTCCACTTCTGGCCGGTGTTCCCATTGCAGGTGGTGAGGATGACAGCGGTGCCGTTGGTGAGACCGTTGTCCTTGGTGGAAACGCACCAGCTTCCGGCGCGGATGGTGCCGTCGGTGCCGAGGTTGAAGCGCTGGTTGGGGGTGTTCCAGCAGGAGTAGATGCCCAGCGGCGCTCCGTCGCGGGGGCCGCCGTCGGCGTCGGCGCACTGCCAGGAGACGAGGTTGGGGTGGATCGAGGTACTGGCGTCGGCGTAGCCGACCGTGTTCCACGGGCCGAAGCCGTCGACCTTGCCCTTCGCGCCGGTGCTGCTCTGGCCCGGGAAGACGGCTATGGCGTTGGTGTTGTCGATGACCCAGAGGTCGGGGGAGCCGGTGCCGTGGTAGTCGCCGGCGCCGATGCGGGGGAAGCTGGCCGCGGTCAGTGCCACGCCGGTGTTCAGCTTGATCCCCGCGTCGGGCTTGGTGAGTGCGCCGTAGTCGACGGTCCCGTTGGACGTCCAGCCGAGGGGATAGGCGAAGACGTCGCCCGTGACGCGGTTGCGCGCCCACAGAGTCGTCTGGAAGGTGGGGTCGGTGGTTCCGGGGATGCTGGTGGCGCCGTTGGCGGCGCCGGGGTTGATGAGTTCGAGGTCCTTCCAGCTGCCCGAGGCGGTGGGGATGAGCGTGGCGCTGTCGATGTCGGGGGTGCCGTTGGGCTGGAAGAGATAGAGGTTGTTGTTCTCCAGGGTGAGGATGGACGTCTGGGTACTGATGATCTTGTGGTCAGGGTTCTTCGGATCGCCGGCCACCGCTTCGCCTTCGGGTGTACCGAAGGCGATCACCTGGGAGACGTTGGTCCAGGCCTTCGTGTTGTAGTCAGGGCTGGGGCAGGGCTGTCCGGTGCCGTACGTCGTGCAGGAAGGAGGTCGGGTGAGCGGGCCCGGCCTGAGCTTGTCGAAGCGTCCAGTGTCCCTGTTCGGGACCAGCCAAAGAACGTCTCGGAGCTTGGAGGTCGTGTCCTTGTTGTAGTGGGCGACGATTGCGTCGACGGGCTGCCCGATTTCGAGGGTTCCGTGGTGGCTGAGCTGGAAGTCGGCCCACGAGACGCCGTCCGGTGCGGCCGCAGCAGATGCGGCGAGGGAGGTGGCGGGATCCGCGGAGCCGCCGATGACCCGCAGGTCGCCGTTCTTGTCAGTGACGACGATGTCGGGCTTCTGGTCGTTGTCGATGTCGCCGAACAGGGGCTGGGTGCCGGGCTTCCAGGGGACGTAGTAGTTGTAGACGGCGGGCTGGCTGTAGTTGCCGGCGTTGTCCAGTGCCCAGGCGTACAGGGTGTTGGTTCCCCAGTTCTTGGGCGTGTACTTGTAGGTCTGGCCGGGCTGCAGGGTGCCGCTCGGGCTGCACCGCCAGCCGACCACCGGGGTCGGGTCGGTGCTCACGCGTACGCAGGCGACGCCGGAGGCCTGGAGGCCCGGGCCGGGGGACGGGTCGTCGGCGTTGATGGTGAACATGCCCTCGTCGTTCGCGTACTTGGCCGGGCTGGGGTTGGGGGTGCCGGAGGGCGGGAAGTCGGTGGAACCGATGCTGACGCGGGGGTTGGTCTTGTCGACGCGGAAGTAGCACCAGGCGCTCATCGGCGATGTGAGGAGGCCGTCAGAGGACTGGGCGTACCAGCCGTACTGGTGACCGTCGCTGAGGGAACCGACCTGGATGGTACGGCCGGGGTTGTTGTAGCTGCCGTCCCATCCGCCGTCCTTCAGACTGAAGTTGGGGTCGTTGTCGTCCCACATGTGGAAGCCGGTGTAGAGGGGCTGGCCGCTGGGGGAGTAGCTGTTGGCGGTGAGGGTGATGTTCTGGTTGCTGCCGACCCAGCCGGGGTTGTCCCAGGGATGGGCGCCGCGGGTGTTGCACGGTGCGGAGGCGTCGCCGGCGAAGCCCGGGGTCGGACCGGTGCGGGGATCCCAGACGGTGGGGGTGATGTCGTAGGTGGTGGTGACGCTGGGGTTGTTGGCGATGGTGTGGCGGTACTCCTTGGTCCACTCGGTGTCGCTCGGGGCGATGCCGATGGTCCAGGTCGCCCACTTGCCGTTGGCCGCCTGCTTCATGATGTCGGTGACGTCGACCGAGAGCGGGCCGGTGCCGGTGATCGGCTGGCCGCCGACGTAGGAGCAGCCGCCCATGACCTGGTTGCCGTTGTCGTTGCACGGCTGCTGGTACCAGTTGGTGTCGCCGTTGATGGCGGTGGGGGCCCAGTAGACGCCGAGGTTGGTCCCGGTGCTGGGGCTGGAGGCGCCGGTGACCTGTGCGTTGAGGGTGGAGGTGTAGAGCGTCGGGGGCACTTCGGCGCCGCTGACTTGGGTGTAGATAGCGGGGTTGACGCCGAACTGGAAATAGGCCCGCTGACGGCCCAGATCGCCGCAGTCCAGGCTGGGGTCGGAGCTGTGATACCCGCAGAAGCCGGTGGCGAGGTTGGACTTCGCGTTCCAGTTCTTCGCGCTTTTGTGGTTCTCCTGGGCCTCGACCGAGCTCTCGGTGTAGCTGGTGACGGCGGTGAGCGTCGGGTCCAGATACCACGGTCCGGTCCCGGCGCCGAGCGCCTTCGGGTCCGGGGTGAGCTCGATCGCGTCACTCGTGACCTTGGTGCCGATCGGGGCGACGTTCGCGCCGTCGCCCGGCGCCTCGGCCGTCGACGGGGCGGCAATGGCGGGCGCAGGCGCCGAGTCGGTGGCCGGTGCCGCGGTCAGCGCGGTGCGGGTGTACGACCTGGATGCGGCGGCAGGAGCGGCGGGTGCGGGCTTGGTGGAGTCCCACTGCAGCGGGGCGGGGGAGCGGAACCGCAGACCGCCCTTGTCGTCCTTGACGTCGATGCGGCCCTGATCGTCGGAGGCGACCGTCAGGCCCTGGGCGGTGAGCGGGAAATGCAGGGTCTTCAGCGCCGGGTTGGCCGCCGCTTCGGGCGTACGGACGACGATCACGTCGCGCCAGCCTCCGACCGGCAGGGCTGTCACCTGGAGGTCAACGCCGGGCAGCACGTTCGCGTATGTCGCCGTGTCCCCGTTCAAGGCCGGCTTGGGCAGCGCGAACGGGGCACCGACGGACAGCGTCTTGCCGTCGGCAGTCGCGACGGTGGCCATCGGGCCGGTACCGCCGCCGGAGAGCGTCAGCGCGGTGCCGGCGACGGCCGGGCTGACGGTGCCGTCGGGATTCTGACGGAGGGTGGAGTCGATGTCGGCCCAGCCGCCGTTGCGCTTCACCCGGACCGGCAGGGCGTTGTCCGTGGTCGACAGCGTGCCGTTGGGGTTCGCCACGGTCTTCGACGCCACATCGGTCATCGCGTCCACGACGACCGGCTTGCCCGTGGACCTGGCCTTGGCGAGCGCGTCCAGCATCGCCTGTTGGAGCGGTGTGCGAGGCGGTGCCGGCTTGGTCGGAACGAGCGGCGCCGTACCGTCGAAAGGCCCATGCAAAGGCGGCGTTGCCGCGTCGGCGGCGAGCGCGGACGGCGTGCTCAGCAGGCTGACGCTGAGGACGCATCCTGCGCCGAGTGCGGTCAGCCGGGTGACGCGCTTGCGTATCGATGGCGGCGGTGGCGTGTACGTAATTGTCCGTGGCGTAGTGGACATGGAGCTTTTGTGACTCCTCCCGGTCGGCAGACGCTGTCGTGGGTCTGCGTTCGGATGGGAACGATGTGGCCTGAAATGCCGATCGGTCAAACCAGTTTGTCGCGCTGTGCGGACATGTCTGGATACGTGCGAATCGCGAGGTCAAGGCTTTATAAAGATCTCACACTGGCAATGGGGCGACCTGGCTGCGTGTCAGAGCCTGCACTTATCGTCACATCAACCCTGGCATGACCCTGTCCGGTTTCATGCCGTTTCGGCCATCCATGAGGAGATGTGACGATGATTTGGCCTGCCCGGAAACGGGCCGGAAGACTAACGAGCGGCCGGTGGCGAACGCCCGTCGTGTCGACGGTGCTCGCCCTGGCGATGACCGGGGTGACCGTACCTCCGGCGGTGGCGTGGACGTATCCCGAGCCGGAGGGGAAGGTCTGGACCCCTCCGCACACGCCGCTCGGTGGATCCACGGCCCCAGTCAAGGGGAGCGACGCGCGGCCTTCGGCATCTGAGCCGGTCGCCAAGGCGCCGGACTGGAAGCCCGAGCCGGCGGTGCCCTTGGTAACCGGGACCGCGACGGTGACGCTGGGAGCTGACAGCGCCGAGGCCGAGGCCGCGCGTAGGGCGACAGGCGGTGCTTCACCTGCCTCTGGTGGATCGACAGGATCCAAGGCCGGGGCACTGGCTGTGCAGGTCGCACCGGGTTTCGGCAAGGGCGGCGAGAGTGCTCACACGGTAACGGTCGAGGTGACCGGACAGGACAAGGGCAAGGCCGCCGGTGTCACGGGTCCGTTGATCGCCCTGACCGATGCCGAGGCTCCCACGAGCGGCGGGGGCCGCACGGCGAGCGTCACCCTCGATCTGAAGGCCCTGCAGGCGGCTGGATGGTCGGAGCGGGCCGGGCTGGTCGCGCTTCCGGGATGTGCGCTGACGGCGCCGGAGCGACAGGAGTGCCGCACGCAGACTCCGGTCCCGGCCAAGCTTGACGGTTCCGGCAAGATAACCGCTGACGTCACCCTGCCTGCTGCCAAGGCCTCCAGCCAGGGGCGCGGTGGCGCGGTGAAGGCGTCGTTCACCGCGGCGCAGGCAGTGGGGACGACGGACCCGGGCAGTGGTGGCGGTTCCGTGGTTCTCTCTGCAGCACCCTCGCCGTCGGGCCCCATGGGCAGTTACACCGCCACTCCGCTGTCGCCTTCGGCGGGGTGGGAGGCCGGATCCAACATCGGCAACTTCACCTACAGCTACCCGATCGACGTGCCTCCCGCCCTCGGTGGGGCGGCTCCGGCTGTGGCGCTCGGCTACAACTCGGCGGCGGTGGACGGCAAGACGTCCGCGACGAACGCGCAGCCATCATGGGTCGGCGACGGCTGGGGCTACGAGCCCGGGTTCATCGAGCGCTCGTACCGCAGCTGCGACAAGGCCGGAATCACCGGCTCGTATGACCGGTGCTGGGGCGGCCAGAACGCCACCCTTGCCCTCGGGGGCCACTCCGGCACGATCGTGCGCGACGACACCACCGGCACGTGGCATCTCCAGAGTGACGACGGTTCCAAGGTCGAGCAGCTCGCTGGCGCGGTGAAGGCCGCGGGTGACATCGACTACCAGGGCATGGAGTACTGGAGGATCACCACCCCGGACGGTGTCCAGTACTACTTCGGCCTCAACCACCTGCCCGGTGGTGACGGCAGTGACCCGGCTGCGAACTCCGTGCTCACCGCCCCGGTGTACTCGCCCAACAGCGGCGACCCCTGTTACAACGCGGCGAGCGGGAACAACTCCTGGTGCCAGATGGCCTGGCGCTGGCAGCTCGACTTCGTCGTCGACCCGCACGGCAACCTGACCACGTACAAGTACGCCACCGAAGGCAACAAGTACAACCGCGGCACCGTCCAGAGCGGCAGCAACGGCACCCTCACCGACTACCAGCGGGCCGGCTACCTCAAGGAAATCGGCTACGGCCAGCGCCTGGACGACCAAAAGGCCGCCAAGGGCAACGCCAACCCGGCCGCCAAGATCCTCTTCACCACGGCTGAACGCTGCATACCCAATGGCGCGATCACCTGCTCCGAGGATCAGCGCACTACGGCCAACGCCACCTCCTGGCCGGACACGCCCATCGACCAGATCTGCACCGACAGCTCCTGCGTCAACGCGGCACCGACGTTCTTCACCACCAAGCGCCTGACCACGATCAGCACTCAGGTCCTGGTCAACTCGGCCTACCGAACCGTCGACACCTGGAACCTCAACCAGGAACTCGCCGACCCCGGCGATGGCACCAAGCGTCTCCTGCAGCTCGACTCGATCCAGCGCGTGCCGAGCAACGGCCAGGCTCCGATCAGCGACCTGCCGCCGGTGCAGTTCCAGTACAAGATGCGCGCCAACCGTATCGACGGACTCGTTCCTCCCTCGCCGATGTTCATGCGCCCGCGTATCCAGGGCATCACGACCGATACCGGCGGACGGATCGACGTCCTCTACTCCGACCCCGAGTGCTCTCGGGTCAACAACCACATGCCGGCCTCCGAGGACAACAACTCGATGGCCTGCATGCCTGTCAAGTGGTACTTGCCCGGGAGCTCCGCCAAGGACCCGGTCAGCGACTGGTTCGACAAGCCCCTCGTCAGGAGTGTTGTCGAGCAGGACCTCGTCAGCACTCCGGCCATCGCCAAGACCACCGAGTACACCTACAACGGGGGTGCGGCCTGGCACCGTGACGACGCCGAGTTCACCGACCCCAAGACCCGCACCTGGGACGACTTCCGCGGCTACCAGTCGGTGACCACGACCTCCGGAAGCGGTGCCGCCAGCGAGGCCCCCAAGACCCAGCAGAGGGTCACCTACTTGCGCGGCATGGCCGGCGACTACCTCGCCGACGGAAAGACCCTGCGCACCGTCCCGGACGTCCCCAGCCCCCTGGGCGGCACCGTGGCCGACAGCGCTCAACTAGCGGGTCGCGTTGTCGCCACCGAGGTCTACGACAAGGCCAGCGGAACGGTCACGGCGGTCTCAGGGAACACCTACAACGGGCAGCAGAAGTCAGCGACCCACGCGCAGACTGCGGGAACCCCGCAGATCTTCGCCTGGTACGCCGACTCCGAGGTCACAGGGCTCTCCAAGGCCCTTCTCTCCGACGGAACCTGGCGCACGACCACCGCCACGACCACCACGGAACCCGCGAACGGCAACCGCGTCACCAAGGTCGATGACAAGGGCGACGGCACCGCCACCACTCCCGAGACCTGCGTGCTCATCACGTACGCGTCCGGAAGCGATCCCCAACGCCTGACCTTGGTTTCGGAGCAGGTCAAGATCAAGGGAGGCTGCGGCAGCACTGCCAGTGCCACGAACATCCTCAGCGGTGTCCGCACCCTGTACGACGGCAAGCCGTTCAAGCAAGCCAGCAGTGCCGGTGACCCTAGCAGCGAGCTGGTTCTCGACCACTTCGACAGTAACGGCCAGCCTGTCTACGTTCACAACGGCAGCGTCACCTACGACCTCTACGGCCGCCCGCTGAGCGCGAACGCGACCGACGGATCCACCTACGGCGCTGATGGCACCCAGCTGAGTGCGCCGACCCTCACACCGGCCAATGCGACGGTATCCCTCACGCCTGCCTCCGGCGAACTGCCCTCGCAGGCGCAGACCACCAGCCCCATGGGCGCCGGCTGGACCACGACCGTCACCCAGGACCCCGCCCGCGGTTCACCGCTGACCCGGACGGATGCCAACGGCCGCGTCACCACGGCACAGTACGACGCGCTCGGCCGTGTCACCGCGGTATGGGCACCGGACCGCCCCACGAACGACTACCCGAACCGGAAGTTCACCTACGCCCTCAAGGGCTCCGCGGGGCCGTCCACCGTCAAGACCGAGTCGCTCAACGACGACGACGTCACGTTCTCCACGAACATCGACATCTACGACGGCCTCGGCCGTACCCGTCAGAGCCAGCGCACGAGCGACGCCTATCCGACCGGGCGCCTGATCACCGACACCCTGTACGACACGCACGGCTGGGTGATCAAAACCTCCGCCCCGTACTACCAGAACACCTCGTTCCCGAACGAGTCGGTCTTCATCCCCGCTGCCGACGGCCAGGTCCCGGCCCAGACGTGGAACACCTACGACGGCAACGGGCGAGTCGTGCGTTCGGAGTTTCGCTCGTACGGCAACCTCCAGTGGGCCAACACCACGGCCTACCCCGGTGCCGACCGGACTGATGTCACCCCGCCCAGCGGTGCCACACCGACCTCGGTCGTGACTGACGGCCGAGGCCGCACGACATCGGCCTGGCAGTACCGAACCGCTGCTCCCACCGGGAACCCGAGTGACGCCGACGTCACGACCTACGCCTACACGCCGACCGGTCAGCCTGCTTCCCGTATGGACAGCAGCGGCAACAGCTGGAGCTACACGTACGACCTGAGGGGACGGCTGGTCTCCGCGACGGACCCGGACACGGGTACAAGGCAGACCTACTACGACGCCAAGTCCCAGGTCGACCACACGGTTGATGCCAAGGGCAACACCCTCGCCTACACGTACGACCTGCTCGGTCGCAGGACCGGCATGTACAACGGCACCGTCGCTCCGGCGAACCAGCTGGCGGCGTGGACCTACGACACCCTCGTCAAGGGTCTGGCCACCTCCTCCACCCGGTACGTCGGAGGCGCGACGGGCGCGGCCTACACCACGGCCGTCACCGGATACGACACTGTCTACCGACCGCTCGGTACCTCGATCACCATCCCGTCGGCGGAGGGAGCACTCGCCGGTACCTACACCACCTCCAACACCTACAGCCCGGTCCTCGGCGCCCTGAAGAAGGTCAGCATCCCCGCCGCGGGAGGGCTGCCGGCCGAGACCGTCAGCTACGGACGCACAACCACCGGCCTGATGACGTCGGCAGCCAGTCTCGGCAAGGCCGTCATCGCCGAAGTCGACTACGACGCCCTCGCGAGGCCCGTTCGCACGACCGCCGGCGAGTACGGCAAGCAGGTCGTCTCCACCCAGCAAGTCGACTGGGCCACCGGGCGGGTCATCAACTCCTTCATCGACCGGCAGATCGGCACCGTCTCCGCCGACCAGACCACCTACACCTACACCCCGTCCGGCCGGATCACCTCGATCACCGACATCCAGGACGCCGCGGCAACCGACACCCAGTGCTTCACCTATGACTACCTGGGCCGACTGACCAACGCCTGGACCGACACGGCGGGCACGTTCACCACAGCCGACTGGACCGACTCGGTCGGCACGAAGCACGGCACCGGTTCATCCACCACCGTCCCCGGCATCGGCGGCTGCAACAACACCACCGGACCGGCCACCCTCAGCCCCGGCGGACGCACCGTCGGCGGCCCCAACCCCTACTGGAACACCTACAGCTACGACGCCACCGGCAACCGCACCAGCCTCGTCCAGCACGACATCACCGGCAACAGCCTCAACGACACCACGACCACCCAGACCTTCGGAGCCGCCAAGAGCGCGAACACCCCCACCGGCGCCCCCAACACCGGCGGCGGAACCGGCGGGCCCCACGCCCTCCTCACCTCCACCACCGCGGGCCCCGGCGGAGCCAAGGCCGTCGGCTACCAGTACGACGCCGCTGGCAACACCACCGCCATCACGGACACGAGCGGCACCACCACCCTGACCTGGAACGGCGAGGACAAGCTCGACACCCTCACCAAGACCGGACAGGCCGGCGCCACGACCTACCTCTACGACGCCGACGGCAACCAGCTCATCCGCCGTGACCCCGGCAAGACCACGCTCAACCTGCCCACCGACGAGCTGACCCTCGACACCACGGTTCCCAACGGCTCGCTGAGCAACGTCCGCTCCATCGCCGGGCCCGACGGCCTCACCTACACCCGGGTCACGGCCGCCATCGGCGGAGGCAAGGTCCTCATCCAGGCCTCCGACCCCCACGGCACCAACGGCGTCCAGATCAACACGGCCACAGGCCAGGCCGTCACCCGCCGACCGTCTGACCCCTTCGGCAACCCCCGCGGCACCCAGCCGGCGGCCGGGCAATGGGCCGGCACCAAGGGCTTCGTCGGCGGCAGCAAGGACGACGCCACCGGACTCACTAACCTCGGAGCCCGCGAATACGACCCCGGCACCGGCCGATTCATCAACCCCGACCCACTGTTCGACGCGGCCAACCCGCAGCAGTGGAACGGATACGGCTACAGCCAGAACGACCCGGTCAACCTCAGTGACCCGAGCGGCCTCATCTCCGGCGACTGCGCCGAAGGCCGTTGCGGAGGCCACTACAACCCCCGCGACGACGACGGCAGCGGACCTCACCGCGACTACGCCACCGAGCAGGCGGACTCCACCGACCCGATCATGCTGCGTGGCCTCGTCCAGGTCCCGGACAGCATGCGGCACGACCACAAGTTCTTCGCGCAGTGGCAGAAGTACATCCATGATGTCGACCGCCGCCAGTACAAGGGCAACGACATCATGCGATCCGAGATCGCCGATGCCGCGCTCAAGGCCTGCGACACGAGCAACTGCGGGGAACTCGCCTACTTCTGGCAGCTCCAGGCCAAATGGAAGATCCAGGACGGCGAGGTTGTCGGCATCGGCGAAATCCTCGGCGGGGTCCACGGAATCGGGGTGGGCCTAGAAGGCAGGGGAGGAGGATCCTCCAAGGCTGCTCCAAGGACAACACCGGAAAGTCGATCTTCCAACCCCTGCGACTCGTTCCCGCCAGGAACGCTAGTCCTCCTCGCGGACGGATCCACAAAGGACATCGCCACCGTCAAGGTCGGCGACACCGTTCTCGCAACCGACCCCCAAACCGGCCAGACCGTCTCGCAGCCCGTCACGGCGAAGATCACCACCCCTGACGACAACAAGTTCACCGACGTTGTAATCCGCCTCGCCGACGGTAGCCAGAAGGAACTCACTTCCACGGCACACCATCCGTACTGGGACGTCACCGCCGAGCGCTGGACTGCGGCAGAAGACCTTGGGTCCGGGCATCTGCTGCGTACGGCTGATGGCCGGCAGGCGACCGTCGAAGAGGTCCGCGCATACGCCACCGAGCCACGTGCGGCGTACAACCTGACCGTTGCCGACGTCCACACGTACTACGCACTGGCAGGAACCACGCCAGTCCTGGTTCACAATTGCGGCAAAATTGACTACGGAAAAATAGATGCCGACGGGCGGCGTTCCGGAGTGGTAGCAGAAGTTACTCCAGATATGATTGGCACCGGCGGAAAGGCCTCGACGCGGATGAGCCCACCTGGCTTTGTGAGCGGGGCCAACGGGGATGCGCGCGGACACCTCCTCCCGAAGGCGCTAGGCGGATCCGGAAATACGCCAGAAAACTTCGTCAGAACAACGGCAGCCATCGACAATGGCCCCATGAATCGATTTGAAATGGAAATCGCCGACTACGTCTCCAAGGGTAATCCCATCATGTATGCGGCAACGCCACACTATCGATCAGGAAGCAATGTTCCATTCGCTGTGACGATCGAGGCATTTGACGACACCGGATGGTTCATGGGTGCAACATTCATACAGTAGTGACACCTGGCAGCCATAACTTGCCTGCCCTCAAAAGGCGCGGCAGCGCTCCAGCTATCGGGTAGGCAAGTGGCGTGCGGGCGGGGGCTTATTTTGAAGCCCCCGCCCGCACTCTTCACGGCCGAGTCGAGGTCAGTTGACCCCAAATAGGGTAATTCAGCAGCGCCACTCATATGCGCCTGGTGATGTCTGCAGTACTTTACTCGGCCAGGCCTGCATTATCCTGTCGAGGTGCCCGCGCTGTTCCTCGATCCATCTGCCAGTCAGAGCGATCGGGATGACTGCCGATACACCGGACCCCGATGCGTCCTCGATTGAAACTACTGGGACATCGTAGTCGTCGTTAGGAAATTCGATCCTGACTATTGGACCGTTCCCATTGTCCAGCCATTCGATACTCTGACCCGCGCCGAGGGAGTCGAGCGCCAGGGACCACTCCTCCAGACTTGAGAGGTAGAAGCAGATGTCGAGGTGCCCGTTGATGAAACTGCTTTCCACGATGATCTTTGCATCAATCAAGTCATGCAGGGGTAGAATCCCAGGTCCTCGCCGACCTAGAACATGCACGCGGACGCTGTTGCCCCCGTCTGATAGGTTGATCAAATCCACGATGTCTTCCAGATATATCGGACCGTCAGTAGTTTTGTATGCCCTTTCGCCATCTGTCAGTGGCGCGTCCGAGTGCCAAGACGGTCGGTTCCCCGCCTCGCGCGCACTGCGGAGTTCCCTGGCATGGCAGCCGCTGCAAACAACTGCTGCGTGGAAGACATTCTGGCAGGTCTCCTCGGCCTTGTGGGCGGCCTGACCGCAGCAGCTGGTGGCAACATCAGCCTAGGTGTGCGGACCGCTCCAGAGCCTGGATCTGCGGCTTCTTGTATCGACACCTTTCAGAAGGCAGGCGCAGACCTCAGTGGGCATCGCGTCTTGATGGACGCGCCAGCCACCCCAACCAGCTACAGTGGTCAATGATGTCGATGCTGGCCGGACCTGTAGCGCTGGTCACATGCGCGCCGTCTTTGCCTGGCCGGGCTGCAGCTGTTCGATGGCTTGATCCTTCCCGGCTGGCTACGGCCCCTTCGGTGCCGCCTTGAGCTCCGGCTGTGCGACCGTGCTCTGACCCGACCGGACCTTGTGCACTGCCGGCGGCGGGGCTGGGTGCACACCGGCAGGGCCCGCCCAGCGCCGCTGCGATGAGCGCCCCGTGGCCGGCGCTCTGTGGCCGTGATCGACGAGTGCTTCCCCCATCGCTGGTTCTCTACTCCGCGCGTCCTCTTGTTGAATATCCGGGGCGCCTGGCCCTGTGCTCGACCAACTCGCTGCCGAGCGCGGCGAACTGATTAAGGTCGCTGTGATCGACGTCGACGCAACCCGTCTCCTGTCCGGTGATGTCTGTGTCCAGTCCGCCCTCTGCCCGTTTGAACGGGGCGTCATCGTGTGCACTATCACCAGACCCACGACTCTGTTCGCCCTTGTCGGCGACCTCGCCGGACACCGATAGCACCGCTGGGTGTGGTGGGGCAGGTAGCCAAGTCCGCGCTGGCGCGATCGCCCCAGTTGATGTTCCTGCTATGCGGCACGATTTCTCCCTTATGAATACGCACATGGAATGCGCGATGGAAATGCTGGGCAGAAGGATGCTTCTGGAGATTCCTGAGCCGCAATTCCAGGCATCTGAAATCCGCCGGCCCATCGCGATTCGAAATCAGCATCGAAATGTCGGTCGACCGGTGAAGGTGCTGTCGGACATCCACGGCTTGCCGAGGCCAGCTCCGTCGAGGCCTCACGGCCCTCTCCCGCCACCGGGTCTCAAGCGCCACGCGAGAAGGTGCGCACATGGCCGCAGCAGCGCAGGCGGCCATGTGCGCAACATTGCGCTCGACCTATAGCCGCAGGTGAGAGCGGGCCTGCCGGGTCGAGCGGGAGGCGCGCGCAGTCATTGATGCGATGTATCGTCAATGATTTGGCAGACGGGGTGAGTTGGTGCCGCTACGCTAGCTCGCGACGGACCTGTGGGAGGGGTGGATGAATGGCGCTTGCTGGCGCCGATGGGGCGGCGCGCTCGTTCCTGGAAGACCTGCGCGCACAGGCCGCAGCGCTGCGAGAGACGGCCGAGCGCGCACGCGTCGAACACGCTGATGCCGCCGTGCGCCTGGCCGAGGCCGAGTCGAAGCTCGCCGACAGCCTGCACGCCCTGCGGGCCCTGGAAACATACACGGGCCTGGGGTCCGAAGTCGGCAGCTCCCTGGCAGGCAGCGAAGACTCAACGCCGCAGGCCGCAACGCCGTTGACCGTCGACACGGCGATCGTGCAGGCCCTGCGAGGAGCGGAGCGCATGAAGACCGACGAGATCGCCGAACGCGTCGTGCGGCTCGGGGCCACGCACTCGGCCGGCGGCGTCCGTACCCGGCTCACCGCCCTGACCCGCAAGGGCGTGCTGCAGCGCGTCGCCAAGGGCTACTACCGGCTTCCCGCCCAGGGAGGCCCACCGGCCTGACCAGCTGACACCGCGGCACGCCCATTGCCGCATGAGCAGTGCATGAGTCCGGCCGCCGCTCGTTTTCGAAGGCCAGCGGCGGCCGGATGGTGCAACCCATTGCGGAGCTCACGCACCACCGGCCAGGGTATGGCATCGGTGGGCCCGTGTGAGCTCATTTCCCGAAAAAGCCGCCGTCGTGCGGTGGAAGGAATGAGAAATCACGCTATGAACCACCCGAACTCCGAAATTCCGGTGCCCGGTCCACGGGACGGCGCGACCGCGCGCCCCTATGTCCTGCCGCCAGTGAGCCTGTCTGCGGTGCGCCAGATGGACGTCCAGGCCGCCGTCGTCGAGATCTGCACCGGCGGGCGCTCGACCGTGAAGATCGGGCAGATTATGGAGCGCACCGGCCTGGAACGCGCCCACGTCCACCCCACCCTGCGCTTCCTCACCGGCAGCGGCCTGCTGGTCGTCAGCCCCGCCGGATGGACCCCCACCACAGGCGGCCGTGCCGCCGGCCGCCTGTGGCACACCGACCGCCCCGCCGCCCGGCGGGAGCTCGCCCGCGCCTGGCGCACCCAGTGGATGAACGACCTGCTCGTGCGGGCCCTGGCGCCGCGAACCGGCGTCAGCGCTGAGATCCTGGCTGGCGCCCTGCGCCCGGTCAAGAAGGCACCCATCACCCCCTGGATGCAGCTCGTGGACTGGCTGGTCCTCGCCGAGCTCGTTACCCGCTCCGACGACGGCGCCATCCGCCTGGCCCCCCAGCCCGTCTCCACGCCACCGCCCGCGCCCGTGCCCGACGAGCATCGTGAGGCGGCCCCGCATCGCGGCCCCGCGGCCCCGGAGACCTCGGCGGCCACCGATCCGTCGCCGCCCCCGGCGCCCGCGCCCAGGCCCGCCGGTCTGGTCCTGCCCCTGACCGTCGACGAACTCGCGAAGCTCCCCGCCGACGACTACGGCGCGATCATGCGCGCGGTCGCCACTATCTACGAGGTCCTCTCCCGCCGCCCCGCCTGACGCCTCACCGCCCGCGGCTCGGCCCACTCTGTCCGGCCGGGCACCGTCACCCCTGCGCACGCGAGCGCGTGCGGCGTGGCGCCCCCACCCTCACCGTGGTGCTTACATGCACCAGTGGAGGAGGTGATGGCGCCGTGTCGCCGTCCCGCGGACCCCGACCCGACACGCCACCGGGCGACGGCCCGAACGCGAGCTACGACCCCGACGCGGAGGTGACGCTCGCGCACGCCGTCGCCCGGACCCTTGCCATCTGGAACGACATGACCCAGTGCGGACAGATGTCCCCGCAGACCCGCCGATCCTTCGGTCAGCTCATCATGCGCTACCAGCACTACGCCCACGCCCGCGGCGTCCTCACCCTCCACCAGGTAGACGCCCACCTCGCCGAGGACTTCGTCTTCGCCCAGGGCCGCACTCGCCACGGCCGCCTCGGCGACTCGGCCACCGCCACCTCGCACCAGCGCCGCGCAGTCCTGCGTACCTTCTACCGCACCCTGCGCGAACTCGGCCTCGCCGACACTGACCCCACTCGCGACCTCGCCCTGCCCGAACGCTCCCGCAGCACGGTGCGCCCGCTCACCGAGGATGAGGCCATCGCCATCCGACACGCCGCCGAGTACGTCAGCCGCCCCAGCCGCCACGCCGCCGCAGCCGCCCTCGCCCTTGCTGGCGCCCACACCGGCGAGATCGGCCACATCCGCGTCCGCGACCTCGACACCCGCCGCACCGCGGTGTGGGCGCATGGCTCTACCCGCACCGACCAGCGTTGGTGCCCCCTGCACCCATGGGCCCTGCGCATTCTCACCGCCCGGGCCGCCTACGTCACCCGCCAGCAACTCGACCCCGCCCGTGCTCCCGACGCCCCGCTGGCCGTCTCGAACCGGCCCGCCGCCGACGAACAGCTCCAGGCCCGCGCCTGCGTCGCCCTCACCGACCTCATCCGCCGCATCGGACTCGGCCACGACCCCCAGGTCAAACCCGCATCCCTCACTGCCCACGCGGGCGTGCGCGTCTTCCAGGACGGCGGCCGCATCGAGGACGTCGCACGCCGCCTGGGCCTGCGCTCCCTCGACCGAGCCGCCGCCGTCATTCACTACGACTGGGCCCACAGCCACCTCCCTGAGGACGCGGCCCGTGCCTGACGACCTGTTCGGCGACCCTCTCGCCCCGAACCAACGCCCCAAGCGCAAGCGCCGGTTCACTGACCGCGACCAGCGCACTGTCCACGAGCGCCTCACCGACTGCGCTCACAACCAGGACCTCTTCCGTCTCGCCGCCGCCCTCCCCCAACCCGGCCGCGTCGGGCGCCCCAGGGGCTACCCCGACCACACCTTCCTGTTCTTCCTCGCGGCCCGCAGCGTCCTCGCGTCTGCCCGCCGCACCGCCGGCCACCTCCAGGACCCGGCCCTGTGGGCCATCTACCGCGCTGGGGTGCGCACCAACCTCGGACACCTCGAAGCCGCCCGCCTGCCCGCCCTCGGCCCCACCCGCGCCCAGTGGCTCCACGCCCAGCACCGGTTGCGGCACCACAGCGAAGACCTGTGGGAGCACTACAGGCCCCTCGCCCTCCACCAGGCCCTCACCCAGGGCATCTTCCCCCCTGGCGCCCCCAGGCCCTGGAGCAACCCGGGCCGTCACCAGCTCATCGCCGCCGATGGCACTGTTCTCAAATCCCCCACCCTTGCTCGCGCCGCCCACACCGTCGACGAACGCACTGGCGAGATCAGGACCCACCGCCTCGACCCCGCCTCAGCACCCCAGACCGAAGGTGGAGGCCAAGCCGTCTACGGCCCCAAGTACTGCTTCTTCTCCGCCCGCAAAGACCCCCACTATCGCTCCCGCGTCTTCCTTGACTGCCGCTACGTCCCTCACCTGCACCCCGGAGGCGAAAGCGCCGTCGCTGTACAGGCAGCCCTCGACCTCATGGCCAGGGCCCCCGGCTGCATGGGACTGCTCTACGACGGAGCCCTGCGAGGCGTCCACCGCGACACCATCGCCCGCGCCGGCGGACTCGTCATCAACAAACAGCACAAGGGCATCACGCCCGTCTACTACGAGACCCTCCGCCCAGGCCGCTGCAGCCACGAACTCTGGGCCGCCCAGGGGCGTATCGCCGAGAAACTCCACTACGCCGACGGCACCACCGACCTCGTCCCCGTCCCCATCGCCAAGCTCGAACATCGCGGCACCCGCACCCACCGCTGGTACCACCTGCTGCACATCCCCTGCCGACACGGCACCCACCACCACCGCGTCCCCGTCGCCGTCACCACCCGACCCGGCGAACGGCCCCCAGGCCAGAGCGATACCGAACGGGGCTTCCACCGCGCCGAGCACCTGCAGCAGATCCCCGAGCACACCCTCGCCCACCAGACCGTCTACCCCTACCGCAGCGACGCGGAGTCCGGCCACGCCGAACTCGACGCCTCCCTCTGGAATGGCCGGCTCATCTCCTACGGCGTCGGAGCCCAGCAACTCCTTACCCTCGGATTCGTTCTGGCCCAGAACTCCACCAGCCGAGCCATCCACACCATCCAGGCCGACCTCCAGCTCACCACCTGACCAATCCAGACCAGCCAGTCCCACAACCTCAGCGCCCGCCAGACCCCCGATCCGGTACTCTGTGGATCGAGCGTCCAGGCGGGCGCTGCATTACGCCTAGGCGAAGCCACAGCACCCCGCCACACAGACGCCCACCGTCTTGTCCGCAACCGCACGCCCGGCTCGCTGACGCGAGTTCCGTGCAAGGTTTCAGACAAGCCCCGCCTCAGTAGCTCAGGGGATAGAGCACGGCTCTCCTAAAGCCGGTGTCGCAGGTTCGAATCCTGCCTGGGGCACAGCAGCGCAGACGCGCTCAGGCCCAGATCAGAGGGTAAAACCCTCCGATCTGGGCCTCAGTCGTTCCGGGGCGGTCAGTCGTCCTGTGCCACGTCCGTGCCAGATTCCTCCGGCGGGCCCTGCTTCTCCAGCTCCTCCCGGACCATCTCGCCCATCCTGTCGGCGATGGCCCGGTCGCGGTCGCTGGTCATGTGCTGGTAGATCAGCGCGGCCCGCGCCGTGCTGTGCCCCATGCGGGTCATGAGCTCCCTCGTGCTCGCGCCGCTCTGCGAGGCGAGGGTGTTCCCCGTGTGGCGCAGGTCATGGAAGTGCACGTCCGGTGAGATCCTCGCCTTCGCCTTCGCGGCGCTCCAGTCGTCCCGGAAGTTGCTCCGGCGCAGGCGGCCCCCTCGCGGCCCGATGAACATGTGGCCGTTCGGGCCCTGCCCCGCGTAGTGCTCCAGGTGGTGGCGGAGGGTGTCCACGATCGAGGCGGGGAAGGCCACCGGGCGGAACCCGGCCCGGCTCTTGGGCGCCTTGTCGTAGAGCTTCCCGCTGTACAGCTCGGCCTGGTTGCGGCGGACCCGCAGAAGCCGGGCGTCCAGGTCGACGTCCCGCCGGCGGAGCGCGGCCAGCTCGCCGAACCGCAGCGTGGTGAACGCGGTGACCAGCACCAGCGCGCGCCACCGGGGCGCGATGGCGTTAGCCGCGGCGAAGACCTCTGTCACCGAGAGGACCGGCCGCTCCGGCACGTCGTACGTGTCGGCGCCCTTGATCCGGCACGGGTTGCGCTTGATCAGCTCGTCGTCCAAGGCGGTGTTCATGATGGCCCGCAGCATCTGGTACGCCTTGACCACGGTCGGCTCGCCAACCCCGGATTCCAGCAGCCCGGTTCGCCAGGACCGCACCCGTGCCGGGGTGATCTGCACGACGAACCTCGGGCCCAGGGTGGGCAGGATGTGCAGCCTCAGCGCGGTCTCGTACCGCTCGCGCGTGGTCTCCTCCAGCTTGCGCTCCTTGAGCCAGCGAGCGGCGTACTCGCCGAAGTTCACCTTCCCGGCGTCCGGATCGGTCCACTTCTCACGGGTGATGTCGGCTTCGAGCTGGCTGAGCCTCACCTCGGCGTCCGTCTTGGTGGCGTACGTCTTCTCGTCGGGCCGCAGCGCGCCCGTGAGCGGGTCGCGGTACCGGACCTGCCAGCGGCCGGAGGGGAGCTGGCGGACGGCGCCGAAGCGGCGCCGGCTGTTCTTCTTGTTGGCCATCAGGCGGCGTTCCTGTTCGTGGCGGTGCGGCGGACGGTGATGGGCTGCACGGTGTTGGCGGCGATGAACTCGGCGACGGCGGAGGCCGGGATGCGGACATGGCGCCCGACCTTGACGAAGGTGATCCGGCGTTCCTCGATCAGCCGGCGGGGGAAGCGTTCGCCGCTGGTCTTCAAGGTGCCGAGAAGCTCGGCGACCTCTCGGACGCTCAGTAGCTGCTCCGGCAGGGCCGGAGCGGTCCGGGTGCGCTCCGGTGCGCGGTGGTTGGCCAAGGGGTCCTCCTGTGCCGGTCGGGCCTGCCTGCGGGCGGATTGGGCGAGCTGGGGGTGGGGCTGGTAGCGGGTGCGGTCGCGCACCGTCAGGCTTCGGGCCTCTCGCGGCGCGCGTTTGTCCTAGGTGGGGATTTCTGCGTCACTGCGTCACCTGCGTCACGCAGGCCGCTGACCTGGGGGTTTGCGTGACGCAGTGACCGGGGGCTGCGTCACCGCTGCGTCATGGGCCGCGTCACCGGGTGACGTAGGTGACGCAGGCGTGACGCAGCGGCCGTCGTCTGCGTCACGCCCTCCGGCGCAGGTCAGGGGCCGTTTTCCGGGCCTGGTGACGCAGGTGACGCAGCGTCTTCCTACTTAGGAAAAAAGGAGGGCTGATTGCTTGTAGTCGGGTGCGCCTCAGGGCGTGAAGGAGGAGCCGCTTCGCGGCGCGACCTCAGCGGCTTCGCCGAACAGCAAGAAGAGCACCCGGCGGCCGGTGCTCTTCTTGCTTGTCCGTGCCGCAGCGCGGGTCAGAACGCCCGCTGCTGCTCGTGGGGGGCGGGGGCGGCCGGGCGGGCCATTTCGAGGTAGCGGCCTTCATGTGCGCGGCCGGTGTCGATGAGGACGCCCCGGGCGGCGAGCACCGGCTGAAGGCGCTTGAGCCGGTCGGACAGGACCTTGCCGGTGGTCGGCCACCCTTTGGGCAGGGGGCGGAGCTCGTCGCCGCTGTAGAGGCTGCTCAGGTGGCTCACCCACTGGGTGGACGTCATGCGCTGCGCGCTGCCTGGGGCGATGGTCTCGGCGTGCATGAGGACGGTCTGCGCGAGCAGGTCACCTTCGATGACGTCGTCGTTGAGGTCGTCGAGGCTGGCCCGGTAGGCGGCGAGCGCCCCCAGGTTGGTGGCCGCGTCGAGCTGCGCGCACAGGTGGGCGAAGTCCGCCATGCGCAGGTCGGTCGGGGTCTCCGCCTCGGCCGCTCGGACCTGCACGGTGAGGTCGAGCAGGGACCCGAGGACTACGGGCAGGATCTCCGCGTACTCCGTCCACAGCTCCGCCTCGGTGCGCCTGACGCTGGGGCGTTCCAGGCGCAGGGGCAGGAGCCGTTCGGCGAGGTCGGGGCGGATGACGCCGACGTCGATGCCGGTCAGGAGCAGGGGCCGGCGGTAGGCGGAGCGGTGGACGTCGCCGTCGGTGAACAGGGCGCGTTTGACGCTCTCGGCGCCGGTCACGATGCAGCACATGGCGTCGGAGAGGTCCGGGGTCATGTGGGAGAGGTTGTCCAGGGCGGTGACCCATCCCGCCGCGACCGCAGCGATCAGGTCTTCCTCGCCTTTCGGGGCCCGGCGCAGGTCGCCGCTCATGCCCTCGATGATCCGCACGAGCATCCGGCCGCCGGTGGACTTGCCCGCGCCCTGGGGGCCGGTGAGGAACGGCGCGGGGACGGGCACGGACGGCCCCAGGCAGCCGATCAGCCAGGCGATGGCCAGGCATTCCGTCTGGGCGTTGGCGAAGTTCGTCAGCCGCAGCAGGAGGTCGATGCCCTTGCCGTCAGTGTCCTTGACGGGCAGGGGCAGTTCCCCGGTGAGCTGGGTGCGCTTCCAGCAGACCTCACGCGGGTCCGGGGTGAGGATGTCCCATCCGGTGGGGTGGATGCGCACGGACTTGCCGTCGGCGCGGCCCAGGTCGAGCCAGGTGGCGCCGTCGAACCCGGGGGCGACGCGGATGTGGACGGGCTGGACGTCCTCGGACAGGGCGAGTGCTTCGATCAAGTCCAACGCCTCCTTGAGTGCGGTTCCGTTGAAGACGCCGATCCCGTCCTTGAACAGGCCGACCATGAGTTCCTGGCGGTGGCTGCCGGTGGTGCCCTGGGAGCGGATCGGACGGGCCACGGGGTGGCCGGTGCGCTGGGCGTACACGGTGCCGTCGGCGGTGCGGAAGTACCGGAAGTGGGCCTGCGCGTAGTCGGCGATGATCTGGCGCGCCGGGGTCTTCTCGTCCTCGGCCACGGCTACATCCCCAGCCTGGTCAGGGCGTTGGCCCAGGCGTCGGCGCAGTGGCGGGGCGATTCGCCCTTGGCCTGCGCGGCGGCGAACAGGCGCGCGGTGTGTGCCTCGGTCAGGCACCCGCAGCGGCCGTGCGTGGACAGCACCGCGAGGAAAGTCCCGTAGACGGCGGCGTGCACGCCGCTGGGCGCCTCGGTGATGCGCTGCTCGGCCATGGTGATGCCACGTTCGAGGTAGGCCGGGGTGCGGTGCGGGCACCGCCCGCCCCGGGCCGGGGCAGGCACCGTGACAGGCGCCGGCCGGGCCGGGACGTGGTCCTTCACCAGCAGGCTCCGGACGGTGTCCGGCAGGGCCGTGAGCGGCCCCTCGCCGTAGCCGAGCCACCGGGCGTAGGACATCAGCGACTTGACGTCCACGCCCGGTCGCACGGCGTTCGCGGAGGGCATGGCGCCCCGGTAGAGCCAGTGTTCGCCCCGGGTGGTGCGCACGGTCCGGGTGGCGGGCAGTGCCTCGCGGGCCCACGTGATGGCGTCGGTGTCGTCGAGGTCGACGACGGTCAGGCCGGCGCCGCCGGGGTGGTAGGCGACCGCCGCCGCCTCGCGCCACGCCCGCGCCCAGGCGGGCGAGGTGATGACGTCGGGGTCGGTGGTGGCGGCGGCCCAGCCGTGGCACGGCTTCGGGCACTGGCAGGGGCCGGGGGTCTTCATGTTCGGCCGGCCGCCGCACGCGTTGCGGTCGCAGAGGCGGCAGTTGCCGAACGGCACCTTCCCGGCCCGCAACGGCAGCACGGGCACGCCGGATGCCGCCAGGGCGAGCGCGGCGAGCAGGTGCTCTCCCCGAACGTCGGTCAGTTGGGTCATGCTGGATGCCTCCAGTTCTCTGCTGGATTGATGGCGGCCCCGCTTCTTGCCGGGAGGGGGCCGCCGTCGTCGTTCATCTCGGCGCAGACCTTGTGCGAGGGCCTGCGCAGGTCGTCCCGCAGTGGGGTAGGCCGGCCGCACCAGCGGCACGGGCGGTCGCCGGTGCGGTCGTAGTGGCGGGCGTCGCGCCAGTCGAGGGCGGCCAAGGCACGCCTAGCCGTCGGTGGCGGCGGCGGTGATGAGGTGGTGGGCGAGGCGGGGCGGGACGGCGTTGCCGATCTGCTGGCCGATGTCGCGGCCGGTCCAGGGGTGGTCGGCGGGGAAGGACTGCGGGGCGCCTGCTTCGGCCCAGGTGAATCGGCTTTCGGTGCCGTCGTCGGCCAGGACCCGGACGCGGGAGATCTTGCCGGTGACGGTGGCGGACGGCTCGCCGCTGGTGCGTCGTCCTCGGGCCTTGGGGTCGCCGCCGGTGCCGTAGTTGGAGACGACGGTGAACGGCCCGCGTTCGGGCAGGACATCGGCCATGGGCGTCCAGGGCAGCAGGTTCGGATCACCGGTCGTGCGGGGCACGCGCTTGGTGTAGGGCCGGTGGGTGGGTGCCGGGAGTGCGGCGGTGCCGGTGCGGCGGGCGATGAGGACGGCCCGGCGGCGGGTCTGCGGGACGCCGTACTGCTCGGCCCGCACGGTGCCCGCGACGGCGCTGTAGCCCTCGGCCCGCAGGATCGCCGCGTAGGTCTGCCACACGGGCAGGACGGCCGGCACCTGTTCCAGGACGACCCCCTCGAACGGCCGCCCCGCGTCCAAGGCGTCGAGGGCCCACCGGAGCGGTTCCAGCACGAGGCGGATCAGGTCGTCCGTCTCGGTGCGGCCGTGGCGGTCGACGGGCCGTCGCTCGGCGAGCAGGTGGGCGAGCGTCACGATGTCGCCCAGGGCCCGGCGTCCGGCGCCGGTGCCGGCCGCGCTGAACGGCTGACAGGGCGGCCCGCCGAGCAGCAGATCGGCGTCCGGGAAGTCGCCGGGCCCGTGGCGACGGACGTCGTCCTCGATCGTGTCGAGGCCGGCGGCGCGACGGGTGGCGCACGCGTCCGCGTTCTTCTCGATGCCGGTCACGTGGACGCCGAGCGCGCGGGCGGGCAGGTCGAGCCCGCCGACACCGGCGAACAGGTCGACCGCCCGCCACGGGTGCGGGGTGGTGTCAGGCAGCACGCCGCACCCGCCTCTCGGGGAAGGCGTGGACGGTGGCGAGCTGGGCGGGCTGCTCGGCGGCCGGGGCGGGGGCGCCTTCACCGCCGTCGGGCGGGGCGGTGTCCGTCCCGGCCGCCGCGCGGGCGGCGCGTTCGGCGGCGGATTCGGCGAGGACCTGCATCACGGCGGCGGACTCGGCGCGGGCGCCGCGCTGGCTGATGAGGATGGCGGCGGACAGGGCGGCGCCGGTGCCGAGCAGGGCGGCGGTGACGATGTCTGCGGGGGTGCTCACGGGGTTCCTCCGGTTCGTGCGGCGGTGGCGAGCAGGTCGAGGACGTCGGTGCCGAGCAGGTGGGCGCGCTGCTGGATCGCGGTCCACGAGTCGGGGTCGATGTGCATCAGGGCGGCGAGGGCGGCGGCCGGTTCGCTGTTGGCGGCCGCCTCCAGGGCTTCGCGCAGGTGGACGGCGGCGAGCGGCCGGATCGCGGCGGGGGCGGTCATCACGGGGCCGGGTCAGTGGTGGCTGACGGCGGTGACGATCGCGCCGAGCATGTCGTTGACGGGCCCGGCCAGGCCGGTTGAGGCGGCGGTGAGGCCGGAGAGCCAGACCACGAGGGCGGTGCCGGGGCCGACGCGCTTGGTCCACACGAGGACGATCGTGATGACGCCGGTGACGGCGGCGATCGAGAGGGTCACATTCACGGGATCTCCTGGTCTGCGGTAGGCGGGCGGGTGGGCTAGTTGGTGCCGGCGGTCCAGGTGCGGTGGGCGACGTTGTAGAGGTGGCGGCCCACCCGGATGCGCTTGCCTACGCCCCGGCAGCGGCGGCAGTGCTTGCCGCGCTTGGGCTTGCCCTTGCGATCGGTGGTGAGCTGGAAGCCGAGTCCGCCGCACTTGCGGCAGTCCCCGAAGGGGCTGGACGCGCACAGCGCGGCGTAACAGAGCGCGACGAGCAGGGCGGCGGCTATCGCGGCGAGGATGAGGGGGGGCATGGATGCCTCCAGGGCGGTTTCGGGAGGTCTAGAGGGCGGCGCGCTAGGAGCTAGCGGCCTGATCAGGGGATGTTCGGGCCGCTAGCGGGGGTGCTAGGTCTAGCGGGGGTGGCCGCTAGGCCTAGCACCCTTGCTGGGCTCTCCGGGGCTATCCGGCGTTGCGCTTCTTGTCGCGCTCAGTGACGGCCGCGTGGACGTCGGCGCGGGTGATGCCGCGCCGGTTGGCGCCCTTCCCGGCGTCCGTGGTGCCCCACACCTGGCCCGTGGCGATGCCGTAGGGCTTGAGCGCGGTCACCAACTGTTCGACCCTCGCCTGGCCTTCCAGCGCGCCCCACGGCCCGTACGAGTCCGGCCGCAGCTCGGCCAGGCGGGCGACGATCGTCTCCGACCAGAGCTTGGGCTCGTCGGGGCCCATGACGGCGAGGACGTCGGCGAGCAGGTCGTAGGACGGCGCCGCCGCGGGCGTCGCGTCGGTGCCACCGCCGGCGTGGCCGGTCAGCAGTCCGGCCTTCTCGCGGGCCTCGCGTCCGCGCTGTGCGATCGCCTCGGCCGCCGGGGCGTCCACGAACACGGAGCGGACGATCTGCGCGTCGGCGCCCTCACCGCCGATGTAGTACGCGATGCCCCGGTCCTCGCGGGTGAAGGTGGTCGCCCGGATGCCGTTCTTGTACGCCGAGGTCCCGAGGACCATGTCGTTCTCGACCTGCCCCATGACCTTGAGGCACAGCCGCAGGATCGCGTTCGCCGAGATGCCGGTGGGCAGGGACTTGGCGTCGGGGCGCTGGGTGGCCAGCAGCAGCACGATCCCCGTCGCCGGGCCGCGCTTGACGAGGTCGGTGCAGATCTCCTCGAACTCCGCCCCGTACTTGGGGTGCTCGAACCACACCTGACACTCGTCGACCCCGACCACGATCGGGTGCAGTCGCAGGGACTTGTTGTCGGCGAGCTTGCTGGTGACCTTGGACTCCGGGCAGACGTCCCGGGGCAGGGAGCGGATCACCTTGGTGCGGCGCCGCAGCTCGGCCCGCAGCTCGCGCATGTCGGCGATGGCGTACTCGATGTCCTCGTCGTCGTCGCCGGCCCGGTGACGGTGGGAGACCTTCTCGCCGACCGGGTCGAGGTCGCCGGTGCCCTTGAGGTCGTAGGTGTGCAGCTCCGCGCGGGGGTCGAGGGCGGCGATGAGCAGGAGCAGGCGGAGCAGGAAGGTCTTGCCCATGCGCGGGACGGCGCCGATCACGCCCGCGATGAACGTCAGGGTGACGTTCACCCAGGCGCCGCGCTGGTCGGTGGCGAACGCCACCGGGTCGAACAGGTCCACGGTGCCCTTGCGGGCGAGGGGCCAGGCGGGCTGCTTGGCCTTGGCCATGTCCTGGTCCCCGACCCACAGCACCATCCGGCCGGGGTGCTCGCCCCTCGCCTGCTCCGGCCACACCGTCCCGACCGGCCGGCGCAGACCCGAGGCGAGCTGGCCGCGCTTGCCCATCACGTCCGCCACGGTCACGCCGTGGGGCAGTTCGACGTCCGCACGCCACCCGGGCCCGTCCCGCATGATCGGGGCCGGGAACGTGATCGCGGTGCCCTTGGTCTTCGCGGAGGTGATCCCGCCGATCCCCAGGGACTCCAGAGCCCGCACCACCATGTCCGACGTCAGCTTCGGCGCCCTCGCCTTCACCACGGCGCGGGTGATCAGCGGCTCATCGGCCGGAGCGCCGGCGACACCGAGCGCGAGCACCACGGCCGCGGCGAGCGCGAGCAGGGTCGTCGTGCTCGTCATCACGAGCAGCACGATCACGGCGGTCAGGCCGAACACCGAGGCGAGCAGCGTGATCAGGGTCCGCAGCCGCACCCGGCCGTCGCGCTGCCGGCTCAGCTTCAGGTACAGCTCGGCGTCCTCGCGCCGAGCCGCCGCCGCCCGCAGCGGCTGCCCCTCCGCATCCGACGTCCACCGGCCCAGGAAGGTCAGGGCACGGGCGGCGCCGCGCGGCGAGCGCGCCGCGAGGCGTCCGGCGTAGAGCGGGGTGCGGATCGCGTGGTAGGCGGCCGTGTGGCCCATCCGCCCGGCCACGTAGGCGAGTTGGGTCTTCAGCTCGGCCGTGGACAGCAGCCACGCGGGGAGGATCGGGCGGCGGGCGCCCTCCGGCACCGGCAGCGGCGCCGGGGCGGGCTGGTCGACGTAGACGGACGGGCCGTCGTCGCCGTCGTCGTCCACGGCCGTGGCGGTGGGGCGGCGTTCGGCGCGGGCCTTGGCGAGGTCGACCACGCCTTCGTCGGCCATCTCGGCGGCCAGGCGCTCGAACAGCTCGTTCTCGGCGTCGTCGCCGGGAGTGTGGTGGTTCACTGGGGGTTTCCTTCCTCACTGCTCTGTGGTGCGGAAAGGGGCCCCGGGACGGCCGGACGCCGGCCAGCTGAGCGGCCGTCCCGGGGATCGTGCGAACCGGGCTGCCGCGCAGGTCAGCGCGGGTCAGGCTCCGGTGTTCAGTGGTTCAGGACCGCTTCCAGGGCGGCGGCGCCCTCGGTGGTGGTGATGGGTTCGCCCTTGAGGTAGCCGCCGTACATGGCGTTCGCCTGGCGGGCGACGTCGGCCGGGGTGGCGGCCGGGCGGCCGTCCTTCCAGGGGCCGAAGGTGACCAGCAGGCCGGCGGCGTGGCGGGCCATGCGGCTGCGGGCCTCGGCCTTGCGCTGGGCTCGGCGCCGCTCGTTGCGGGCCTTGCGGTACTGCTGGTTCTCCCACGCGGCCTGTTTGGCGAGGAAGTCGGCGTGGAGCGGGTCGCCGACCGGGCAGGGCCGGGCGGCCTGGCATTCCTCGCAGGCGAGCAGGTGCTCGGCGGCGGTCTGGAACACGGTCATGTAGGCGATGAACAGCGGGTCGGACGGCAGACCGGACGTGGTGAGCTGGTCGGTCACGGCGGTTCCTCCGGCCGGTGGCGATGCGTGGGCAGAGCGGCGGAACGGGAGCCTGGGGCGGTCTGCAAGGCGACCGCCCCAGGGCTGGTGGTGGCTCTTGTCGCGCTGGTCAGCGGCGGAAACGGCTCTCGCGCTCGGCCTCTTCGCGCTCGCGGATCATCGCCTGGCGCTCGGTCTCGGGGCTGCCGTCGGGGTTGCGGTTGAGGCCGTGGAGGCTGCCGCCCTTGGCGTACTCGAACGCCAGGGAGGTGATCGGGCCGCGCTCGCCGCTGCCGCGCGCGTATCGGCCGCCCTTGGCGTAGTCGAACGCGGACGGCTCGGACGACTGGTTGGAGCTGCTGCTGTTGTCGGACGACGACTTGCGGAAGAAGCCCATGACTATTCCTCGGTGTGGGGCTTTCGGCGGGTGGTGTGTGGTGGTGGTCAGGCGGAGGCGATGAGGGCGGCGATGGTCTCGGCGGTGTGGTGCCAGGCCTGGTCGAGGGCGTAGGCGCCGTTCATGCCGTGGTCGGCGAGGCGGACGAAGTTGCCCTTGCCGGTGGCGTCGGCCAGGTGGCGCAGGGGTTCGCGGCGGTCGGCGATGTAGTGGGTGACGGCCGAGAGGGCGAGGGCGGCGGCGACGGGGCCGGGCCGCAGGCGGACGCCGAGCAGGCGGGTGCCGGCCAGCAGGGCGGCGCCCTGGGTGGCGGTGTAGGTGGCGACGTGGGCGGCGCAGGCGCGGCGGCCGGCCGTGCTGGACTGCCCGTCGTTGTGGTCGTGCTGGCCCTTGGTGGAGGCCTGGTGGTCGGTCTGGATCCAGTGGTCCGCCACGTCGGCGGCGGCGCGGAGCAGGGCGTACGAGGCGGCGAAACGGGCGGCGCGAGCGGTCATGATGCCTGCTCCTCGGGGGAGTTGGTGGTCTCGGTGGGCGTGTCGGTCGCGTCGGCGGCGGCCGGGGCGGGGTCGGGCACGGCGTGCAGCGCGGGCCGCTCCGGCCCGTCGGGCGCGACGGCGGCGCGCTCGGCGGTGAGGGTGTCGCGCAGGGTCCGGGCGTTCTCGGCCGACGTGTGGACCGCTTTGCGGATTCGGTCGGCGGTCAGTTCCGAGTCGGGCCACCCGACTGTGGCCGACCGCGCTTCGGCGAGCAGTTCGTCCGGCGTGCGCTTGGGTCGGGTGGTCCGGGCCGACTGCGGGACCGTGCCGGTCGCCCGACGCGGGCGGGCCGGCGCCGGGGCGGTCGGCTTGCGGTTCGGTTCGGCGGACGCATGTTGGGTCGGTGCCTCGGTTGGCCCGGCCACCGGCGCGGACGGGGCCGGGGCGGGTGCAGGGTCGGGCGATTCCCACAGCGGGAAGTCCGGTTCGGCCGTTCCGGGTTCGGGCAGGTCAGACCCCGACCGATTCGCCATGGTCTGGTCTGTTTTGTCGGCCTTGGGCTTGGTGTGCAGGACCTTCGCCACGAGATCCGACCCGAAGTAGATCGACCCGACCGGAAGGCTGCTCGCGAGCAGGACCAGGGCCCAGTGCGCGGGCGCCCACTCGGCCAGTCGGGTCCGGCCACCGCCGTGCAGAGTCGGCACCAGACCGTGCACGTAGTTGAGCACCAGCGACGCGGCCGTGTACCCGGCCAGGACCCGCAGGGCGAACCGGCGGTCGGCGTCGGTGAGCACCAGGGCGACGACCAGCGCCAGCGCCATCAGCCCGTCCACGACGAGCGGGTAGACCGTGGCTGCGGTCGAGTCAGCGCCGATCGCGGACGCCACGTCCCGCAGCGCGTTCCACGAGACCCGGAACGCCATCGCGGCCACGGCCAACAGGCCGACGACCAACCAGAACTTCCCAGCCTTGGTCATCGCTTCCACCCCCGCCTCGGCTTCTCGCCGTCGGTGGTGAAACCGGCGTACCCGCCCTCCGGCGGCGGCTCCGGCGTGCCGTGGAGTTTCTGGGCGATGATCGCGGCCACCCCCAGACCGGAGGTCGCGGCAGCGACCGTCGTGAGGTCGGCGTCATGCGCGACCGAAGACGCGAACGCCACCACGGTGGAGAGCGTGTGGTTCTCCGGCATCGCCTGCGCCGCGCGGTCGGCGGCCTTTCGCAGGATGCCCATCACGCACCCCCGAGTGCGTTGGCGGCGATGAGGGTCTGCGCCGCCTCCCGGGTGGCGCGGGCGGCATCGGCCGCAGCGGCGGCGGCGATCCGGGCCGCTTCCGCAGCGGCGGCGGCCTGCGCGGCCGCCTCACGGGCCTCGGCACTCATGCCGCCACCCCCGAACGCGGCCGCCGACCGGCGGGGCGCGGGCGCCGCAGCGGAACCGGGGCGGTCCGCAGCAGCTCCGCCGCGACCTCCGCCGACTCCGGGTCCGACTCCCACAGCTCCGCCAGCACCTCACGGGCCACGTCGGTACGGGCGGCGTACTCCGCCGGGCTCTCGCCGGCCACGCCACCGAACAGCGCCCCGAACGGGTCGTTGTCGATGCCGAGCGCCAGCTCCGTGTACTCCAGGGCCGAAACGGCCCGTTGGCCTGCAACAATCGACTTCACGGGTTCACCTCTTGGTAGTTGGGTGAGTGAGCCCGAGGGCCGCCGCGCGTTCCTTGGCCGGAGCGCGGCGGCCCGACTTATTCGGGCTCAGCCACTCGCGATGTACGAGCAGCCATGACCCCCGACCCGCCCCAGATGGCACGGATCGGGGACCAAAGACACTCGTTCTTGATCAGCACACTGTTGAGTTCTCAAAGATCGGCGTGTCACCGACAGTCCGTAGGGCGCGCGGCCAAGCCGCCTTCCCCCGACAACTGTCGAGCGCGTATGTGCAGGTCAGAGCAGCCCAAAGAAGAGCCGATCTCTCGCAGTCCTAGGACTGCGAGCTGCCGAGAAAGACGATGCCTGACTGCGTCTCAGCTGTCAACAGTCCTAGGACTGTGTTTGACTGGTCTCGTTGAAAGGAGCTCGCATGGCACCCAAGTGGCGAGAGCTGGCGGACAAGCTGGCTGAACGGATCAGAAGCGGGGAGTACGCGCCGGGGCATCGGTTGCCGCACATTCGGACGCTCGTGGACGCGGGCGAAGGCTCCAAGGCCACGGTGCACGCCGCTTACAAAGCGCTTGAGGCGGAAGGGCTAGTCACCGCTTCGCGAGGGCACGGGACCATCGTGCGGCCGCAGACCCCGCTCAAGCGCTTGGGCATCGACCGATACGACAAGGCCAAGTGGCGCGACGGCGATGAAGTGGCCTTCATCGCGGACCGTGTCGCATCCGGTCGTGCGTACCGTCGGGATGAGCAGACCCAGACGGTGAGCCGCATCGAGGCACCATCCGTTGTTGCTGCGGCGCATGGCCTTCCGGCTGGCGCCGAGGTCTATGCGCGCGCTCGTCTGGTTAAAGAGGGCGAGCAGCCGACGCACGTCCTGACCAGCTACTACCGGCCTGAGCATGTGGAAGGGACCCGAATCGTCGATCCGACCCCCGGCCCGGCCGGGCGCGGCGGCGGCTTCCGGGTGCTCTACGACGCGGGATACGAGATCGACCACATGCGAGAGGAACTGTTCGCACGGGCTGCCACCGCCGAGGAGGCCAGGCTCCTCCAACTGCCGGCTGGTGAGCCGGTGGTCGAGATGCACCGAACGGTGTACACGGCTGACGGCACGGTGGTGGAGTTCGCCATAGGTGTTCATGCCGCCTCGCGGTTCGCCTGGAGCTACGACTTCCAGGTCCCCGATTCGGCGCAGGGCAAGGAGGAAGATCGATGATCTCGGCGCAGGCATGGGCGGACGCCAAGATGGTCTGGGACTTTCACCAGATGCATCACGAGCCTCGCCCATGCTCGGTTGCCATCGGTCTTGGCAGCCACGACCTGGGCGTGGCGGACGCGACCGTGGACCTGTACCGGCGCGGCATGGCGCCCCTGATCGTATTCACCGGTGCCACCAGTCGCACGACGCAAGCGCTCATGCCGCGAGGGGAAGCCGTCCATTACCGAGAGCGGGCGCTGGAACTCGGCGTGCCTGCGTCGGCGGTGTTGGTGGAGCCGCGAGCCCGGAATACCGGTGAGAACATCCGTTACTCACGGGAACTGCTCGAACAGGGAGGCGTGGACGTCTCGTCCGTGCTGCTGGTAAGCAAGCCTTACGAGGAGCGACGCGCGTACGCCACCGCACGGAAGCTGTGGCCGGGGGTTGAGGTTGTGAGCGCTTCCACGCCCATGACCTTCATGGAATACGTGGACTCCATCGGGGACGCGAAGCGCGTCATTGACATGCTCGTTGGTGCCTTGCAGCGCTTGCTGATCTATCCCCAACAGGGCTTTATGGTGAGTCAAACGGTGCCCGATGATGTGAGCGCTGCCTACGCGAGGCTCGTCGACGAAGGCTTCACAGGTCGGCTCGTGCCCGTGCCGTGACGACATCCAGCGTGACCCTCCGGGATTGAGGGAGGGTTGGGTTGAGGCCCCCAGACCGGATGGATTCCGCCGCCGCGCTTCAAGCAGGACGACGATGCGACCATCGCGTTCTGCCCACTGCCGTAATGGGGCAGTGCCGCTCGTGCCACAGCCGTGCCAGGACGGGCGGGGAACCACGGGGAATGACGGGCGGCGGCGGAGAGAACCCGGGGTAGACCCGCAGGGGCGCTTCGGCGCAGGTCAGGGCGGTTAACCGACAGCTGTGCTCCTAAAGCCGGTGTCGCAGGTTCGAATCCTGCCTGGGGCACGTAGCAGCGAGAGGCCCCCGACCTGTGCTTGAGTTCTAGGGATCGTTGCAACACCCCACTTCAAGGGGTGCGATGTTCGAGATCCGGAAGAACCGGACGGTGGCTCAAGGGTCGAGGACCCT